>JBOGIW010000656.1:0-15250 GCA_050748045.1 Vicinamibacterales bacterium | reverse complement strand
GCGGAGGCCGGTACTTCGAGCTGGATCGGGCGACGGACCAGGAGATCGCCAACGCCATCATCGCCGCCACGCGCCGCCAGGCGGCCGAAACGAGCGTGGCCGAGAACACGGAGGATTTGTATCCCAGGTTCCTCCTCGCCGCCGCCGGCCTGCTCCTCGCCGCCGCGTTGCTCTCGTAACGAATCTCCAACTCCCAATCCCAGCTCCCAACCCCAATCCCCAAGACCCAACTCCCAATCCCCAACTCCCAACTCCGCCAACTCCCAATCCCAGCTCCCAACTCCCAATCCCCAGGACCCAGGGCCGGGGGCGAAAGACCAAAGACTCAAGACCAGAGACCAGAGGCTACAATTCGACGGATGCTCCTCCGCCGCGTGCTCGTCGCCGTCGCCCTGGCCGCTGTCAGCCTGTTTGCGACGGTGATCGGCCCGGCCCTGCAGATGCACGCGCCCTATCTGCTCCCGATGGCGGGCGTGATGACCGCGGCGTGGTATGCGGGGCTCTGGGCCGGCCTCCTCACCTGCTTCGTCGTGATCGTGGGCATTGCCTACTACCTGCTGCCGCCGGCCTTCTCGTTGCACGTCGCCGACGGCGACGACGTCGTGCGGCTGGCGATCTTCGTCGTCGTGTCGCTCTTCATGAGCGCCATCATCGAGCGGGGGCGCCGGACGGCGGCCACGCTGCGGGCCACGCTCTGGAGCATCGACGACGCGGTCATCGTGACGGATCGTCAGGGCCGTGTGACGTTCATGAATCCGGTGGCGGAGCGCCTCACGGGATGGCTCTTGAAGGGGGCCGCCGGCCGTCCGGTCGCCGAGGTGTACCGGATTCTCGACGAGCCCTCGCGCGAGCTCATCAGCAGCCGTATCGAGGGGATGCTTCGGGAAGGCGTGCTCAGGGAAAGCACCATCCTGGGCCCCCGGAAGGAGCGGTTGCTGCTCTCGGTCGACGGGGCCGAGCATCCGGTCGTCGACAGCGGCGCCTCGGTTGTCGACGAGAACGGCGACCGCCTCGGCGCCGTGCTCGTGTTCCGTGACGTGTCGGAGCAGCGCGCGGCGCGCCAGTCGGCGGAACGAGCGAACCGGCTGAAGGACGAGTTCCTCGCCACCGTATCGCACGAGCTGCGCACGCCGCTCAACGCGGTGCTCGGCTGGACGCGCATGCTGCTCACGGGGTCGATCGCCCCGGGCGCGACGGCGCGGGCCATCGAGGCGGTCGATCGCAACGCCGACGCGCTGGCGAACCTCGTGAACGACCTGCTCGACGTCTCGCGGATCGTCACCGGGCAGCTCCGGCTGAAGCCGGAGGAGACCGACGTGGCGCAGCTCGTTCGCGATTCGCTCGAGACGCTTGGCCCCTCTCTCGCCGCCAAGCGCCTGGGGCTGTCAGCGCAGATCGATCCCGTGCCGCTGCTCGTCGTCGACCCGAACCGCATGCGGCAGGTGGTGTGGAACCTGCTCTCGAACGCCTCCAAGTTCACACCCGCCGACGGCCAGGTGGCGGTGACGGTCGGCCAGGGCGACGCCTGCGTGCAGATCGTCGTGGCCGATACGGGACAGGGGATCGGGCCGGACCAGCTGCCGTTCGTCTTCAATCGCTTCTGGCAGGCCGATGCGGCGCCGACGAGGATGGCCGGCGGGCTTGGGCTCGGGCTCGCGATCGTGCGTCACCTGGTCGAGGCACACGCGGGCACGGTGACGGTCCACAGCGAGGGCATCGGCCAGGGCGCCACGTTCACTGTCACGCTTCCACTTCCGGCGGCGGCGCGCATCGCGGTCCTGCCGCACGCGGCGCCGTCGCAGGCGGCCGCGCCGGCAGGCCGGAGGGGCGCTCCGTCGATCGCCGAGCCGACGCGTGGCGGTGTCGGGACGCGATCCGGCGCACCAGCGCGTCCGACCGGCGTTCCGTCGCTCGAGGGGCTGCACGTGCTGGCGGTGGATGACGAACCGGACTCGCTGGATCTCGTGGCCGAGGCGTTGCGGCGACGAGGCGCCCACGTGCGGACGGCGCGATCAGCCGACGAGGCGATCAGCCTGTGCCGCGAGCGGATGCCGGACGTGCTGGTGGCCGACATCGGCATGCCCGGCCAGGACGGCTTCACGCTGCTGCGCGAGCTTCACGAGTCCACCAACGACAGCCTGCCTGCCCTCGCGCTGACGGCCTACGCCGGCGAAAGCCACCGTCGCGCGGCGCTCGACGCCGGCTTCACCGATCAGATGGAGAAGCCCATCGACCCCGACCAGCTCGCCGTCGTCGTGGGCGAGATCACCCGCCGGCACTGAGATTCCGATTCAGGCTGCAGCATGCCAGATGCAGTTGCATCTTGCATGCTGCATCTTGAATCTTGCGCTACGCCCGTATCCGTATCACCACGCGCCGGTTCTGCGCGCGCCCGGCTTCCGTCCCGTTCGAGGCCGCCGGCCGATCCTCGCCGAAGCTGATGACGTTCATCTTGTGGAGCGGAATCTGGTGCACGTCGTAGAGGTAGCGCTGCACGGCCTGCGCGCGCGCCAGCCCGACCTTCACGTTCGTGGCATGCGGCCCGATGCTGTCGGTGTGCCCCTCGATCTCGATGAATACGTTCTGCGGGTCGTCGGTGAGCTCGTGGATGAGCGCGTCGATCCGGACCTTCGCCTCGGCCGGCAGCTCGGCCCGGCCGAATGCGAAGTGCCGCTCATCGGCGCTCAGGGCGACGTCGTAGATGAGCCGCCTCGAAGCCTTGTCGATGGCCTCGAGCCTCGCGCCGGCCGCTTTCGCGGCGCCGGAGGCGCCGGAGGCGACGGTGTGCGCCGCCTGGGCGGCCTGCGCCGCGGCGCCGGTCTTCGCGTCCACCTCGGCGATGCGCCGCTCGTTCCGGCCGGTCCGCACCTGCGTTTCTTCGAGCGAGGCGATCATCGCGTTGACTTTGTCGTTGGTGGCGCCGACGCTCGACCGCACGAACTTCTTCGACGCGCAGGCCGTCGATCCGCCGAGCGCGAGCGCGGTCACGACGCCGGCGAGGCACAGCTTCCGCATCATCCCTCCTGGTCAGACAGCTCAACGTCCCGAACGTCCCGGCGAGAAGCTGATCCCGAGCAGTCAAGCGCCCTGCCATCACGCGAACCGCCCGTACCCGCGGCATTGCCCGGCCGGCCGGGGCCCGGGCCCTCGCCCCGGCTTCAACACTGAAACGCGAGTTTCAGTTTTCGACTCGGGTTACGATGTCGGCCAGATGCGTGCACAACTGCGAACCGTCGGGAAGAACGTGCGGCGGATCGACGGCGACGGCAAGGTCGCGGGGACGGCCCTCTACGTCGATGACCTCGCCTTTCCCGGCATGCTGCACGGGATGACCGTTCGCTCGACGATCCCGTCGGGAGAGATCGCGTCGATCGCCTTTCCCTTCGACACAACCGGCTTCGTGATCGTGGACGCGCGCGATATCCCGGGGCGCAACGCCGTCGCGCTCATCACCGACGACCAGCCGGCGCTCGCCGATCGCACCGTGCGCCACGTCGCGGAGCCGATCCTGCTCGTCGCGCACGAGAGCCGCGAGAAGCTCCTCGAGGCGCGGGTCGCGATCGACTACGTCCGCCGCGATCCGGTCCTCGATCCGCGTCTGTCGACCACGGTGTTCAAGCAGATCCGGATCGCGAAGGGCGACACGGCGCGCGGGTTCGCGGCGGCGCACGCGATCGTCGAGGGCGAGTACCGCACCGGGCACCAGGAGCAGCTCTACATCGAGCCGAACGGCGTCATCGCCGTGCCCGAGGGCGGCGGCATCACCGTGTACGGGTCCCTTCAATGCCCGTACTACGTCCACAAGGCGCTCAGGGGGCTGCTCGGCCTTCCCGCCGACAAGGTGCGCGTGGTGCAGGCGGAAACCGGTGGCGGGTTCGGGGGCAAGGAGGAGTACCCCTCGATGCTGGCCGGGCACGCGTCGCTCCTGGCGCTCAAAGCCGGGCGGCCGGTCAAGATGATCTACGACCGGGTCGAGGACCTGCTGGCGACGACGAAGCGGCATCCGTCGATCGTCCGGCATCGGACCGGCGTGACGCGCGACGGGCGATTGACGGCGCTCGAAATCGACGTGCTGATGGACGGCGGCGCGTACGTCACGCTCAGTCCGGTTGTCCTCTCCCGCGGCCTCATCCACGCCTCCGGCCCGTATCGCTGCGACCACGTGGCGATCGACGGCCGGGTCGTCATGACCAACACGCCGCCGAACGGCGCGTTCCGCGGGTTCGGCGCGCCGCAGACACAGTTTGCGATCGAGGCGCACATGGACGTCGTCGCCGAGCGCCTCGGCCTCGACCCGGTGACGATCCGCGAGCGCAACGCGCTGCGCCCCGGCGACACGACGGCCACGGGGCAGGCGCTCGGCCGCGACTGCAGCGCGCTGCAGGTGCTGAGAGCGGCCGTCAGACGCACGGACTTCCGGCGCAAGTGGAAGCGGCGGGTGCGCGCGCCGCGACGAGGCATCGGCCTGTCGCTCTTCTTCCATGGCGCCGGCTTCACGGGCGCCGGCGAAGTGATGCTGGGCTCCCGCGCCTCGCTGGAGCTCACCGCGCGCGGAGCCCGGATCCTCGTGGCCAACACCGAGATCGGCCAGGGCACGCGCACGATGCTCGCGCAGATCGTGGCCGAGACGCTCGGCGTGCCCTACGAGGCGATCGAGGTCCACGCCGCCGACACGGCGCACGTGCCCGACAGCGGCCCGACCGTCGCGTCCCGGACCTGCATGATCGTCGGAGGCCTCTTGAAGCGGTGCGCGGAAGAGATGCGCGACAGGCTCGGCCGCATGACCCCGCGGGAATACCTGAAGCGGCACGGCCCGCTCGTCGTCACCCGGCAGTACGAGAAGCCTCCCGGCGTGTCCTGGGACGACGAGGCGTACCGAGGGCACGCCTACGGCACGTACGCGTGGGGCTGTGACGTGGCGGAGATCGACGTGGACGAGGTCACCGGCGAGGTGCGGCCGACGCGGATCACGGCGGTGCAGGAGATCGGGCGGGCGATTCATCCGCGGCTCGCCGCCGGCCAGATCGAGGGCGGCACGGTGCAGGGGCTCGGCTACGCGCTCATCGAAGAGGTCGTCATGCGCGACGGGGCGATGGCCAACGCGCAGCTCACCAACTACATCATCCCGACGACGCTGGATACGCCGCCGATCGACGTCGTGATCCTCGAGAACCCCTACCCGCACGGCCCCTTCGGTGCGAAAGGCGTGGGCGAGCTGCCGATGGACGGACCGGCGCCCGCCGTGATCAATGCCCTGCGCCACGCCGGCGTGGCGGTCACGGCGATCCCCGCGACCCCGGAACGCGTGCTCGCGGCGTTATGACGAACGCACGACGGACCACGTTCGTGATCAACGGCCGGCGGGTGCGTGTCACGGCGCCGGGCATGACGCGTCTGCTCGACCTCCTGCGCGAGGCCTGCGGCCTCACCGGCGCCAAGGAAGGCTGCGGCGAGGGTGAGTGCGGCGCCTGCACGGTGCTCGTCGACGGCGTTCCGGTGAACTCGTGCCTCGTGCCCGTGGCACAGGTGGCCGGCGCCACGGTCGTGACGATCGAAGGGCTCGGCCCGAGGCATCCGCTGCAGGAGGCGTTTGTCGAGGAAATCGGCGCGCAATGCGGGATCTGCACGCCGGGGATGATCCTGGCGGCGGCGGCCCTCGGCCCGCATCCGACGGCAGACGAGGTCCGCACGGGCCTGGCCGGCAATCTGTGCCGATGCACGGGCTACACCGCCATCGTCCGGGCCGTCGTCAAGGCTGGACGGGCGTCGGGCCGGCGGCGGCCGAGGCTGGTGAAGCGTTGACATGAGGACTGCGCTCTCCATGCTGTCGCTCTTCGAGCCGCGGTCGCTCCGGGACGCGTTGCACCTGCTGCGCGACGAAGGTCCGATCACGCCGATCGCCGGGTGCACGGACGTGTTCGTCGCGCTGAACTTCGGCACCCACGCGTCGCGCCGCTTTCTCAACCTCTGGCCGCTCGACTCCCTGCGAGGGATCCGCGCCATCGGCGACCGGCTGGTCATCGGCGCGCTGGCGACCTACACCGACGTGATCCGCTCGCCGCTCGTCCGGCGGCGGCTGCCGATGCTCGTTGCGGCGTCGAGGGAGATCGGGGGGGTGCAGATCCAGAATCGAGGCACGGTCGCGGGCAACGTCGCCAACGCGTCGCCGGCCGGCGACAGCCTGCCCGTGCTCGCCGCGGCAGACGCGGTGATCGTGCTGCGGAGCGCCGCGCGCGGCGAGCGCCGAGTCCCGATCCGGGAGCTCTACACGGGCTATCGCCAGACGGTCATGCGCTCCGACGAGCTGATTGTGGCGATCGAGATCCCGCCCATCGCGGGACGCCAGTGGTTCCGCAAGGTGGGGACCCGCGCGGCCCAGGCGATTGCGAAAGTCGCGATGGCCGGTGTCAACGGCGACGACGTCCGGATCGCGCTCGGCAGCGTGGCTCCAACCGTCGTCCGCGCGCCGCGCACGGAGGCGCACCTCGGCGGAGGGGGATCGCTCGACGAGGCGCGCCGCCTGCTCCAGGACGAGATCGCTCCCATCGACGATCTGCGCTCGACGGCCGAGTACCGCCGCCGGGTGGCGGCAAACCTGCTGACTCAGTTCTGGACCGACACCGGCAGGTAGGCCGGACGCGACGGGACGGTCCACGAGCCGGGCACGTCAACGTATGAGCGATCGAGGTCGCCGGCCGAGGGGCAGCCGAGCAGCTTGAGCGTGCGCACGAGGTCGGATCGAAGGATGTCGATCGCGCGCGTCACGCCGGCTTCACCCGCGGCGGCCAGCCCGTACGCGTACGCGCGCCCGACGAGCACGGCGCGCGCCCCGAGGGCCAACGCCTTCGCGATGTCGCTGCCCCGGCGGATCCCGCCGTCGATGAGCACCTCCACGCGGCCACCGACCGCCTCCACGACTTCCGGCAGCGCGCGGAGTGTCGGCGACACCCCGTCGAGCTGCCGCCCGCCGTGGTTCGACACCACGACGGCGCCGGCGCCGTGGTCCACCGCGCGCCGGGCGTCGTCGCCGATGTGGACGCCCTTGATGACGATCGGCCCGCCCCATGCGTCGCGGATCCACCTGAGGTCGTCCCAGCAGACGGCCGCCGCCTCGAGCGCCGCGCTCACGTCGGTGTAGCCCATCGGCCCGTCGGGCAGCAGGACGTTCGGGAAGTTCATGAGGCCGCCGTCGGCGAAGAAATCGATCAGCCACCGTGGACGCGCGAGCATCTGCCCGACGTACGGCAGCATCGCCAGCAGGTTCCGGCTGACGAGCTCCCTGGCGCCGTTGCGCGGATCGCGCTCGCGCAGCCCCGCGACGGGCGTATCGATCGTGACGACGAGCGCCGAGAACCCGGCGGCCTTCGCGCGAGCGATGGCGCCGAGCGCCACGTCGCGCCCGCCGCAGAGATACACCTGGTACCAGCAGGGCCCCTCCGTGGCGCCCTTCACCTCCTCGAGCCGCGTGCCGGAGAGCGTCGAGAGCGTGTAGATCGTGCCGGCCTGTCCCGCCGCGGCGGACGCCGCCGCCTCGCCGCGGGGCCAGAACATCCGGCTGCTCCCGACTGGCGCCAGGATCACCGGGAGCGCGATCTCCTGCCCGAGCACGGTCGTCCGCAGGTTGACGGCGGGCAACCTCACCGCGCACCGCGGCCGGAAGGTTACGTCCTCGAAGACGCGGCAGTTCTCGCGAAGCGTCACCTCCGCGTCCGCGCCGCCGTCAATGTAGTCGAAGGCCATGCGTGGCAGGCGCCGCCGGGCGAGCTCGCGGAGATCGGCGATGTTGACGACTCGGGACGAGGTGACCGCAGGTGCCATGGAGCCGGGATTCCAGCCCGTTCAGTTCGTGGTGGTCGCCTGCGCCGCCTTGACGAGCTCGGCGAACGGCGCAACCGGGCCGTGGACCGATACCATCCGATCGACGCGCAGGTTGCGTTTCCTGATGTTCTCCAGCAGGTTCGCGGCGTACGGATTGAAGGTGTTGCCTGCGCCGAAGGCATCCGCCTGGATGAGCAGCCGTTCCCGCGGCAGGTACGCCATGAGCAACGCGTCGCCGTGGGGGCTGCCGACGATGTGATAGAGGTGCACGGGCCGCGTTTCGTCCTTCAGGATGAGCTCGTCGTCCACGGTCTCGATCTCGAGCGGCTGCGGGTTCCTGGTGAGCGCGTCGGGCGCAATCGTCCGCGACCTGCCAACGAGATCCCTGAAGAACGCGGCATTCGCACCATGAGTCATGACGGTAAGCCCTTCCGAGACGGCCGCGCGGATCCCGCCGGAATGATCGAAGTGATGATGGCTGTTCACGACGTGCGTGACCGGTTTGCCCGGCCGAAGCTCGCGCGCCTTCGCGATCACGGCGAGCGTGCGCGCCTCGCTCGGCGCCTCGAAGAGCAGGAGATGATCCGTGCGCTCCACGGCCACGCTGTGGTGCGACTGGCCGCCGAGGAGCCAGACGCCGGGCGTCACCTCCTGCACGACAACCGCCGGGGGTGCCGGCGCCGGAGCCGGGGCCACTTCCGCGAGCGCGCCGAGGTCGGCATCGACGCTCTGGGTCCTGATGCGCAGGTCCGCCGTCGTGAAGTCGTCGGTCTTCGTAATGAGACGGGTTGGCAGCCTCAATCCGTTGACGTCTTCGTAGCCGGCAAAGCTCGTCTCGATGGCGACGTCGCCCAGCACGGCGTGATCGGTCATCGACACCGCCCGCGTGGGCAGCTTCGTGGTCGTGTCGATGGCCAGCGTGAACGCGAGCCCGCTGGCGGTGGTCATGGCGACGACGCTCTCGCTCCCGATGGTGCGCGGGTTGTCGAGCTTCGTGGCCGGATCGAGCGCCAGGCGGACAATGGCGATCGGATGATGAGCGCCTTCCGCCGGGCTCAGGTCGGCGGTCTGCTGCTGCGGAGCGGGGCCGCGGAAGTAGGCAAAGCCCGGCGTGCGTTTGAGCCCGGCGCGCGCCCGGCCGTTCGCTACGTCGATCGCCCGGCGATAGGCGCTCACGGTGAAGGTCTGCGTGGCGGCACCGGGCGTCATATCCTGCCCGAGATTGAACTGAGTGCCCTCCCCGTCGAGGACGAGGGTCTTGACGGCGAGCACGCGGTCGCGGCCGCCGAGGGCCGACACCGCATCCTCGACGATCTGCTGTTCAGGCGTGAGCCGCGCACACGCCGGGAAGACGACGATGATGACGAGCGCTGGAAGGGTCCGCATCGGGCGATTCTACGAAAGGAACGGGCCGGCCACTATAATTTTTCTGTGCCCCGCATCGTGACGCGACACCCATGAAAGACCACATTGCGATTGCGCTCCCGGCCGGCAGCACGGACCAGGCGGACGCACGGGCGTTCCTGCAGGATCGCATCCGGCTCTGGGGTTTCTGGGTCTTCGCCCTCTCGTTCGGCTTCTACGTGACGAACCTCGTCACCTGGCCGTTCCTGCGGAACTTTCCGGGGCGCACGTTCACGGGAACGCTGCTGCAGCCTGGCAACCTGCTGCATCTGGCGGCGTCGTTCTGCTTCGCGGCGGTGTGGCTCGTCACGCGCCGGGCGCGGCTGTCCGTCCCGGCGCTGCGCGCGCTGGAGCTCGGCGCGCTCTTCGTGGGCTGCACGCTCTTCGCGCTGATGGGCGCCAGCCTCCTGGCCATGCAGCAGGCGCTCAGCCTGCCGGTCGGCACGGGCCTCTACGCAGGCCTCCTGGCCTGCGCGAACACGATCATGGCCCGCGCGATTGCCGTGCCGAGCACGGCCACGCGCACGTTCTGGGCGAGCGCCGTTGCGATGCTGCCGCTCGTGCCCGCGGCGGCGGTGGCGACCGCCTGGCCGGCAACGGTCGCGAACGTGGCCACGTGGTGCGCCGTGTCCATCGCCATCGCCACCGTCGGGTCGCGCGTGATCTTCGGCCTGCGCACCGAGGCCGCGCGCGTGCGCCGGCTCGGACAGTACACGCTCGAGGACAAGATCGGCGAAGGCGGCATGGGCGTCGTCTATCGTGCGAGCCACGCGATGCTGAGACGCCCGACCGCCATCAAGCTGCTCCCGCCGGAGCGCGCGGGCGAAGCCAACCTCGTCCGCTTCGAGCGCGAGGTCCAGATGACGGCGCATCTCAGTCACCCGAACACGGTGGCTATCTACGACTACGGCCGCACGCCCGACGGCGTGTTCTACTACGCGATGGAATACCTCGACGGCCTCAACCTCGAGGATCTCGTGCGCGCGCATGGGCCCGTGCCGCCGGGGCGCGTGATCGCGGTTCTCGAGCAGGTGTGCGGCGCGCTCGCCGAGGCGCACGGCCGCGGGCTCGTGCACCGCGACATCAAGCCGGCCAATATCATCCTGACAGAGCGCGGCGGCGAGCCCGACGTCGCCAAGGTGGTGGACTTCGGCCTCGTCAAGCCGCTCTCGCCCGACGGCTGGGACGTGACTACGACCGGGTCGAGTATGCTCACCGGCACGCCGCTCTACATGTCGCCGGAAGCCATGACGTCGCCCGATGCCGGCGATCCGCGCAGCGATCTGTACGCGCTCGGGGCCGTCGCCTATTTCCTCCTGACCGGGCATCCCGTGTTCGAGGGCGACAGCGTCGCCGAGATCATCGGGCACCACCTGCACACCGAGCCGGTGCCGGTGTCGCGGCGCACGGCGCAGCCGATTCCGCCGGACCTCGAGGCCCTCGTCCTCCAGTGCCTGCGCAAGCGCGCCGGCGAGCGGCCCCAGAGCGCACGGGCACTGCGCGACGAGATGCTCCGCGTTCGGGGTGCCGCGCCCTGGACACACGACGACGCCGTCACGTGGTGGCGGACGTTCCGCGGGACCGGATCGCCCTCCGCCAGCCCCGCGTCGGCAGCCAGCCTGTCGGGCGCGCTGACCGTGACCGTCGATGTTGCCGATCGGCTCGGTTGACGGGCGGCGTGACCTCCGATCGCTCCTTTCCGCTTCGTGACACGGCTGGCGCAGTGTAGAGTTTCGTCGGACTTCTGCTTTGGTGGCCGTCTAACCGATCCGGGCGCCGCAGCATCCTGCTGAGACCGGCAGCCCGCAGAGAGGGAGGGTCCACGTGATACCCGCGGCTCGTTCGGTCATCGCCGCCGCAGGCCTCGCGCTCGCGCTTGCGGTGGCACAGGCCCAGACGCCAGAGACACAGCGCGAGGAAGCTCGCCGCAATGCGGAAGCGGCGGCCAACTTCGCTCGCGCGTTCGGGCCCGAAGGCAGTGAGGCCTATGCGAGCGCGTTCCGGCAGGCGCTCGAGATCGCATACGCGTTTCCGCTCGTCCCGCCGGGTCCAGGGGGGCGCAAGGAGCTCAGATCCGCCGGCGGGCTCGGCGGCGTCGATCAGGACGAACGGTACCGCAAGAACCTTGCGGCGATGCTCCAGGACACCTCGGAGAAGATCTGGGGTGGCGTGCGTGTCAGGCCGGGCGAGTATGCCGACGCCGTGGCCGTGCAGGGGAACGGCGGCATCTGCACAGGTACCCTCATCGCGCCCGACGCCGTCATCACCGCCGCGCACTGCTATTGCGCAGGAGTCACGCAACGCGTCGTGATCGGGAGCTCCACCACCTCCGGCGAATCGGTCAAAGTTGCCAGGAGCGTGTCGCGGCTGAGCTGCCCGGTCGATCTGTCCACGATGCCGAAAGGCGATCTCGCGCTGCTCTTTCTCGAGCGCAAGGTGAGCGCAACGCCGCGCCGGCTGGCACGGGGGGAGTGGATCAACGAGGCGGTGTCGGTGCGCGCCGTCGGCTTCGGCCGGACCGAGGATCCGGTTGACGAGCCGACGGGAATCAAGCGCCAGGTGGACGTTCCGGTGGCCTCTCCCCACTGCAACGGCCACGTGAACACCGGGTCGGGGCCCATCGCGGACGCGAGCTACTACGGCTGCGGCGCCGGCGTGGAAATCGTCGCCGGTATGCCGCTGCTCGATCGCGACAGTTGCAATGGCGACAGCGGCGGCCCGGTCTATATCCGGCGGCCCGATGGACGCGAGTTCCTCGCCGGTGCCACCTCGCGCGCCGTCGTCAGGGCCGGACTGCGGCCGTGCGGCGACGGCGGCATCTATGCACGAGTGGATGGTCCGGCCGTCGAGTGGATGCGGCAGCAGGGCGTGGCCGTCTCTATCGGCGACGCGGCGTCCGGTGCGGCCGGCGCCGGCCGTGCGTCAGACCAGCCGTCGCGTCCCTTCCGGCTTGCGCGGATCGCGTACGTGACGGCCACACCCTTCGCCGCGCAACCGCAAGCAGCCGCGCCCCCGCAGCGGGAGAGCACGGGCGTCTTCCGTTTGCGGCCCGACGGCACGATCGTGTACCGCGCGGACAACGCGCCCGAAGCGTGGCGACCGGTGCTCAATCCCGACGCCGTGCCCCAGGCGTCCCTGGAGCTCCCGGTCCGCGTGACCTTGCGCACGGAGGACGACGGAGTACGTGTCACGACGCCTCCGGTGCTCGAGGCGGTCGCGAGCTGGAGAGAGCGTCGCAACAGGTTCTCGAAGCTGCGCTTCGAGGCCCTCCACGTCGCGTTCGGCGCGTTGGAGTCGCGGGCCGAGGCGATGCGGCGGGGAACGATGAGCGGAGAAGAAGAGTTGACCGTGCCATTGGCGCAAGTCGAGGAAGAGATCGTCGACGCCTACGGCGCGCTTGGGAGCACGGACGACGAGAGCCGCAAGGTCCTCGTGCGGCAGTTTCTCGAGGTCCGCCGGACGCAGAAGGCGCGGTACGACCGGAACGACCAGTATCCGCCGGCCGCCTACGATCGCATTTACAGGAACTCGCGCGGCGCGGTGGCGCTGGCGGACAGGGATGAGAACGGCTCGTTCTGCAGTGGCGTGCTCGTCTCCAGGGATCTCGTGCTGACGGCCCGCCACTGTTTTACCCGTTTGCTGCCCGAGCAGCGTGCGCGGGTGGAAGCCCGCTTCAATTACGAGCGCGACCTGAGTGGCATCCCGCTCAAGGACGATCGATACCCGTTTGCGGGCATCGTGGCCGAGGGGCAACGGGTTCTCGACGACGGGCCGCGGCTCGACTTCGCATTGGTCCGGTTGGGCCAGAACGCGGCCGGACGGCTGCCGGGCGACACCCATCCACCGCAGTGCCTCTCGACGCGGGCCGTGCACCGCGACGATGCCGTCTACGTGATCGGGCATCCCCGCGGCGACTCCCGCGTCGTCCACGACAACGCCTTCGTGTACTTCCCGTTCCAGGTGAACCGCTTCAGTTTCAACCGGCTTCAGATCATCGTCGACGCGGAACTGACGAATCATCCGAAGCGTTCCGCCGAGCTGGAACGGTTCAGGCAAAGCTACCGCCGGCGCACCCTCGACAGCGGCGATGAGCTCTTCGAGCACTTCAGCGAGAAATGGGGACGTCAGCCGACGATTGGCGCCAACTCCGACACGTATCACGGGAATTCCGGTTCGCCGGTGTACAGCCGGCGCTTCCACCACGTCGTCGGCATCTTCACCGAGGGCGAGCCGGATGTGGAAGCGCCGTTCGAGCCGGGCTGGAGGCGACATGAGGCGGCGATTCCGGTGACGGTGATCATGCAGCAGCTCGACCGCCTGATCCCCGCCTGGAGAAAGGAACCCGGGTTGTGCGACAGCGCCAGCTAGTCTCCTGGAACCGTGATGGGTCGCATAATTCCCAGGCGGGGCATCCCGGCTCGCTGCGTTGCGACTCCCTCACATATGGCCAATATTCTCGGTCGTCGCGCCTTGCGATCCGGGCGCCGCGCTCCGGGACTTCTACAACCCATCACCGTTCCAGGGGACTAGCGATTCTCCTGCTGGGTCTCACGTTCGCACCGGGCAGTCCCGCCCCCGCGCAGCAGCCTCAACGCCCCCCCCGCGTCGTCGCGTTCGTCGTCGGCATCGAACAGTACAAAGAGGCGCGTCTCAACAGCCTGGAATACGTCGGAGAGGACGCCTATCGCGTGTGGAACGGCTTGAAGGCCATCTCGGAATTCGACGAGAGTCGCAGCACGATCCTGGTCGCCGACCGGGTGCGTACCGGCGACCTCCCGCCCAGGACGGCCGAGACGCTGACGCGCGATCACATCACCACCGAGCTCGAGCGCTTTCTGGGACGCACGAGGTCCGGGGACACCGCCGTCCTCTACTTTGGCGGCCATGGGAAGGTGGCATTCGAGGGCTACGGTGTGTCGTTTCTCGCGTCCAACTTCGCCGACGACGGCTTCGTGAACGCGATTTTCATGCGCCGCGTCATTGAGGATGCGCGGGCGCGAACGGCGAGCAAGAACGTGCCGATCGTCGTGCTGGCCAACATGTGCCACGCCGGCGCCCCCGGTGTGTACGACCCGGACCAGACGCCGACGCTGCGCGAGATGAGCGACGCCGGCGAGAGGGATGTCCCCAAGACCTCGAAGGCGGTCGCCTACATCCCGGCTGCGGGCGCAGAGACCACGTACGAGACGAAGTCACTCCGCGGCAGCGTGTTCGTGCACCATCTCGAATCGGCGCTCCAGGGCGGCGCCGCCGACGAGTACGGACGTGTGACCTCCGGCAGTCTCATTCGCAGGCTGCAGGCAGAAATCTCCGAGATCCCGCGAATCGGGGCGTTCGACGATTCGATCGTAGTCGGGCGAACGGGCCGGCAGGAGGCCATGTACCGGCGGACGCTCGGCATCGCGCTCCTCGCCGCCGCGTTCGACGACGGGGACAACCCGCAGCTCCTCCGTCTGGCGGAAAGCCAGTTCGCGAGGGCTGCCGATCGCTGGCAGAGCACGCGTCCGGCGAACCTGCTGTCGCTCGCCGAGGTGCGGTTTCTGCTCGGTCGTGAGTCCGACGCACTGGAGACGCTGAACATGGCGCAGCAGGAGGCGGCCACAAACGGCGACGCCGGCGTGACCAGGCGGATCGCGGCCTTGCGTGGCCCGGGCTCGAAGCCGTCGACGGCCGCCCTGTCGGTGCTGTTGCTCGACGGCTACGGCCGTGTGCGCGCCGGGAGCTCGACGCCGAGCGACGCGGCGCTGTGGCTGGACATGTTCAAGCGACTGCCGCAGCACCGGCAGTCCGCCAGGATCGACGTTCCCTTTCCGGCGGCGACCGGCCCGGATGGTTTCCTCGCCCAGTCAGAAAAGGTGGTCAACGGGTGGCGGCAGGCGGGGGCCCCTGACGACATGCTCATCGTCGTGTACTCCGGGGTGGCCGCCTTGTGGGACACTCGCAGCACCTCGTCGTCGCGCGCCGACGATCTGAGGCCCGTGAGCGGTGCCGATCTCTGGACGCTGGCGCGGTTGTGGGAAGGGCCCGT
>JBOGIW010000655.1:0-4410 GCA_050748045.1 Vicinamibacterales bacterium | reverse complement strand
CGGATCGCGGAGAGCGGATCGCGGAGCGGATCGCGGAGAGCAGATCGCAGATCGCGGAGAGCGGATCGCGACCGCGTCCTAATCGTCCGTCAGGTCGTAGCGTGCACGGATCGCGGTGACCATCTCGGGCACGGTGTCGGGATTGGGCGCCCTGCGATGCCGGTCTTCCAGTGCGCGCAGGTCGCCGGCGAGCGCGTAGTCGCCGAAGACGTCCCCTACCCAGCGTGAGAAGTCACCCCGGCGCAGGTAGGCGTCGAGGTCTGACGTCTGGCGTTCCAGCTCGGCGACGAACTGGCGCAAGGTGCGAGCCCGGCGAGCGGGATGGTGACCGTTCGGCGCGAAGACGAAGGCACGGCCTTCCGTGATCGGCACGTCGACGTATTTCTCGCGATGGCGGACGTGAGGGGTGAGGCGCGGGCCCAGCGTAAACAGCACGAGGTCGCCCCTGGCTTCTTCCGTGATGGGCAACGCGACGGCCTGGGCCGTCGCGAGACGACTGAGGAGCGACCACCGGGACTCCTCCACCTGGCTGCACTTCGAGCACCACTGGCGAAGCGCCTCGACCTCGGCGGGACTGGACTCCCGCGTCACGATCATCACCTCGGTGGCGGCCAGGAGCTCGTGCGGAAGGCGGGACGCCCAGTAGGTCACGACGGTGTATCCATTCGTATCGAGGTCGAGCAGGTGATGGGCGCCGGCGTCGTGAAGGAAGTAGTGCGCTTCGTCCACGAAGATCCGGTGTGGAAGCCCTGTGCGCCGGCGGATCTCGTTGAGCGCCGGCAGGACCGCGCGGATGTACTCGATCTTCTCGTCCTGCGCCCGGTGCGACAGGTCGATGACAGCGCTCCGGTCGGGATAGCGAAAGACCCGCAGGAGCTCCCGGGGCGTCGGCGGCGGATCCTCGCCGCCGAGCGCGACGACGCCCGGCAGCGCCTCGAGCGACCGGTAATCGCCCTCCGGATCGAGGACGCACACGCAATAGCCGTAGAGGATCAACTGCTCGCACAGCAGACCCGCCACCCAGGATTTCCCCGACTTGGCATCGCCTGCCACCAGCACGTTGCGTCCATGCACGGCGACTGATAGCTCGCGCCCGTCCTCGGTGTAGCCCAGGCGCAGCCTGCGCCGCGACCGTGCGGGAATCGGCACGCGTCCCGTGCTCGCCAGCATGCGGATGTACTCGGCGACCGCGAGGGGCCCGGAACCGGCGATCACGGCGTCCGCTGCTGCCCGCAGGGCGCTGCTGCCCCATTCCACGGCCACACCAACCTCGGCCAGCCGGAGGAGCTCGTGATCGTTCTCGGCATCGCCGATCGCGACCGTGTTGTGCGCGGAGAGGCGAAGGATGTCGAGCGCCGTGTGCAGGCCCGTCGCCTTGCTCACGCCCTGCGACAGCGTCATGACGCGGCCACCGTTGAAGAGCAGCACGAGCGGCAGCTCGAGCGTGCGGATCACCTCGAGCAGCCGCGGCGCCTCGTTGGCATCGGCGTCAACCAGGCATTGCCCGGCGCGATGCGGAATGCCGCGGCGGGCGATTTCTTCGATGAACACCGCCGGCACCGGCGGCGCCAGCGGCGATGTATGGCCGCTGTCGGGGAAGTGGACGACCGAGCCGTTCTCGGCGACGACGCCATCGACGAAGTGCAGATCGCCGGCGACACGGCGAAGCTCGTCGAGGATCCGGCCGGTCACGAGCAGCACCGTGATGCCGCTGGCGCGCGCCGTGGCAATCGCGTCCCGGACGGCGGGGTCGAGCGTATCAGCGCGTGCGATCGTCCCGTCGTAGTCCAGCGCGATCACCGAAAGTTTCACGAGGCCTCCCATGCCGACCTGGCGAGCAGACTGTCTGTTGAACGTTCCTGCGAGACGTGGCAACACACAGTATCTGCCGGTGGGCACGCCCGTTGCTCGGCACGTCTCGAGGTCCCGTCACTGTCGCGGCCTGCAAGGAGTGCGCTCATGAGGACCATCACTGCTCAGCCTGTGCAAATTCCTGTTGACCTTGCCGCAGTGAGCGGCGACCTGCGGGTGCCGCCCGACGCGCGCGGTCTGGTCATCTTCGCGCACGGCAGCGGCAGCAGCCGCTTCAGCCTGCGGAATCGCCAGGTCGCCGAGTCTCTCGACCGACAGGGCTTCGCGACGCTGCTCCTCGACCTGCTCACGCCCCAGGAGGAAGCCGTCGACGTGCGGACGATGGAGTACCGATTCGACATCGCGCGTCTCGGTCCCCGCGTCAGTGCCGCCGCCGACTGGGCTCGCCGCCACCCCGACCTTCGGGAGCTGCCCGCCGGTGTGTTCGGTGCGAGCACGGGTGCGGCGGCGGCGTTGATTGCCGCCGCCGACCGGCCGGAAACCATCCGCGCCGTCGTGTCTCGTGGTGGCCGCCCCGACCTGGCGGGGGTCGCCTTGCCACGCGTCACCGCCCCGACGCTCCTCGTCGTGGGCGGCGACGACGAGCCGGTCATCGCGATGAATCGCGACGCCATGCGGCAGATGCGGGCTCACGTGGAGCTCGAGATCGTTCCGGGCGCCACACACCTCTTCGAGGAGCCGGGGGCGCTCGAGGAGGTCGAGCGGCTCGCCGCCGCCTGGTTCACGCGGTATCTGCGCCGGACACCGCCGGATCCCGACTGATCCAGATCACACCGTTCCGCCAATCGCCGGCCTGACGCTCGTCTCGCCGGCGAGCCGTGTCAGCACTGCCACCACACGAACGCGGGCCTGTTCCCGTGCCCGAAGCCGTGCAGCTCGCCGCCGAAGGTCTTGAAGAGCGCCTGACCCAGGCGATGCGCTGGGTGCTCGGTCGTCGTGGCCACCAGCAGTCGGCCGCCGCTGTCCACGTCCGTGGCGATAATCCGTGGGCCGGGACTGTCGCCGCGTGCCCGCCGCGCTTCGTGCCTGAGCTCGCTTCGATTCCCGGCGGTGAGCGGTGGCGAACTGACCGGCGACGTGCACGCAGCCGTGCGGTTCGGACGCGGACAGGCACGACGACTGCCTGTCGGCGCGGGCAGTGGCGCTACGCATCGTGCGACCTCCGTCTCCAGTAGCGAGCAAACCCCATACCCTCCGGTGGCGCTCCATCCGGGACGGGTGCCCTGTCCCGGCGGCGCGCAGCCGCTCGCCTCACCGCGCGACGTGCATCAGCACGGGAACGTTCGCCCGCGTGAGCACCCGATACGCCGTCCTGCCCGGAGGGGCGAATCCCTGCGGGTGGATGGACCTGCCAACGATCAGGATGGTCTTCGGATGCGCATGCGCGACGTCCACCAGGCACCCGTCCACGCGACCGCGCTCGACGACGACGCGCGTGGGCGCCCCACCGCTCACGGTGGCCGCGACTCGTTCGATCTCGCGGGTCGCCTCGGCCGCCTTTGCGGCCACCGCGGCGTCCGCCTGCTCGCGCCATCGAGCCAGGACCGTCAGCGACGGCACGACGTGCACCAGGATCATCCCGGTCCTCAGTGACGTCGCGAGCTGGGCCGCGTCCGCCGCCGCTTCGATGGCCGGTATGCGGAAATCCATCCCGACGATGAGGGGACCCTCGCCGCGGAGGTCCGGCGCATCCGGCGCGGCGGCCTGCCACTGGTCGGGCACGACGAACACCGACACTTTCGACCGGCGCAGCACGCCCTCGGTGGTCGATCCGACGAGCGCGTGCTGCGTCACCGACATGCCGTGAGCGGCCATGACGATGACGTCGGCGCGCTCGCGTTCCGCCGCCTGCGAGATCGCCCTCGCCGCGGGGCCGACGATCACGTCGAAGTGCAGGCCGCAGCGCGTGGCCGGCCACGTGGCGGCGACGAAGGTCCGCAGCTCGTCCTCGGTGTCGCGCGCCAGGTTGATGCCATGGTGTTCGGAAGCGGCGGTGAGGAGCGGATCCTGCGCGTGCATCACGTGCAGATCCGCCTTGAACTGGCCGGCGAGCCGCGCGGCGAATCCAAGCGCCACGCGCGACCGCTCGGAGAAATCGACCGCGGCCAGAATGCGATCGATCGCTTTCATGACGCCTGCGCGGCGGGTTGACGCTCGCTGGCGGCTGCCTCCGGCACCGGCAGGCAGACGGCCCCGAGCTCACGCACCGTCATCACGGGGCACGTGGCGAGCCGGATGACGCGGTCGGCGACGCTGCCGACGAGCGCGTGCCCCACCACGCCGCGTCCGTGCGTGCCCATCACGATGAGGTCGGCACGCGCGTCGACGGCGGCCTGCGCGATGGTGTCGGCCGCGCGGCCGACGAGCACGTCCCAGGTGACGCGAACGCCCCAGACCGTCTCGGCGAGCGCCGCCAACCAGGCCTTCGCGTCCGAGACGATGTCGTCGCGCAGCTTGACCCAGTCGATACCGTACAGCTCCGGAGTGCTCACCGCCAGGATCGGATCCTTCGCCACGTGCAGCAGGTGGATCGATGCG
>JBOGIW010000654.1:0-16688 GCA_050748045.1 Vicinamibacterales bacterium | reverse complement strand
GTGTTGAACACCGTCCGGTAGCCGCGCTCGCCGTAGCCGTGCTCCATCGCGAGCGCGGCGGCGCGCCGGAGCATCGACCCCACCAGCCCGTCGTCTTCGGCCGCGAGGTCGTTCAACGTGGCGATGTGCTGCCGCGGCACGATGAGCACGTGCAGCGGCGCCTGCGGGTTGATGTCCCTGAACGCCACCATCGTGTCGTCCTGGTGGACGAAGGTGCCGGGGATCTGGCCCGCGATGATCTTGCAGAAGAGGCAGTCCATGGTTCGATCCTCTGATCGGTGATGTGGCGAGTGTGAGTCTCTGCTGCGGTCAGTCTGCCCGTGATGGGTCGCGGAAGCGCAGGTTTCGGCGCACGGCCGTCCGGCCCTGCACCACCGCGGTTCGGGGAATGCCCTGCAAGTCGTTTCTGATCGTATCCAGCCGGTATTCAGGGTAGCCGCCCACCATCTCGCGGACCTCCTCGTCCTGTCCGAGGCCGAACTCGAAGATGAGCCATCCGCCGGATGCCAGGCGCGTCCGAGCGCCCTCGAGGACCGCCCGCACGCCGCCGAGGCCGTCATCGCCGCCGAAGAGCGCGACGTGCGGCTCGTACTTCACGACGGCGCGCGACGTGTGCTTCCGGTCCTCGTCCTTCACGTAAGGCGGGTTCGACACGATGACGTCGAAAGGGCCGGCGAGGGCGTCCAGGTAGGATGTCTCGACGAACCGCCTCCGGCCGCCGACCCCGATCCGCGTCGCGTTCTCCCGCGCGACGCGCAGCGCCTCGGCGGAGATGTCGGTGGCGACCACCCGCGCGGTGGTCACGGTGTGTGCGATGGAGACGCCGATGCAGCCGCTGCCGGTGCCGACGTCAGCCACGCGCGGCGCGCGGCTGTCGCAGAGCCGCGCCACGGCCGCCTCGACGATGAGCTCGGATTCGGGGCGCGGGATGAGCACGGCCGGCGATACCGTGAACTCGAGCCCCCAGAACTCGCGGACCCCGACGATGTAGGCCGACGGCTCGCGCTGCTCGCGACGGGCCACCCACTGCGAGAACCGCGGCTCGAGCGCGGCCGGGACCATGGCGCGGAGCTCGGTGAGCAGGCGTGCGCGATCCCACCCGAGGATCGTGCGCGCGAAGAGGTCGACGTCGAGGGCCGCCTCGCCGGCGGCGATGCCGGCCGAGACGAGCCGATGGCGGGCGGCCGCAAGGGCGTCCTGAAGCGTCAATTGACCGCCGACGCTTCCTTCAGCTTCTCGGCGTTGTAGAACGCCGTCACCTGGTCGATGAGCTCCTGCAGGTCCCCCTCCAGTACGGTGTGGAGCTGGTGCGTCGTGAAGTTGATGCGGTGATCCGTGATGCGGCTCTGGGGGAAGTTGTACGTGCGAATCTTCTCCGATCGCTCCCCCGTGCCCACCTGGCTCCGGCGGTCCTTGGCGATCGCTTCCTGCTGCTTGCGCATCTCCATCTCGTAGAGGCGCGCGCGCAGCACCTTCATCGCTTTCGCGCGATTCTTGATCTGCGACTTCTCGTCCTGCTGCGAGACGACGAGGCCCGTCGGGATGTGGGTGAGGCGGACCGCGGAGTAGGTCGTGTTGACGCTCTGGCCGCCGGGGCCGCTCGAGCAGAACGTGTCGATGCGCAGGTCTTTCTCCTGGATCTGGATGTCGACCTCCTCGGCCTCCGGCAGCACGGCCACCGTGGCCGTCGAGGTGTGGATGCGGCCGCTCGCTTCCGTCGCGGGCACGCGCTGCACGCGGTGCACGCCGCTCTCGTACTTGAGGCGGCTGTACACGCCGCGCCCTTCGATCGAGACGATCATTTCCTTGAGCCCGCCGGCGCCGCTCTCGCTCGTCGACATGATGTCGAGCTTCCAGCCCTGCCGCTCCGCGTACCGCGTGTACATGCGAAACACGTCGGCGGCAAACAGCGCCGCCTCGTCGCCGCCCGTGCCGGCGCGGATCTCGAGGATCACGTTCTTCTCGTCGTTCGGGTCCTTCGGGATGAGGAGCACTTTCAGCTCCTGCAGGAGCGCCTCGCGCTTCCCGTCGAGCGAGGCGAGCTCCTCCTCGGCGAGCGCGCGCATGTCGGCGTCGCCGCCCGCAACCAGCTCCCGGGCGCCCTCGATGTCCTTCTGCACCGTCTTGAGCTCGCGAAACTTCTGGACGAGCGGCTCGATCTCGGAGAGCGCTTTGGCCGACTTCCGGTACTCGGCCGGGTCCGACTGGACCTCGACCGTGCCGAGCCGGGTCATCAGCTCTTCGTAACGCGACTCCACGCTGTGCAGCTTGTCGAACATATCGAGTTGGCCAGGGGCCCGCCCTGCGCTGTGACTGCCTATCCGCCGGAGACGGGGGGCAGAAAGGCCACCTCGTCGCCATCGTGCACCGGCGCCGACATCCTGGAGTACTCCGCATTCACCGCCACGGACATCGATCGCTCGTATTCCGCGACGGCGGGGAAGTCGGCGACGAGCGACCTCCAGATCGTTTGGACGGTCGCCGGCCCCTCCAGGTCCCGGACCAGCTCGCCCGCGCCTGTCAGGTCGCGCAGGCGCGCGAACAACCGCACGGTTACGCGCATGCGATCCGGTATGCGCTGTCGCGCGCAGCCTGGTCGTCGGGGTCGGCCGTGGCACCCTCCAGCCACACCTCTCCGCCTTCGTAGTGCTCGCGATTCCAGATCGGCACGATCTGCTTCACCCGCTCGATCGCGTAGCGGCACGCGGCAAACGCGCTCTCCCGATGGGGCGACGCCGCGGCAATGGCGACGCTGGCCTCCCCGATCTCGAGCCGGCCCACGCGGTGATGGATCGCCACCCGCGCGTCGGGCCAAGCCTCGCGCGCCTCCGCCAGGATGCGGTCGAGCGACCTGACCGCCAGCGGCTGATACGCCTCGTACTCGAGAAAGAGCACGCGCCGTCCAAGGTTCCGGTCCCGGACGAGGCCTGCGAACGTCGCCACCGCGCCATCGCCATCCACCGCCACGGCGGACAGGAGCGCCCGAACGTCGAGCGGGGCCGTCGTGATGCTGACGAGCGGTGACGGCATCACTCTATTCTAAACCGCCAGAAATGGTGCAGGGGGCCATGGCCCCGGCCGACGTCAAGTCCCAGCCTGATGGCGCCGGCGACGTAGTCCTGGGCGAGCGGCACCGCCTCGGCCAGCGTCCGGCCGAGCGCCAGGTGCGAGGTAATGGCCGCGGCGAACGTGCAGCCGGTGCCGTGCGTGCATCGCCCCTCGATGCGCGGGCCCGTGAACTCTTCGAAGCGGTGCCCGTCGTAGAGCAGGTCCTGGATGATCGGAGACGACAGGTGCCCGCCCTTGATGATGACGGCCGAGGCGCCGAGCTTGACGATCCGGCGCGCCGCCTCCTGCCGATCGGCGTCGGTGCGGATCGGCATGCGGGCGAGCGTCTCGGCTTCCGGGATGTTCGGCGTCACGACGAACGCGCGCCGCAGGAGCTCCGAGCGCATCGCGCCCAGGGCCTCCTCGTCAATCAGGCGGTCGCCGCTCTTCGCGATCATCACCGGGTCGACGACGAGGAGCGGAATGTCGAGGGCCTCGACGGCCGCGGCCACCGCCTCGACGATGGCGGCGTTGGCCAGCATGCCCGTCTTGGCCGCATGAGCGCCGATGTCGGAGACGACCGCTTCAATCTGTGCGGTGACGAAGTCGGCCGGCAGCGCCTCGAACGAGGTCACGCCACGCGTGTTCTGCGCCGTCACCGCGGTAATGGCGCTCGTGCCGTACACGCCGTGCGCGGCGAAGGTCTTGAGGTCGGCCTGGATGCCCGCTCCAGCTCCGGAGTCGCTGCCCGCGATTGTCAGTGCCGTACGCATACGCTAAGATCCCCGGGCCATGACCCTTCAACCGAGCTTCGGGCACGCCTTCGTCGACATGTTGGCCGCGCGCAGCGAGTCGGTCCCGTTGACGCGCGCGATTCGTGTCGCGTCGGTGCTGTTCGTGGCGGCGCTGACCGCCGCGGCCGCCCAGATCAGCATACCGCTGCCGTTCACGGAGGTGCCGTTCACGTTCCAGCCGATGGTGGTGCTCATCGGCGGCCTGGCCCTCGGCCCGCGTCTCGCCGTGGCGAGCCAGGTGCTCTACCTCGCCGCCGGCATCGCCGGGCTGCCGGTCTTCGCCGCGTCGGCTGTGCTGCCGCCGGGCGCGGCGCGCCTTCTCGGCCCGACCGGCGGGTATCTCATGGCATACCCACTGGCGGCGTTCGTGACCGGTGTGCTCGGCTCGCGCGGGCTCGACCGTCGTTATCTGACGTCGCTCGTGGCGATGCTCGCCGGGCTGGCGGTGGTGTTCGCGGGCGGCGTGCTCTGGCTCTCGCTCCTCGTCGGGCTGCAGCCGGCGCTCGCGGCGGGCTTCTACCCCTTCGTGATCGCGGACGCGCTGAAGCTGATTGCCGCCGCGGGCGTCATGCCGGGGATCTGGAAGCTGTTGGGCACTCGGTAATACGGAATTCACAATCTCAAAATTCGAAATGCACAGTGGCTGAGCGACTCGTGCGCGACGTCGCCGAAGCCAACAACCAGGCCGACGAGCACTGCTTACTCTAGCTGACTTCCTGATCGTGCTTCGCGAGGTGGACTACCAGCCGAGCGACGGCGGGCGGCTCACGTGTATCGGAACGAATCGATGATGCCCGCCGGGCGCTGCGAGGGGCGGAGCGCGAACTGTGGAAGGGGCTGCTCGCACAGGCCTCGATGGCGATCACCCCTGCTCGTCATGGACGAAGCCCATCCAGCAGCACCACGCGCAGATAGCGCTCGCCTGGGCACGTCCACCCCGGCCGCCGCTTCGATGGCCTGGCAGTACGCGAGCGCGTGCCCAACGCTCGTATCCCCCGACACGAGCTCGGCGAGCTCCACCCCTTCATCCGGGTGGCGGCCCTCGAACAGTTTTTCCGTCCCCTTGTGAGTGAAATACAGGCGGGCCCGCTTATTGATGATCGTCTCGCCCATCACGCTGAACCGGAAGTGAGGACAAGGCCCGCCATGCTGCCCAGCGCCGCACCGGCTGCTGTCGCATACCGGGCCTGGCGTGCGGAGCGCGCCAGCACCGACGCAACGGCGCCGAGATACGCGACGAGCATCCCCGCGAGCGCCACTGTGCCCGTCGTCATCACAACAGCGACCTGTGAACGGCGACGGCTGCCGGAAGGCTGGGTCCGCGCTTGTCGGCGAACCGGTCGAGCGCGCGCAGGATGCCGACGAGGATGTCCTGAGGCTCAGGGGGACATCCGCGGATGAAGACATCGACGGGGATCACTGATTGCACGGGCCCGACGACCCCGTAGCCGCTCTTGAAGACGCCGCAGGTCTGCGCGCAGTCGCCGACGGCGACAACGAACTTCGAGTCGGGAGTCGCCTCATACGTCTTGCGCAGCGGCACTTCCATGTTGCGGGTCACCGGGCCCGTGACGAGGAGCATGTCCGCATGACGTGGCGACGCCACGAAATGCATGCCGAACCGTTCCATGTCGTAGGGCGGACTGGCGAGGCCGGTGCTCTCGACCTCGCAGCCGTTGCAGGAGCCTGCGTCGACTTCCCGGATCGCGAGCGCGGCCGAAAGCGTCCGAACCTTCCGCTCCACTTCGCGCCCGATCTGCACCGCCCCGGCGTTCTCGGCTTGCAGCACTTCGGTGATCCCCTGCTCTGGAGCGTTCGCGCATCATTTCACCGGTGCAACGTCACGTGGAGCGCGGCTCCCCCCAGCGCGTCACGGTGTCACCAGGTTCGATCACCGGGCAGGACTCGGAGCTCAGACGTGCCTTGGTCGCGACGCCGCAGCCGCACAGCCGGCAGATCCGTCTGTCGTCGGCGGCCAGCACTGCGTTGTACAAGGTCGTGTCGGGAGCCTCGGTGAGGTGTTCGCACGAGCTGCAAGCGGCCAGCCGCCGACGATACGTCTCGTCGTCGACGTGGCCGAAACCGCTGCGCCCCCAGCGGAGCAGCGCGCTCGCCGCTTCGGCGATGAGCGTGGCCGTGCCAGGAAGCGACGGCGCGACCGCCGTCGCCTTCGGCACTGGTGGATTGGCCAGCAGGGACTCGAGCACGTCGGGCGCCCCGCGGCTGGCCATCAGATAGCGCGCATACCGGTCGTCGCCGACGACCGCGCGCAGCACGGGTTCCGGCACCGGCCGGTCCAGCCCGAGCAGATCACCGAGCCGCGCGCAAGCCTCATGTACCGATGTGTCGACGTTCGTCTGCCGATCCATGCTGAGGTCGTCTCCTGGAGTGACGAGGGCGCCGCGGGCTTTCCGGCCATCGCGGGTCACTTCATCGTGCACGCAGCGCACGCCGGCTTTTCGTGAAGCATGATCGCGGCATTCAGCGTGTCGAGCCGGCATGCTTTGCTCGGATACGGCTGGCCCGACCGCGTCACCTCCACCGATGCGGCGTCGCCTCTCAGGTACCCGAGCAGCGTTTCGAACTGCGTCGTGGCCTTCTGCATCGCGTCGAAGTACGGCTCCTGACCGTAGTACTTGCGCAGCACCACCTTCCAGCCGTAATAGTCGGCTTCGCCTTCGCAGGTCACGCCGTCAGGGCCGATGTCGTGGCCGATCAAATGGCCGATCTCGTGGCCGAACACGAGCGTCAGGCCTTCGAGCTCGAAGCCCTCGATCCGGGCCATCCCGCCGGAAAAGTAGACGTTCTTCTGCTGGCTCCCCTGCTCGACCCATGAGGAGGCGTTCACGGTGTGGTCGTACCAGTCGAAGCTGAAGGTGATGTCCGGGTACATGCAGCGGAAGCGGGGCAGCAGCTCCTCGACGCGCTGGCGCGGCAGCGGATCGCCGAAGGGCACCTTGGGCGCGTGCTTCTGCAGGTACTTCGCCTGTTTGGGGGACACGAAGTCGGCCGCGTAAGCCGGGACCTGAACGGCGTGCGCGCTCGCCTCCTTGAATCGCGGGTCGACGACGCGCTGCCGCCGCGCGGCCAGCACTTTCTCGTAGTCTCCGCCGTGCGCCTCCATCCACTCGGGCGAGCCGACCGACGGCTCATGAACGGCGTCGGCGAGCAGCGGCGCGAAGCTGGTGGACAGGTCGTTCTGATACACCTGCACGGCGAAGTCGGGGGTGACGACGCCGTTCGACAGGATCAGGTGTCCGGCGAGATCCTTGGGCGGCTTCTCCATCGTCGTCGACAGCTCGTAGAAGCTGCCGTTGTAGCTGCCCCACGCCAGGTCGAGGATCGGCACCGGCTGGTTGTCGCGGTCCACCAGCTCATCGCGCAGCCCGAGCTTGTCGGCCGGCTTGATTCTTCCGGTCTTGAGCAGGAACAGCTGATCGCGCGTGACGACGACCTCGTGCCTGGTCCCTCCCAGCTTGTAGTGCAGGTAGATGACGTCAATCCATTTGCCCGGCGTGGCGACGGAGAACTGCGTCACGACCTTCGGCATCCACGTCAGGTCGAGCCCGGCCGCCAGGACCGTTGTCTGGTTCTCCTTGATGTCCTGCACCTTGACGCCGCCGGCGGCGGTGCTGATCTCGGTGTTTTCGGCCAGGCACGAGCAGATGCACCAGCAGCGCGGGTGCTGGTCGTTCATGATGATCTTGTTACCGGCCTGGTAGTCGAGCTCGTGGCAGTCGCCGTCGATCTGGCTCTTGTTCTTGCCGCAGAAGTTGTTCGGGCACTGGTCCATCGCGGGGCCGTCCTTTCCGTTTGCAGATCCTGCCGGGAGTAAAGGGCGGCCGCTGCTCCAGGCGGCCGCCGGTGGATCACGGGATCTCGTAATAACCGCGCAGATACGACATGATGTCGGCGCGTGTGTCCGCCTCGGTCGCGGCGAGCCGCGATCCCCACAGCGGATTGGCTTCAAGCGCCGTCAGCACCGTCGTGAGGGCGACGCTGACCGGCCCCATGGTGGTGGCGCTCGCGGGAAGCTGCGCCAGGAGCCACGCGTTGGTGGCGTTCATCTCGGCGCTCGGCCGAATCACATCCGGCGCGATCGACTCGCCCTCATCCCCACGCGGATCGTCCGGAACCCGGCTGACGTACGTCACCCGGTGCAGCACGCGCCAGACCTCGTTGACCTGGCTCATCGCCTGGCGAAGCGCGAACGCATTCGGATCGAAGCTCCCGCTGTATGGCCCCTGGCCGTTCAGCCACTGCGCATCGACGATCTTCCAGAACTCGTCGAAGTTGCGCTTGGCCGGCGCCAGGTAGAACGACATGAACCGGTAGCCGCGCACCTTCCCCGGAATCGGCTGGTCCTGCTTGCCGAGCTCCGTCTTGTTGATGAAGCTCTCGCCGTTGACGTCCACGCGCAGGCCAAAGCTCGCCCCCTCGCGCCGCGTCTTCACGGCGCGCGTGCGGATGTGGCCCCCGAACAGGGAGTCGAGCTCGAAGTGGATCCCCGTGCTCATGCCCATCTCGGTGTACACGCCGGCCACGCCCTTGAAGTCGTAGGTCCCGCCCATCGAGTCTTCACGGACCGCCGAGAACTGTTCTTCCTCGGCGTAGAACCCGCCGTCGGCCGTCCACACGTAGGTATTCACCAGGTTGCGCCGGGCGACCTGCGCCTTCCACTGCTCGTTGGTCAGCGGCTTGTCGCCCTTGAGCCCCGCCAGCAGGCTGCCGAGATCGGTGCCGCCCGACCCGATGTCGCCCTTGGTGAACTGCGTCACGTTGGCGCGCTGGCCGATGTCGGTCGACTGGAACTCGTCGAACCGCGCCTTCAGCATCTGGAACTCGCGTTCGATCTGCTGCTTGAGCGCGTAGGCCTGCAGCGGTTTGAAATAGCTGCCGCGCTCGCCTGGCGCCAGGTGCTTGTAGGTCTGGTCGTGCTCGAACCCGATGTAGCCGTCGAGCGTGCCGTTCTTCACGTACAGCGGATCGATCGCGAACGGGATGATGTTGACGTCGACCGGGATGTCCGGGTTCGGCACCATCGTGTAGGCGACGAGCGCCCCGGTGCTCTTCAGGCGCAACGCATACACGTCGGCCGTGCCCGAGTTCACCAGCGCATAGCCCTGGTTGTTCGGGTAGTAGAGCCATCCCTGGCCGCCGTTGATCTTGTACGAGTTCTGCCGCCACGCGCCGACCACCTTCACCGAGTTGGTGCGGGTGATGTTCGTGGTCGTGGTGAGGCTGGCATCGTTGAGCCAGCCGAGCACGTGCTCGAAGTTCGCGTGCACGCCGACCTTGCTGATGAATCCGAACAGCAGCGTGCTCACGACGACACCCGCCTCGGTGCGCGACTCGAACTGCGCCCCGAGCTTGGCATCGACGGACATGTCGAACCCGATGTCGCGCGACGCCGTGTAGAGCTGCGTCGATTCATCGGCGAGCGTCATCGACACCGATGCGGTTCCCAGGTAGTAGTTCATCCAGTCGTAGTTGAGGGTCAGGTTCTCCGCGGGAAGCGGCGGCGGCCCTTCGATGTAGCCAATCAGCGTCGGTCGCGTCTGGGCCTGGCCGACAAACTGCGTGTCGAGATCGCCGACGCTGTAGCCGGCCACGAGGTTGAGCGCCTGCGCCGGATCGATCCAGATGTAGGCCCGGTTCATCGAGGCGAGCAGGGCTCCGTCCGCGGCTTCGAGCACGGCGCCGTACTCGCCGCACACGGGCGTGTCGAGGACCGTCTGCTGGCCGGGACGCGTCACGCCGCCGATCGCCAGCCGGACGCCCGGTCCTTCGACCGCGACCGGCGCCTGTGAGATCGTCCAGGCCGGCGGATCATCTCCGGCCCACACGGCGTTGGCGCCCGCGCCGGTCGCGTCTCCGGCGATCGTCCCGGAGCCGCCGGACATCGGCCAGTAGCCCACCAGCCCGCTTTCGGCGCCCGAGAGCGGCGCGTGCCGGCTCTGCGCGATCTGAAGGCCGGTGCGCACCTGATTCCAGATGCGGACCTCCTGGAGCTGGCCGAGATAGAACTTGCCGATGGCGGCGCCCACGCTCATCGCCGCGAACTGGAACTGCGCCTTGCCGTAGCCGCCCGGGGGGGCGAAGGCTTCCGCGGGCACCAGGGCGCCGTCCGCGTACAGCGTCCAGCCCGCCGTGAACGTCGTCGGGATCCACATCGCGTCGGCGATCTCGTCGGTCAGCTCCACCTTGGCGTCGCGAAACACCGCGTTGTTGTCGCCTTTCGAATCGAAGCCGACGCGCCCCTTCCCGGTCTGGAACGTCCAGTTGGCCAGCAGCCCTTCGGACGATGACGGGACGTCGCCGCCCATGTAATAGAGGATTTCCCAGTCCATCCGGCCGGACTTCCAGAGCCGAACGTTGTCGATGGTGGCGTGGAGGAAGTCCCGGCTCGCCGCGGTGCCCAGGAGCAACCGGCTGTCGTTGATGCTCACCGGGAGCTCGACGCGTGCCCCCCACTCGCTCGTGCCGTCGATCAGCACCTTGTGCGCGAACGCGCCCTTCTGCACCTGGACGAACGACACGTTGATCAGCGTGGCGTTGCTCGTGCCGGCCAGATCCATGGCCGACGTGCCGAAGCGATCCTGGAACGGCCAATAGCCGATGAGGCCACGCTCGCCGCCCGACAGCGACAGCTTCATGTTGTGGCGGATCTCCTCGATCGGCAGCGCGCGGTTCCACATCCGCAGCTCGTTCATCCAGCCGTTGAACGGCTGCTCGGATATGTAGCCGCCGACCACGTACGCGACCTTCGCTCCCTCGCTCACCTGCGTCGCGCCCGCGGTGAGCGCCGGCGGAGCCGCGGACTCGCCGACCCCGACACCGGCCGGCAGCCCGTTGACGTAGAAGTGCATCGCACCTTCCGCGTCCCAGGTTCCGGCAAGGTGTATCCAGGTTTCGAACGGCAGCGCCGCTCCTGACACCGAATAGGTCTTGTCGGCCTCGACGCTGAAGGTCGGCACCCGGTTGTTCAGCTCGAGGTAGACGGCGACCTCCTGGTCCCCGTCGACGGTGAACAGGATGATCTGCTTCGGTTGCGGAAGCACCGGCTTCAGCAGGTACACCCAGACCTCCAGCGTCACCGCCTGCTTCGGAGGATTGTCGAGCCCCGGTATCGCCGCGTAGCTCGTCGACGGCAGCCACGGCAGCGGCGCCAGGAACTGAACAGCGGTCTCCTTCTTGTAGCCGACGTCGTAGATGCCGGCGACGTGGTGCCACGTCCCGGCGGTGAGCGCCTTGGAGGCACGCGCGGTGGCCACGATCGTCGAGGTGCCGGAGACCTGCACCACTTCGAAGGCCGGCACGTTGTCGGCGCCGACATACAGGTTCCAGCTTTCGCCGGCGCTCGTGTCCCACTTCGCGGCAATGGTCTGTTTCCGGCCGGTGTCGTCGAGCCTGACCCAGCCCTCGATGGTGACCGCGTCCGCGCTGCTCAGGCTCTCGTCATCGCCGGCATCGAGATACTTGGTGCCCGAGAGCTTCACGCCGAAGTCGGTCTTGTAAGTGGCGGCGAGATGGGTCCAGCGGTCGAGGCCGATCTGGTGGCCCTGCGCCACCACGCCGAAGTCGCGCGTGGCGGCAAACGGCCGGCCCATGTCGTCGATCCCAAGGGTGTAGCTCGCCAGTCCCGACGGGTTGTTGAAGACCAGGACGCGGGAGTCGGGATCGGTGCTCGGGAGCGCGGACGGGTTGATCCACGCCTCGATCGACATATCGCCACGGAGGTTGAGGTCGCCCTTGTAGGCGTCGATCTGTTGCGCCGTGAACACCATCGCCGAATCGCCCTCCTGGATGAAGGGGAGCGCCGCCAGCGGCGCCGCCGCGATCCACCAGGTGTCCACCCCGGCGCGCACGAGCGCCGGCGGATCGGCGTTCGCCGATGCCGGCTGCACCAGCGCGACCATGCCGTTGTCGGGCATCGTGTCGGCGATGACCGAGAAGATGCCCGACCCGATACCCGGACCCGGCGTGATGCCGCCGAATTGGCTGCCCGCCGTCACGACGACGGCGTGGTAGTCGTACATCACGTAGTCGTTGGCGCCGGCCGCCGGATCGGTCGTGAACTGAATCGCGGCGCCGTTGATGACATCGAGGAGGTCGCCGAGGGCGCGCGGCACCTTCGGCCACATCTCCTGCCAGCCGGTGTAGTGGAGCAGCGTCACCGTGCACAGCGCCGGATCGGTGCCATCCACGGCGATCGTCACATACACCGGGGTGACGTTCGGGTTGTTCATCGGCACGCCAGGCTGGCGGGCGATGAACCGGAGCGAGCCGGTCTGGCTGTTCGACGGCGTCCCGGGATCGTCGGCGGCCCAGCGCGCCGCGTAATGCGCCCGCCCGGTCTCGGTGTTGTACTGGCCGGCGGTGAAGATGCCGCTGTCGGTATCCCGGAAGTACAGGTGCACGAGGCCGTCGGCGCTCTCGAGGAGCGACGGACACTCGCCAGTCTTCATCGGAGTCAGGAGCGTCGTGGCGGCGGTCAGCCCGTTGGCGTCCCACGCCACGGGTGCCATCGACGATCCGACCGGCGCGTTCGTCGGGCTCCACGTGGCGCCCACGAGTGTCCCGTCGGCGGCGGGGCCGAGCGTCGATGCGTTCGGGATGGTCGTGAGCAGCGCCGGCCCGGAGGGCGCATTCATCGGCCAATAGCCGAGCAGGCCCGGGCTGTCGCCGGGGACGCTGGCGTTCATGGCCGCGAGGATCTGCGAGCGGCTCAAGGCGGCGGTCCAGAGGCGGAGCTCCTTCAGGCTCCCGGTGAAGCCGCTGCTCCCGCCGAGGAGATAGCCCGTCGTCATCGGGGGCACGGCCGGCGGCGTGGCGGTCGTGGTAGACGGCTGTCCGTTCACGTACAGGATCGCGGTGGTGCCGTCCCATGTGCCGGCCAGGTGAGACCAGAACTGGGGATCCAGCGGTGCGCCGGACACGGAGTGCGCCGTCCCGTTCGAGACGACGGTGAACTGCGGCACGCCGCCGGCGATCGCGAGGGTGAGTGGCTTGATGCAGCTCGTCGCCTCATCGGGATTGGCGGCGATGACGAGCTCCGCGTCACCGCTCATGTCGCGCGGGTTGACCCAGCACTCCGCGGTCAGCGTGTCGACGGCGGTGCCGGTGAGTGCCGGGAGCGTGGCCGCCGTCATCTCGGGATGCACGAAGTTGAGCGAGGTGCCCACAAGCGGGTTGGCGGTGACCGGCAGCACGTTGCCGATCCGGGCGATGCGGCCGTCCTTGCCGACGCCGAAGTCGAGGATCGCAATCTGGCGATCGGCCGTCACCGACACCGCCACCATGACGCGCTGCTCCTTCTTGAGCAAGCGGACCCGCCCGTATTCGTCCTTCAGCCGCTCCTGCTTCGAATAGAGCAGCGCAGCCGGGCCCGACGCGTACGGAACGGTCGTGCCGTCCATCGTCAGCGTCAGCGTGCTGGCCGGCGGCACGGTGTGCGTCGCCGGGTCGATGGCGTCGGTCAGATCGAAGAGACCGTTCTGCGCGCGCGCGATCGAGTAGGTATTGAGCGCGCCGCTGCGGGCGTCATAGGCGAGGATCAGCCACCGCTGGATCCCCTGCACCGCGGTCGGCAGCACCAGCACCGCGAACCGGCCGTTGGAGAGGTAGTCGATCATCGTCAACTCGATGGTCGGCTCGATGAAGCGGTTGCCCTCCATGTTGGTCGAGCCGAACGTGTCCTTGCGGTCGGCCGGCGTATCGATTTTCTGGCTGCGCCGGTAACGCACCTCCCAGGCGTGACTGAGCACGCCAAGGACCTCATCGAAGATGAAGCGATCGACGAGCAGCGTGCCGGCCGACGACTGCCGGAACACGTAGATGTAGCTGCCGTCCGACTCCACCGAGAACGGGACGTCGGCGGTCGGGATCTCGTCCTTCTTGAAGTTGATCGTGACGAGATTCATGCCGACCGGCCGCAGCTCGGTCGGGAAGCTGAGGATCTTGAAGTCCTTCCACGCATCCTGATCGGACAGCGTCGGATCGAGATCGAGCAGGGTGTACCCGATCCGGTACCGGGCCGGGTCGTCGTCATCCTGCTGCGCGCTGAACGCGAACAGCGTACCGGCGTGCGTGAGGGCACACGTATACTTGTATTTGGCGCGGCTGAATTGCATGGGTGTAGCGTCTCGAACGACATTCGCTTGTACTTCCCGTCCCGGATGCTGTCAACGAACCACCGCGCCTTGCTGTGGAAAATCGGAACGTTCCGATCAAAACGGAACGGCAGCGGACGCGGTGTCAGCGCGAGCCGATCCGGCGGCGCAACTCGAGCGGCGTCAAGCCGGTGTCCCGCATGAGCGCTGCGTAGAGATCCTTCTTGCTGCGATACCCGACGCGCCGCGAAATCTCGTCGACCGTCGTCTTCCGGTCGGCGAGCAGCGCCAGCGCCTCCCGGACGCGCTTGCCGCGCGCGTAGGCGTGGGCGGACACGCCGTACACCCGCCGGAAGATGCGGTCCACGCGCACCGGGCGCTCGCCGAGCCCGCTCGCGAGATCGCGCGTCCTGACGCGCTCCGGGTACGAGCGATCGATCTGCGCCTTGATCCTGGCGGCGAGCGTCTCGTCTACGGGTGGGGGCACCGCGGCGATGCACCGCTCCGCGAACGCGAGGAACTGGCGCAGCGGATCGTGGGCGATGCGGCGGTTGCGCAGAAATCCCCGGTGAAGGATGCCGAACGTGTCCCACTCGCGAAAGGCGGGATAGCGGCGCTGCAGATGGCGGCACAGATTGAGTGCGAGCTCGATCATGATCAGGCGCTTGACGAGCAGGTGCCCGACGGTCTGGGCGCGCGGCGTGTCGCGCGCCAGCCGCGCCAGAGCGCGGCGGTATGCGTTCGCATCGGCGTCGATCATCTCGCCCGCGAACACCTGGCACGCCGACACGACCTGATGCAGCCACGACCCTGTGTACGTATCGCGATAGACCATGCTGGTGATAATCGAGATCTGGATTCGCAAATCGAAATGGCGATTATACGGGAGAGCCGCGGGGCCCTTGCCTATAATCGCAGGCGACGTGATTGTCCACCGCTCGATGCCGCGCCCGGCGCGGCCGCGATGACCGGCGATGCCGGCGCGGAAGACGCCGTTCAACTCGTTGTCGATGCCATCGCCGCGTCGAAACGCTATCGCCGCCTGGATCCCTCACTGCTCCGGCGCTGCGCCGCCCAGGCCCTGGCGGCTTCCGGCGGTCACCTCGGAGACGCCATCAAGCGGACGAAGCGGCAACTGCACCAGGTGTACGGGGCGTATGTCGGGATGCCACCGCGCTACGACCGCCTGCTCGCGAGGCTGCGCACGGCGCAGGCGGCCGGCCCGGAGGCGTTCACGACCGAGCTGCGGCGCACGATGGCGGCGCACGCCTCGTCGCGTGAGCGCCTCCCGTATCTCGACGAGATGTATCGGGCGATCTTCGATCGTGTCGGCGGCGTTGGCCGAATCCTCGACATCGGCTGCGGGCTGAACCCGCTGGCGGCGCCGTGGATGCGCCTCGCCTCCGGCGCCGAGTACATCGCCGTCGACATCGATTCGGACCTCGTGGCGTTTGTCGGCGCCTGCCTGGAGCTGATGGGCTTGCGGGCCAGGCCGCACGTGGCCGACGTCGTCTCGCATCCGCCGGACGAGACGGCCGACCTGGCGCTGGCGCTGAAGATGGTCCCGTGTCTCGATCAGCAGGAAGCCACCGCCGGCGCTCGCCTGATCCGCTCGGTCAACGCGCCCTCGGTGGTGGTGAGCTTTCCCGTGCGGTCCCTGGGCGGACGCGCGAAGGGGATGCGCACGACCTACGCGACGCGGTTCGAAGAGCTGTCGCGCCGCGAGGGGTGGGAGGTGGAGGTGCTTCCGCTCTCCGGCGAGCTGGTGTATCTCGTCCGCACCGGCGCCGTCAGTCAGTAGAACGTCGTGCGCGTGCGATGCCGCGGACGGTTCTTGTAGCGCGGCTCCTGCCCGCGGTTCCACAGCAGCCAGTCGAGCTGGCGCGCCGGCATCGGGCGCCCCAGCGCGGCAAGCTCCGCCACCAGTCGCTCCGCGGCGTGGACGGCACAGGCTCGGATCTCGACTTCCTCCTCGGATCCGGCTTCGATCAGCTCGCCGGCCTCGATCGCCCGCTGCAGCGGGTCGGCGTACGCCAGCACGCCCTCCTCGTGCAGGACGTGCGGCACGAGATTGTCGGCAAAAATCGTGAGCCGATGCAGGTCACCGAAGCGGCCGCGCCCTTCGCCGCCGAAGGCGAGGAAGAGGTCCGCCGCGAGGAGCTGCGCGCGCTTGAAGAACGGCACCGTCAGCGTGTCGTAGCGCGCCACGTCGCGGAAGCCCGGCATCCCGGCCAATACCGTCACCAGGCGCGCGGCAGATCCGGCGGCGGCGTCGATCACGCCGGCGCACCGTCCCTCATGGTGCCGGCTCACGAAGCGTCCGAGCTCGTTGAGCGCTGCCGCGAAGAGGGTCATCAGCTCGTGGATGGCGGGGACGGCGGGGTCCTGTCCGAACACGGCGGCGCAGTCGGCGGGCGACAGCGCCGACAACTCCTCCGACGACCACGGTCCGTGAGCGCGGAAGCGGTCGGCGAGCGCTGTCGCAATCGTCGTGTAGCCGGACGCGCCAGGCCGCTTTCGCAGCAGCGGAAAGTACCCGGAACCGAAGTTGATGGCGTCGAGCGTGAGGAAGAACGCCACGGTGTCGTCGCCGCGACCGAGATAGTGCGCCACCGGATCGAGCGGCGGCGGCTGCAGCGGCGTGTGCGCCAGCTCCGCCGCACACTGCGACAGCCGCGGCGTGATGGCGACGTGCCGCGCGCGCGCCGCGACCGCCGCACAGCCGCGGCGGATG
>JBOGIW010000653.1:0-5651 GCA_050748045.1 Vicinamibacterales bacterium | reverse complement strand
CGTCCGGGCCGAGCGCGTCCGCGCGCCGCGGCCGCCGGCGCTTCGCGGCCGCATCGTCGCGTCGCTCGATGACGTCGGCCTCGACGGCGAGGCCTGGAACGCCCTCGCCGCCCGGAGCGACACGCGCTCGGTGTTCCAGACGTACGAGTGGACCAGGAGCTGGCTGGCCACCATCGGCGACCAGTACCAGCCCTGGTTCGTGACCGTGGCGGACGGCTCGGGCGTCAGGGGCGTCGCCCCGCTCGTCGTGGAGGCGCGCGGGTCGGGCGAGCGGATCGTCCGTTTCCTCGGCGACGGACGCGCGGACTACCTCGATCTGCTCGCCGGGGACGGCGAGCCCCTCGTCGTCGACGCCATGTTCGACGCGCTCCGCGAACACGGGCGCTGGGATGTCATCGAGCTCAACAACATTCCCGGGCACTCCCGCACGGCGCCGGTGCTGCGCGACATCTGCGCCGCCGCAGGCTACCGCATGCTGGCCGACGATCAGTATCCCTGCCCGACGCTCGTCATCGAAGGGCACGAAGAGGAGGCGCGGCGAATCGCCAACAAGCCGAGCCTGCGGCGCCGCACCAACTACTTCAACCGGAGCGGCCGGCTCGTGTGCCGCAATCTCGGAACGGCGCGGGACATCGAGCCCTACCTGGAGGCCTTCTTCGACCAGCACGTCACCCGGTGGGGCGGCAACGGCCAAGGCAACTCGAGCCTGTTCGTCGATCCCCGCAACCGCAGCTTCTACCGCGAGTTGACGCGCCGGATGACGGGGAGGGGCTGGCTGCTCTTTTCCGTGGTCGAATTCAACGATCGGCCGATCGCCTTTCATTACGGCTTCGACTACAACGGATCGGTCATCTGGTACAAGCCGTCCTTCGACGTCGCGTTCGAGCACCACTCGCCCGGGATCGTGATGGTGCGGCACCTCATCGGCTACGCGCTCGACCAGAAGCGCCGCGAGCTCGACTTCACCGTCGGCGACGAGCCGTTCAAGCGGCGCTTCACCAACGACGTTCGCAAGACCGTTCGCGTGCGGGTGTTCCGGGACCAGGCGCGCTATTACTGGGAGTGCTCGAAGCGCGAGCTCGTCGGCGCGGTGAGGAAGCTGGCGCGATGACCGGACGCCAGCGGCTCAACTATGCGATCAAGGTTGCCGCGTCGCACGCCCTGTACTACACCGGGCTCCTGCGGCTCTGGCAGGCGATCGTCATGCGCGAAAAGGCGGTGGTGCTGATGTACCACCGCGTCCTGACGCCCGACGAGCGGCGCCGCACCGGGTCGCATCCGGCGCTGGTCGTGGACCGCGACACGTTCGCCAGCCAGATGGCCGTGCTGAAGCGCAGGTTCAGAGTGCTCTCGCTGCCGGAGTTCGCCGAGTGCCTCGAGCGGCGCGTGCCCTTCCCGCACTCGTCCTGCGTGATCACCTTCGACGACGGCTGGCGCGACAACTTCACGAACGCGCTCCCGATCCTGGCGCGGCACGGCCTGCCGGCGCTCGTCTTCCTGCCCGTGAACTACATCGGCCGCCGGCGTCTCTTCTGGCAGGAGGCCCTCACGCACCTCCTGGTGCGCGCCGTCGCGGACGTGCGGCGGGATCCGGGGCGGCGGCCGCGGCTCGCGGACCTCGTCGCGCCGGCGGGCCTCGACGCGGTGCTCGATACCGATGAAAACGATCCGCGGAGTGCAATCATGTCCGCCGTCGGATCGCAGAAGCCGCTGACCCGCTCCGCGACCGAATCCCTCATCGCCTCGCTTGCCCGCGAGCTCGGCGTCAGCCTCGACGAGCTGGCCGCGATCGACGGCTTCATCGACTGGCAGCAGGCGGAAACGATGTCACGCCTGGGCATCGCCTTTGGCGGACACGGCGCCGAGCACCTGCTGCTCACGCAGGTGTCGCGCGAGGAAGCGGAGTGCGAGATCCGCACGTCGAAGCAGGCGATCGACACGCGCCTCGGCGAGCAGGTCTCCGCCTTCAGCTACCCGAACGGCTATCACACGCCTGACATCGCCGGCAGGGTCAAGGCGTCGGGCTACCGGCTCGCCTTCATCACGAAGGGCGGCTTCGTGCGCTGCGACGACGATCCCCTGACCGTGCGGCGCTTCAACGTGCACGAGAGCGTCACGAAGACGACGCCGATGTTCCTTGCGCGTGTGGTGGGGCTCTGGTGACGGCCGAGGTCGTGTTCTGGGTCTCCGTGCTCGGGGTGCTGTATCCGTACGCCGGCTACCCGCTCGTGCTGGCGGCGCTCGGCCGGCTGAGGGGGCGGCGCGACCACGCCTCGGGCCCGGCGGTGCCGCCGTCGATCACGATGATCGTTCCCGTCCACAACGAAGCCGCACGGATCGAGCGCAAGGTCGCCAACACGGCGGCGCTCCGCTATCCCGCCGGCCGCCTCGAGATCCTGTTCGTCTCGGACGGTTCCACCGATAGGACCGTCGAGATGATCCGCGCCGCCGGGACGCCCGCCATGACCGTCGTGGAGCTTCCGGTCCGCGGCGGGAAGGCGGCGGCGCTGAACGCCGGGCTCGAGCGCGCGCGTCACGAGATCCTCGTCTTCTCGGATGCTTCGATCGAGCTGGAGCCCGACGCGCTCCACCAGATCGTGCGGAGGTTCGAGGATCCGGCCATCGGGTGCGTCTCGGGCGAAGATCGCATCGCCGAGTCCGGCGGCGAAGCCTGGTACGGCCGGTACGAGCTCGTCCTGCGCCGGCTCGAATCGAGCGTCCACTCGATCGTGGGCGCCAGCGGCTCGTTCTACGCGCAGCGCCGGGCGCTCTGCCAGCCGTTCACCGAGGGGATGGCCCCCGACTTCCTGTCCGTCGTCCGCACCGTCGAGCAGGGGTACCGCGCCGTCAGCGAGCCGTCGGCCGTGGGCGCGATGACCAGCGTCAAGGACACCCGGCACGAGTTCGAGCGGAAGGTCCGGACGTCGATTCGCGGCATGACGACGCTCTTCGCGCACGCGGGCGTGTTGAACCCGTTTCGCTACGGCCTGTTCGCGTTCGCGATGTGGTCGCACAAGGTCCTGCGGTGGACCGTGCCGTTCTTCCTGGTGACGGCTCTCGTGAGCCCGCTTGCGCTCGTCGATTCGCCGGTGTACGCGGCCGCCCTCACGATGCAGGCGGCGTTCTATCTCGGCGCGCTGGCCGCGTTCGGCGAGTGGGGCAGCTTCCACCGATCGCTCGTGGGGAAGGTCGCGCTCTACTTCTCGACCGTGAACGCCGCCATCCTCGCGGCCTGGTATCGGTACGGCACGGGGGTCCGCCAGGAGCTCTGGACCCCGTCACGCCGAGACACCCGATGAACGCCCACACCATTCCCGTCACGTTCCCGAACAAGGACGGCCTTCGTCTGTTCGGCGTGCTCCATCAGCCGGCGGTCCCGCGCGACCCCGGCGTGGCGATCCTGCTCCTGTCCCCGGGCGTCAAGATGCGGGTGGCGCCGCATCGGCTCTACAACAAGATGGCCGCGCGCTTCGTGGCGCTCGGCTATCCCGTGCTGCGGTTCGACTTCCATGGGCTGGGCGACTCCGAGGGCGAGGCGCCCGACACGCTCCTCGCGGATCTCTACGGCGCGACGCAGGTGGGACGCTACATCGCCGACACGATCGCGGCGATGGACTGGATGCACCAGCAGTACGGCACGTCCCGGTTCATCGCGTCGGGTCTTTGCGGCGGCGCGCTCACCGGCCTCCTGGCGGCGCAACGGGACCCGAGAATCACGTCGCTCCTGGGTCTCTCCATTCCGGTGATTCTCGACGGGTCGACGATCGACGCGTCGAAGTACATGACCGACGCGCAGTTGAAGGGAACGCGCCTCCGGTACCTCCGGAAGTTCCGGCTGTGGGATCCGGACGTGTGGCACTCGTGGGTGCGGTTCTTCTCGTTTCAGAGCCACTACAGCCTGATCCTGAAATCGATGGCGAAACCGCTCCTGGCGCGCCTGCGGCGCGCGGCCCCGGTGGCGCCGGCCACGGCCGAGGCGCCTGAGGCGAAAGCCGCGGACAACACCAACCCGTACTTCGCGCCCGCGCTTCTCCGGATGGTCTCGACCGGACGGCGCGTGTTCCTGATCTTCGCCGAGACGGATCGGCTCCTCTGGGAGTTCGACGTCAAGTTCCTGCAGCGCCATCGCGCGGCCGTCGAGCGCCACGCGGACTGGTTCGAGATGCACGTGACGAAGCAGGCCAACCACATCTTCTCCTTCGGCGAGTGGCAGGAGGACATGCTGGACCAGTGCTGCCGGTGGCTGGAACGATCCGGCGGGGAGCGGCGGGCGGCGGCGCCCGCCTCCGCGATACCGGTCGGGGTGCCGTCGCACTGAGGGCGAGCGCGTGCCATCCCTGAAGAGCCTCGTCGCGTTCCTCGGCCGCACGGACGGCTCGCTGCAGCACAGGGCCATCCGGACCGCCATCTGGGTCGGGCTGTCGAGCGCCGGCATCGCCGTGCTCACGTTCGGCCGCGGCATCGTGCTGGCGCGCCTCCTCACGCCGGAAATCTTCGGCCTGATGGCCATTGCGCTGATGGCCACGCGCCTCATCGAGATCTTCACGGAGACCGGGTTCGGCGCGGCGCTCATCCACCGGCAGGAGCGCTTCGAGGACGCGCGCGACACGGCCTTCACGATGATGCTCCTGCGCGGCGCCGGCCTCTCGGCGCTGTCGGTCGCCATTGCGCCCTTCGTCGCCGCCTTCTACGAGGAGCCGCTCCTGACGTCGGTCGTCGCCGTGTCCGGCCTGAGCTTCCTCCTCAGCGGCTGTCTGAACATGAACACGGTCGCGCTGCAGAAGGAGCTGGATGCCAGGCGCCTCACATATCTCGAGCTGACCGGAGCCGTCCTCAGGTTCGCGTCGGCGGTCGGCCTGGCCTGGTGGCTCCGCAGCGTGTGGGCGCTCGTCTACGCGCAGATTGCCGCGGCCGCGATCCAGAGCGCGCTGTCGTTCATCATGGTGCCCGGGCGCCCGCGGCTCCGCTTCGACCCGAAGATCGCCCGTGAGCTCTACAAGTACGGCCGCTTCATCACCGGGCTGGCGATCGTCGTGTTCTTCACGCGCGAGCTGGACAACGCGCTCATCGGGAAGCTGCTCGGGATGGAGACGCTCGGCTTCTACGTCGTCGCCTACTCGCTGGCGACCATTCCGTCGGACTACCTGTCGCGCTTCATCGCCAAGGTGTTCTTTCCGCTGTTCAGCAAGCTGCAGACCGACCTCGTGGCGCTTCGGGTCGAGTATGTGCGCGGCATCCGGATGATTACCGCCGTCCTCGTGCCCGTGTCGGTGGCCATGCTCGTGCTGGCGCCCGAGATCGTCGGGGCGCTGTACGGCAGCCGGTGGTCGCAGGCGGCCGGCCCGCTCCGCGTCCTGGCGATGTTCGGGTGCTTCCGCGCCCTCTGGCTGATCAACGGCTATCTGTACAACGCCATCGGCCGGCCGCACATCGACTTTTCCATGAACCTCGGGCGCCTCGTCGCGATGGGCGCGTTGCTGCTGCCGCTGACGACGTGGTACGGCCTCGTCGGGGCGAGCGTGGCGGTGGCGGCGCCGATGGCGGCGCAGTTTGCGATCGGGGTCTACCTGTCGCGCCGCTTCATCGGCGCGCCCGTGGCCATCACGCTCCGGCCGCTCGCGCTCGCCGCGGTGCAGAGCGCCGTCCTGGCC
>JBOGIW010000652.1:0-3601 GCA_050748045.1 Vicinamibacterales bacterium | reverse complement strand
GCTGGCGATAGGGCTCGACGATCGCGCGTCCGAGAAAGCAGCCGGACTCGGCGGGCGTGATCTCGGCGTTGGCCGCCACCACGAAGCCGGCGGCGGGGTCGTGCATCCTCGGCATGTCGTCTCGTCGAGGCAGGTTATCGGCTCCATGCGATCGCCGCACTGCACGTAGCGGCCATCGGGTGACAGCCGCTCGCGAAAGAGGTCCTGCACGTCGGCCGCGAGATTCGCCGTGCCCCACGCGATGCGATGGTTGCGGCCGGCGACAATCCCAGGAATCCCCGGCAGCGTGGCGCCGATCGCATCGAGGGTCCCGCCGCTCACGTGCGCAACGTACCACGACGAGGGCGCGCCCGATGGCAGGTGCGGATCGCAGGCCAGCACCGGGCTGCGCGTCGCGCTGCGCGTGCCATCGACGACCCACGCGTTCGATCCGAAGCCTTCCCGTCCGCCCGCGGGCGCCACCGCCTCGCTCGCCTCCTCGTCGTCGAGCGGATGTGCGTGCGGCGCCTCCGATGGCCGCGTTGCAGCGGGCGGCGAGGGGGTGTCGGCGAACGTGAGCACCGTCGAGGCGCGCTCGCGGCCGACCCGCTCGACGAGGTCCGCATACAGGAGCTCGGCGGCATAGGTAAAGTTGAGCTGCCAGGCCGTCAGTTTCGCGCAGGGCGAGGACGTCGACCGGCTCCCACGGATCGGGACGCACGCCGAGCAGCACGAACTCGGGCGGCCGCCTGATGCCGCGATGGCGTGAGAGGCAGGCATTGATGCCGCGCGCGTACGCATCGACTGTCGCCCTTGCGTCGATCGGGAGCGCCTCCAGCGCCGACTGCGCGGCGCGGCGGAGGCCGAAGGTGCGCAGAAGACGATCGGCTCGAAGGCTTTGCGATCCGAAGATCTCGGAGAGGCGTCCCGAGGCCAGCCGCCGCTGACACTCCATCTGCCATAACCGATCCTGGGCGTGCACGAAACCGAGACCGAAATACGCGTCCGGTGGAGTGGCCGCATAGATGTGAGGGACGCCGTCGACGTCGCGGATGATCTCGATCGCCGCCTCCGCCCCCTCGACGGCGAGCGATCCGTCGGTCTGCGGCAGCGATTGACGGAACACCCAGCTCACGATCCTGGGCACCAGGAACGCCGCTGCCGTCACGAGCAGCACGACGACGGCAGTGGCGAGAGCACCCTCTACCATCACGCGCGTTCCCCGAGCGCTGCGAGCCGCGTCACGCCGCCGGCCGCAATCCATGTCGTCAGCTCGGCCGCCAGCGCCTCGACGCCGGGGCTGCGCATGATGCTGTAGTGATTCCCAGGGACGACGCGGCGCTCGACGCCGCAGAGGGCCACGCGATCCCATCCGAACGTGGCATCCGCCGCGTCGCGAAGGCTGTCGGCGGCTTGCAGGAGCAGGACGCGCAGCGGCGCCGGGGCCGGACGGTACTCGGCGGCCGCACGAAGGTTGTCCCGAAACCGCTCCACGAGCGCGCGCAGTTGGCCAAGGTCGCTGCCCGGCGGGAGCAATCCCGCCGCCATGGCGCGCGCGTGCAACTCTTCGAACGTCAGTGCGCTCGTGCCGGCCGCGCCATCCCCCAGCATGTCCTCGGCGAATCGCCGAAGGATCGATTCATCCGAGATCGGCCGCTGGCGGGAAGGGGCCGTGGCATGGCTGTCGAGAAGCGCCACGAGCGCGATGTCTTCCCCTGCCGCCTGGAGCGCTCGCGCCATCTCGAAGGCAATCAGGCCGCCCAGCGACCACCCGCCGAGCCGATAGGGCCCGTTCGGCTGTACGGTCCGGATGGCCTCGCGGTACTGAGCCGCCATGCGCTCCACGCTCGGGACGCCGTCGATGCTCCCGTTGCGAGCGACCTGAAGGCCGTAGAAGGGATGGCCGCCGAGCGCCTCGACGAGATCGCGATAGCACAGCACGCCGCCGCCCACGGGATGCACGCAGAAGAACGGAGGGCCCGTGCCGGAGGTCCGCAGGGGCACGAGCGGCGACGCCGTATCGCTCTCCGCGCTCCGGCGGATGTGCGCCGCCAACTGTTCGATCGTGCCGCCACGAAAGAGGACCGCGATCGGGACATCGCACCCGAAGGTCGCCTTCACGCAGCCGAGCATGATCATGGCGACGAGCGAGTGACCGCCAAGCTCGAAGAAATCGTCGGCCACGCCCACGCGATCGAGCCCCAGGCACCGCGTCCAGATGCCGGCCAGCTCCGCTTCCACGTCGTCGCGAGGCGGCACGAAGTCCCGTCCTGACTCGGCGCGAGACAAGTCCGGGGCCGGCAGCGCGCGGCGATCGAGCTTCCCGTTCGGAGTGAGCGGAAGCGCTTCCAGCTCGACAAAGGCGCTCGGCACCAGATGCGCCGGAACGTGCTCGCGCAGGAAGCGGCGCAGGTCGGCCGGCCTCGTCTGCCTCCCGTCTCGCGGCGTGACGTAGGCGACGAGGCGCACGTCCTCGTCCGTTCGTGCATGGGCCACGACGGCCGCCGCGTGCACGGTGGGATGCGTCATCAGGACGGCCTCGGCCTCCTGCGGCGCCATCCGGATTCCCCTGACCTTGAGCGCGTCATCGGCACGACCGAGATACTCCAGCTCTCCCGTCGTGCGGGTCCGCGCGCGGTCGCCGGTGTAATACATGCGGGCGCCAGGCTCGCCGGCGAGCGGGTCGGGCAGGAATCGCCGCGCGGTGAGCGCTGGCGCGTGGAGATACCCGCGCGCGACGCCCGCCCCCGCGATCCACAGCTCCCCCGGCACGCCAATGGGACACGGCCGCAGTTGCGGATCGAGCACGTAGGCGCGGACGTTCAGGAGGGGCCGGCCGATCGTCGGGCCAGTCGTCGGCGCCGCGATGGGCGCGAGCGTCGCATCCACGGTGCACTCGGTCGGACCGTAGAGGTTGAAGAAGACGCGATCGCCCGCCGAGGTCAGCCTCGTCCAGAGCGCAGGATCGACGGCCTCTCCGCCGACGAGCACGACGAGCGGCGCGAGGGCGGGGTCGTCCAACAGGCCGCCGGCGATGAGCAGCCGCAGTTGCGACGGCGTGCAGTCCACGACCTCCACCTGGTGCTCGCGTACGTGGCGGAGAAACCTCGCCGGATCGGTGCGGCAGGCATCCGGCAGCAGGTCGAGCGTGTGGCCGCTCACGAGCTGCACGATCTGCTTGATGGTGGTGTCGAAGATCCACGGGCCGTTCACGCCGACGCGCAGCGGCGCGTGCCGGCGAGCCTCGCGCTGCAACGTGCCGTAAATCGTCCGCGTCAGCGCCGCGGCCAGATTGAGGGCGGATCCGTGGGTGACGACGACGCCGTTCGGCTGACTGGTCGATCCCGACGTGTACATGACGTATGCAGCCGACTCGAGCGAGGTCCGGCTGTCCGGCGCCTGCTCCTCGGCGGACTCATCGACGGCGACGACCGTCCGCGGGTCGCGGGTCAGCGCCGACGCGCACGCGGCTGGCGCCACGATGACGCGGACGCCCGCATTCCCGAGCACGAGATCGATGCGGTCCTGCGGCCACGCCGGATCGACGGGCACGTAGGCCCCGCCCGCTTTCCAGATGCCCAGGATGGCGGCGATCGTGTCCACCGTGCGATCGGTCCACAGG
>JBOGIW010000651.1:0-5573 GCA_050748045.1 Vicinamibacterales bacterium | reverse complement strand
GCCAAAGGGCGGCGGCGGGGCAGGCGCCGGCGCGCTCGTCGCAGGCAGGATTGCCGCGACGCTCAACGCCGCTCGCGGGCGCGCCGCCGGCGTCGAGCTCACGAACCTCAAAGCCAACCTGCTCGCGCAGGGCAACCGGATGGCGCTCTCGCCGGCGTCATTCGAGCTCTTCGGCGGACGCTACGAGGGGACGCTCGAGGCCGCCGTCGGCGACACGCTCGCGGTCTCGCTGACTTCCCGCATGACCGATCTCGACGTGGCCCGGCTTGCCGCCTTCGGCGGCGTGCCCGACACGGTCAGCGGGAGACTCTCCGGCACCGGGCGCTTCAGCGGCCGCGGGAGCGACGTGGGCGCCGTGCTCGCGGCGGCGAGCGGCGGCGGCACCGCAGCGATCACCGATGGCACGATCCGGCGGCTCGACCTGGTTCGCACCGTCGTGCTCTTCTTCGGCCGCCCCGCCAGCGATGCTCCAGCATCGCCCGCCGACCGGTTCGACCGCATGACGGCCTCCTTCTCGCTGGCGCGGCAGGTCGTCCGTGCCGAGTCGTTCGAGCTGCATTCACCCGACGTCGACATCGCAGCCACGGGGACGCTGACGATCCCCACGAAAGCGCTCGAGGGGCGCGGCGAGCTGCTGCTCTCCGAATCGCTCTCGGCGCAGGCGGGCACGGATCTCGTCCGCTACACGCGCCAAGGGAACCGCGTCGTGCTGCCGGCGACCATCGGCGGCACGCTGTCGGAGCCGCGCGTCATGATCGACGCGGCGGCCGCGGTGAAACGCGGCCTGCGCAACGAGGCGGAGCGCAGGCTCAAGAGCCTCCTGGATCGCCTGAAGCCGCCCCCGCAGAAGTAATCGGGATTCAACGGCGGTCAACAACAGCGCCCCTGTCGCGGTCTCGCCACAAGCCGTCCGCTCGTGGACAGGGTGGGGAGCGCTCGACGCGGTACTATGGACGGAGACATGCCTCCCGCACTCCTCGCTGATCTCGTCGTCATGCTGCACTTCGCGTTCGTCGCCTTCGTGGTCGGCGGCGGCCTGCTCGCGCTGCACTGGCCGCGAGTCGCCTGGGTGCACGTCCCTACGGCCGCGTGGGGAGCGCTCATCGAATTCGCCGGCTGGATCTGCCCGCTGACGCCCCTCGAAAACCGGCTGCGACAGCAGGCCGGCGAAGACGCGTACACAGGAGACTTCGTCGCACGCTACATCCTGCCCGTGCTGTATCCGGAAGGGCTGACGCGGGAGGTCCAGGTGACGCTCGGCGCCGGCGTCGTGCTGCTGAACGCGGCGATCTACGCCGTCGCCGTCAGGCGCGCACGGTCAGCGGCCGCGCGGGACTGATTCGCCCCGCGACGCCACGACGCGGCCACCAACTTGAAAGCCCGGATATAGATGCATCTATCTGAAGGGGCGAGTCTCCGCAGCGCAAGACCTGCATGCCGGGCGGTCGTGGCGCATGGCACGTTCTGCGTACTTGCGGGCGCGTCGCGCGAAATCAGGCGCGATCTCGCACGGCATTGCCGTTGCCACGGCAGGGCCGCAGGAGGTTCACGATGATCGAAGGATTCAAAGTGGATGTCACCGCGGAGGAGCTCGTCGCGCACCTTGACGGTCGCGCGCAGCACCATCGGGAGCGGCTGCTCGAATGCGAATCCAAGCTGCGCCAGCTCCAGACACTCGAACCGGGACCGCACACCGAAGAGGAAGACTTCGAGATGTGCACCGCGTCGCGCCTGCACGGCGTCGAGCGGCTGGTGGAGCGGCACCGCAGCCGCGAGCTGTTTCTGATGTTCGCGCGGAACCACGTCGTCGCTACGGAGATCTATCGCCTGACTGAAGACGATCTGCGCCTGCTCGAATGGCTGCCCACCGAGCCGAGCCTCATGGTCAACCGCTTCTGAGCGCCTGGCACCCCGGCGTCAGCCGTAGTTGACGTCGGGGTGCACCGCGGCGAGCAGCAGGAAGAACAGCCTGTTCGCAATCGCCGGAAACACCTGCCACGCGACGAACAGGCCGACGAGGGAAAAGGCGGGGTTGGTCGAGAGGCTGTCGAGCGCCGACGCAAGGCCGCGAGGCGCGACGCCCCGCAGGACCGAGGCGCCGTCGAGCGGCGGCAGCGGCAGCAGGTTGAACACGCCCAGGAAGACGTTCTGCACGAGCAGCACCGACAGGAGCGTCGTTACGAAGCTCCGTCCCCCGGGAGCAAGCTCGACGAGCGATTCGAAGCGCACGCGATCGGGCGCCGTGAACCAACCCGTCTCGAGACCGAGCCTGAGGATTGCGAACGCCGACGCCGCGATCAGGAAGTTGCCGAGGGGCCCTGCCGCCGCCATCACGGCGGCTCGCTTGGGAAACCGGGCCGCCCAGTGCGCGTCGTAGGGCGCGCTCGCCCAGCCGATGGCCCAGCCGTTGGCAAAGGACGTGATGAGCGGCAGGACGAGCATGCCGATGGGCTCGCGCCGCATGTGGGGCACGGGCGACAGCGAGACCTGTCCACCATGGTAGGCGGTCGGATCCCCAAGCCGCCAGGCGGCGAAGGCGTGCATCGCCTCGTGGACGGTTGTCGAGAAGAGGAACGCAAAGAACCACACGAGGGCGGTAACGAGGGCCATGCCGTCCATTCAGGCCCGATCGTATCTCATCAAGCAGGCTACAGACGGGCTGCGGGCCTCTCGCCCGGCGCGCGCCGCGAACCGATCGCGCGCCCGAGTCGTCACAAAACCTGGGGGGCTTATGGACTGCACGCGATGCGGCCGGGCGATTGAGACGGAATCGGCGTTCTGCAGGTTCTGCGGCGCACCGGTAGGCGCGCCACCCCTGCCGTTGGGACGGCGGCTGGTCCGGCGGCCGGACGAGGGGCGGATCGGCGGCGTCTGCGCCGGCATGGCCGAATACTTCGATACGGATGTGACGCTCGTCCGGCTGGCCTGGGTCATCCTTTCACTGGTCCCTGGCGGAGTGGTGGGCGGCCTGATCGCCTACCTGGCGGCATGGATCATCATTCCGCCCGCCTGCCCCGCGCCGGCCCGCGAGACGGGGCGGCGCCTCTCGCGCTCGAGGACCGATCGCCAGGTTGCCGGCGTGTGCGGCGGCCTCGCGGCGTACTTCGGCATCGATTCGACGGCCGCGCGCGTGATCTGGGCTGTGCTGACGATCGTGCCGGGTGCCATCGTCCTCGGCGTCGCCGCTTATCTCATCGCATGGTTCGTCATGCCGGAGGAGCCGGCACCCGAGCTGCGTTCCGCCACGCACGCAGCCTGACCGGCAGCGCGAACGGGATCCGGCCAGTCGAGATACCGCCGCTCGCTCTGCCGGATGGCCCGGTAACGTCTGAACACGGCCCGCACGTCCTCCAGTCCGACGAGCGACCGCCACGTGGCGCCCCGAAAGGTGTGGCCGAGCAGGCGCCCTGCATGTCGAGCCACCCACAGCGGATCGTGGCGGAACGCCTTCGGCATGTGGCGCAGCTTCATCCACCGTTCCGCCTTCCAGCGCATGAGCTCGATCTCCTCGGCCTCCAGCTCGCCGCTGCGCGTCACGGCCGTCGTCCCGTCGTATTCCTCGACACGCGGGTTGACGATGAGATTGCGCGCGCGGAACTGCTGCGTCATCGGCGTCCCGGGATACGGCGTGGGATGCTGGATGTACGGCCAGTCGACGTAACGGCGCGCGAACTCGAGGTTGGCCTGGATCGTCTCGCGCGTGTCGTCCGGGTTGCCGACGATCAGGCCGCCGACGACGAGCATGCCGTGGCGATGTAAGACGTCGACAGCGTCCTGCGTCGCGTTTCCCGCCGGCACGCCGGCGTGCCGCTTCCGGTTCTTCGCTTCCGCGTTGAGGAAGTGCAGGTCCTGCTCGACGACGTTCTCGATGCCAAGGAAGACGTAGCGGAAGCCCGCACGCCGCATCAGCGGCGCGAGGCGCTCGCCGTTGGCCGCCATCGACGACGTCATGGCCTGGACGAGATAGTCGAGGTCGTTCAACCCCGCGCGGACGATCGCCGCGCACAGCTCCTCGAAGCGGTCGACGTCGAGCGTGACGTTGTCGTCGACGATGAAGATCGCGCGCGCGCCGCGCGCGCGGGCGTCGCGAATGTCGTCGAGCACGCGCGAAACAGGAAAGCGATGGAAGTTGCGGCCGCGCATCTCGATGATCGAGCAGAAGCTGCAGTCGAACGTGCAGCCGCGCGACGTTTCGACGACGTCGATCGGCCGGCCAAGGAAGGTGTAGCCCGAGAGCACACGGGCGGCCCGGTTCGGGAGGGCAATCGCGCCGGTGTCAAGGCGCGCCACGGCCCGTGGCCGATTCCGGCGAAAGCCATTGGCCGTACGGAACCAGAGGCCCTCGACGGCGTCCAGCGGGCGCCGTTCCTCCCACGCCCGCACCAGCGCGCGAAGCGTCAGCTCGCCTTCCCCACCGACCATGGCGTCGACGCCGAGCGCCGGGTGCAGGTACGCCTCCGGAGCAAGGCTCGGATCGTAGCCGCCGACAACGATGCGCACGTCCGGCTGGAGGGCGCGCACGAGCCCGATCAGGCGCCGCGCCGTGCCGCGCTGGAACGTCATCACCGACAGCCCGACCACCTCCGGCCGCAGCTCGCGCACGAGCCGCTCCACGGTCGCACGGACGTTCGCTTGCGCAAGGACCAGATCGGCCACCGCCACGGTGTGGTGCGGATCGATGTTGCCGGCAAGCGACGCGAGCGCGCCATTCGGAATCCGGATCGCGAGCGACGGCGTATGCTCGAACGAGTCGGGCATCGAGAGCAGCAGGATGTTCATGGCCGCCTCCGACAAATGACGCGAGGCGCCCAGCATACGCCTTGTGCAGCGACCCCGCCAGCAGGCGGGGCCCGGCGCGCAGGTCCCGTACACGAAAAAAGCCCGCCGTGACGCTCACGGCGGGCGATGTCCTGGAACGCGTCGTTCTCTGAGCGCCTCGATGGCGTTCCGAGTGGCTGGCGTTCCTTCTCGAAGAATACTCCCGGCAGCGACCTACTCTCCCACACACCTACGCATGCAGTACCATCGGCGGTGGCAGGCTTAACTTCCGTGTTCGGAATGGGAACGGGTGTGACCCTGCCCCTATGACCACCGGGAAATGGGTGTCCGGGGTCCGCCGGCGCGGGGCGCAGCCAGCAGCCGCGTCTCGTCGCGTCGGACGATCGTCCCGAACGATCCGGCCGGAACGCCTTCGCGGCGTTCCTTGATGTCAAAGAACAGACGGACACCTGAATATCCTGCAAACGGCAGTTCCTCCCGCCTCCCACATCGTGCGAGAAGAGAATCATGGTCAAGCCTCACGGCTTATTAGTACCAGTTAGCTTAACGCATCGCTGCGCTTCCACACCTGGCCTATCAACCTGGTCGTCTACCAGGAGCCTTCAGAGGCCTTGCGGCCTGGGACATCTCATCTTGTGGAGGGTTTCACGCTTAGATGCCTTCAGCGTTTCTCCCTTCCGGACGTAGCTACTCGGCGCTGCCGCTGGCGCGACAACCGATACACTAGAGGTCCGTCCAACCCGGTCCTCTCGTACTAAGGTCAGCCCCACTCAAATCTCCTGCGCCCATCACAG
>JBOGIW010000650.1:0-7247 GCA_050748045.1 Vicinamibacterales bacterium | reverse complement strand
AGCGTCGCGCGTGCGCCCGCCCGGCATCGTCGAGGCCGGGGACGATCGCCGCGGCCCGCCGCCAGTCGAGAATGCCGCCGCGCATCGCCATCAGGTCCATCATCGCGTTGGCGAGCTGCGAGTCCCGCGTCGCGACGTACCCCCAGAGATCCCGATCGCGGCCGCCGAGCGCCTTGGTGCCGCTGCCGACGACGACGTCCACGCCCTGCTCGAGGAGCGGCGTCCTGAAGGCCCACGGGGTCGCGATCGTCGAGTCCACGACGAGCGTCAGCGCCGGCGCACGCGTCCTGGCCTCGGCGACGATGGCGCGCAGCGCGTCGAGATCCTGGGCGCGCAGCAGCGGGTTGGTGTAGGTCTCGGCGAAGACGAGGCGCGTCTCGGATCGAACGGCGCCGGCCAGGCTCTCGTGATCGCCGTCGTCGACGATCGTGAGGGCGGAGCCGATGCGCGCCACGAGCCACTCGAGGTACGAGCGCGTCTTGTTGTAGACCTGACGCATCAGCACCGCGTGGCTGCCCGGCGCCAGGAGGGTGTCGAAGACAAGCGCCGTCGCCTGCATGCCCGAGTCGCACACGAGAACCGAGCTTGCACGCTCGAGCGCCTTGAGCCGCGCGATGAGCGTGGCCGTCGCGGTCGTGCCGTAGCGGGCGTACAAATGGGGGAGCTCCGACCAGCAGCCTTCAGCGGCGAACAGGAACTGGGACTTTCCCTCCTGCCAGGCAATGGCGCGGGCCGAGCCGAAGAGGTCGAGCTGCACGGTGGGCTCGTCGGGATCGAGGTACGGCACGCCGGCGCGCCGCGCGTGCGCGTCGATCGCGGCGTGGAGCCGGCGCGTCTCGGCCGCCATGGCGTCGAGCGGCGGCCGATCGGCGGGACACCCCGCCGGATCGAGCCACGGCGCGACGCCGCTCACTCGAGCACTCCGAGGCAGACTCCCTGCTGGACGCGTGCGAGGTGGTGCACGGCGGCCGCGACCTCCGCGATCTGCGCTTCGGTGCTGGGAGAGATCATGAACGCGAGGTGCACGCGCTCTTCGTCGCCGCGGCTGGCGCGGTTCTGCACGATGAGGCCGAGACGCCGCACGAGGCTTTCGACGCGCCGCTCGAGCCCGGCATGGGGCTCCGCCGTGATGCGCAGGTAGTGCCGCCGCGGCGGCGGCTCGATCGCTCCGCCGGCCTGGGCGAGCGGCAGCGCCTGCGGCACGGGCCAGCGCACGGAATTGTCCTGGGCGAGATCGATGAGATCGCCGAGGACCGCCGTGGCGGTCGGCAGCGCGCCCGCGCCCTTGCCGAAGAGGCTGATGTCGCCGGACGAGGCGCAGCGCAGGTAGACGGCGTTGTATTCCTCTTCGACCGAGGCGAGCAGGTGCCAGGCCGGCAGCAGCAGCGGCTCGACCGCCATGTCGAGCGCCGAGCCGACGCGCGCGGCCCGCGCGATCAGCCGGATGCGGCACCCCATCGACTCGGCCAGATCGCAGTCGGCCGGATCGAGCTCGCGGATGCCGCGCACGAGAAAGCCGTCGGGCCGTACCCACGCGCCGAACGCGCGATAGGCGAGGATCGACAGCTTGGCTGCCGCGTCGCGACCATCGAGATCGTCGGCCGCGTCGGCCTCGGCCAGGCCGATCGCCTGGGCTTCCGCCAGCGCCTGCGCCATCGAGAGCTCGTCCTGCTCGAGGCGGGTGATCACGAAGTTGCACGTGCCGTTCACGATGCCCCAGAGGCTGTCGATCTCGTCGGCGCGGTGGCTCAGATGCCGCAGGATGGGCAGCGCCGCGGCGGCCGCCGCCTCGCAGTAGAGTGGCGTCGCCGTGCGCTGCGCGAGCACGCCCAGCTCGGCGAGCTTCGACGCGAGCAGCGCCTTGTTCGCCGTCACCACGGGCTTCCCCGCCGCGAGCGCGGCCGTGAGGATCGGTCCCATCGCCATGCCGCCCGCGACCTCGACGACGACGTCCACCTCGGGATCGCTGGCGAGATCGAGCGGCCGATCGGTCAGGGGAATGCCGGCGGCGCGCCGCCCGCGATCCTTTTTCAGGTCCCGTACCGCGATCCTCGACACCCGGAAGCGCACGCCGTAGCGGTCGGCCACGGCCGCGCGCTCGCGCTCGATCATTTCCAGGAGCCCCCGGCCAACCGTGCCGCATCCCACCAGGCCGATCCGCAGCTCGCGGACCGGCTCGATGCCGACGCCCTCGAAGCGCGAGCGCGCGCCCGGCCGGGGATCGCCGAACGCCCCCGCGCCGCGCAGCAGCTCCGCCAGGCGATCCTGATCCGCGAGGAACGCGTCGTGGCCGTACACCGAGTCGAGCTTCCAGAGTGACGAGTGCCCGCCGGCCGCCTGGAGCCCGCGGTGCAGCTCCACCTGGAGCGACAGCGGAAACAGCATGTCTCCCGGCACGCCGACGACGATGGTGTCCGCCGTCACCTGCTCGAGCGCGGCGCGCAGGGCGTGCGGATCGTCGGCGATCCATCCGCGGTCGATCGCCTCGCTGAGCAGCAGGAACGTCTTCACCGGGAAGCGCTGCGCAAAGCGCAGGCCGTGATGATCCAGGTAGTCTGCCACCGGCGGGCGCTCGAGGCCGGGCAGGAGCCTGCCGAAGCGTGTATCGAGCTCGTCGCGCCCGCGATAGGTGAGCATCCCGAGCTGGCGCGCGCGGTTCATCCCCGTGGTCACGTCGTCGTTGCGCAGGCCGTCGCGAACGAGCTCGCGCTGCAGGTGGCGCGTCGCCGTGCCCCATCCGTCCGGACGGAGGCCGGCGGAGATGGCGATGAGCTTTCCGCACCGTTCCGGATAGCGGACGGCGAACGCCACGCCGACCATGCCGCCGAGGCTCGCGCCGACAAAGGTCACCGGCCGCTGGCAGCCGCAGCCGTCGAGCCAGGCGGCCATGAGGTCCGCCAGGCCGAGCACCGAGATCGACGGCAGCGGCTCGTCGTCGAAGCCGCGCCAGGTGGACCCGTTGCCGGGCCAGCAGGGACAGAGCACGGTATGCCGCGTCGGATCGATGAGGTCGGGCGCGCAGAGCGCCGGCCACCAGGCCTCATTGGCCGGATCGCCGCCGTCGCCAAAGGGGAACGGGGAGGCGGTGATGCCTCCAACCACGACGACCGCCGGGGCGGTGCCCGGTTCAGGACCGTACGCCCAGCCGCCGAGCGCCACGTCGGCGAGGACATGGCCCTCGATGGTCATCGAGGGGCGCTCGACGAGGAGGTGGCGCGGGCGAACGTCGCAGGCAGTGAGGTTGGACACGGAACTAAACATTTTCATCCCTGAGGCGGCAGCGGCGCAACGTCCGCCTGGAGGGCCTTGCCCGGAGATTCATGCCGTCGGACCGCAGCGCAGAGGAGACCGCGGACCGCGCGGGGGAGGGCTTCGGGGGTCTGTTTTCCGGTGACGCGTGGGGCGCGACCAGCAGCATCTTGGGTCGGCGGACCGCTCCGGCAGCGGGATCGATGGCGTGCTTGAATCGTCGCGCAGGGCCTGTCTGGACCGCGCGGGACGTCGCGAGCGGAGTCGGAGATACACAGCGGTGGCATGCGAAATCTGGCAACTTGGCCGTCAGTTCCATTCGATGAGACGAGCCCTCTCGGACTATTCCCATAGGAGGCGGATTCCGTTTCTTCCAACCAGGGAGGCAGATCATGAGAGCAGCGTTCGCGGCATTGCTGGTTGTCCTGGCCGTTCCAGCCTCACTCGCAGCTCAGGCCGCACAAGAGTCCAAGCCATCGCCCAATGTCGAGCAGCAGTTGATCAAGTTGGACCAGCAACTGGCCCAAGCACAGTCTCGCGGCGACGCGGCCGCCGTGGCGCGGATCCTGGCCGACGATTACGTCTTCACGGATCAGACTGGCAGGATGGGAACGAAGAGAGAAGCTGTCGGCAACACGAGGGAGGGACCGGACAAAGGCTCCATTGAGAACAGCGAGTACAAGGTTCTGCAGTTGGGGACCTCCGCCGTCATGACTCACTTGACGGCTATTCGCGGCGAAGGGGGCATGACGGAGTATCTCCGCTCGATGCATGTCTGGACCAGACGCGACTCAGGCTGGCAACTCGCGGCGCATCAATGGACACCGGTGGCCGTTCCGAGCAGCCCACCATCCAGGCCGCTGATCAACGCCAAATGTGCCGAGTTCGCGTACGAGCCGGAGGTCTTCCAGTTCTATGGCGACAGCAACTCAATCTTGAGAAAGCTTCAAGACGATCAGATGGGTCTGGAGCATCGACGGGCGTACTTGCTGCTGATCGAGACCCCGGAGTCCGCCGAAGTGGCGATCTTCGAGCGGCCGTCCTTCGAGGATGCGGAGATGAATGTCTCGTCCTGGCGAGGAGCATCGCTCGGAGACCTTCGCGAGAAGCTGACGATGGCAATCTTGAGGAATCGGGGCATCCTGTGCGCCGGCGAGCAATCGATCCGGCTGGTCAAAGCACAGTTCTCACCGAGTCCGCTTGGCCAGGTTGCGCTTCCGGAAAGCCCGAAGATGGCCTTCGGCCATTTCGTCAAGCGCTACGGCGGCAGCCAATACCTTCGCGTGACGGCGCTGCTACTGTGCTAACGGTATTGCAGGTGTCCTGGGCGAGAGCCATCTCTCGCCCAGGACCTTCTGGCGCGGACCAGGTTCCCAAAAAGATTCGCGCCCGACCTGACGCTGAACGAGCGGGCGGTCGCGAAGCCGGACGCGCTCTTGAACGGCAACTCGGGCACCTACCCCGAGCGTTCGCACGGCGCGATCACGCCGGCTTTGATTCGGCCGTCAGCGCCAGCCTGTTGCCTCGGTATCCTCAAAGTCCGCAAGCCAAACCTCTCGATCAGCCAGCGTGGCAATCTTGTGCGGCGCCGTTCGGAACGCGACTCCGCGCGATCTCAGTGTGTCATGCATCGCGCTGAAGACTTCCACGGCGAAGGAGAGGATACAATCGCGGAGCGCCGGTTGCGGATTGCGGACCGCGGATGATCAGCGTCGGACCGGAATCCGGCGGCGCTGCCGCACTTCGCCTCTGCTAAACCCGGTGAGCTCGACGGTCCGCGTGCCGGCGGGATACCCGATCGTGGTCGTCGCGTTTCCGTCGATCCGCTCGGCCGTTCCCGGGTGCCCGTCGAAGAGCGCGTCCAGATGGTCGAGGCCGCTAGTCGTCACGGCGATCGAACGCCCCGGCTTGTCCAGCACCGCTGACAGCCGCGAGAACGGCTGCCGCTTCAACACGGCGACGCAGGCGGCGATGAGATCGCGGTTGCCGTGCAGGACGTCGTCGCGGGTCATCGCATACGGCGTCCCCTCGATGCCGACGTCCTCGATGGGCAGGCCTTCGCTCGGCCCTGATCGCGTCGCCCGCCGGAAGGAGAGCGTCAGGTTGATGCCGTCTGGCAGCGCCGGGAGGGCCGCAGCCGACCCGGCGAGCGCCTGCCGGAGGTCCGAGTATTCCCAGACGTTGGCGCCGCCCGCGCCGGTGGCCGTCCCGACACACAGAAACGGGCCGATCGCGTTGTCGACGAATCCCGCGGCGAAGAGGTCGCCCGACGAGTAGGTCGTCGAATCGCCGACCAGCACGACGGGCCCACCGTAGTGCTGGCCGAGGTCGTTGCACTCCTCCGGAGTCGTGATGGGGATCGCCTGCGCGTAGAGCTCGCCGTTCCGGACCGCCGCTTCGAGCGACACCCGCCACGGCTTGAGCTCGCTCGCCGCGGCGTCGGCCATGGCGATGTCGCGGGTGAGCGGCGTGGCAAGGGTGGAGAAGCGCGTCGGCAGGATCCGGTTCGGGGTAAAGAGCTGCAGCGCGCGCTCGGCCGCGAGAATGTAGCCTCCCGGATTGCCGCGCACGTCGATGATGAGCCCGCGATCGGGGAGGAGCGGGAAGAGGCGCAGCAGCTCGTCGAGGAGATCGGCGTCGGAGTCGATGTCGAAGCTGTAGATGCGGACGTAGCCGAACGGCCCGCCCGGAGCGTCGATCGTCATCACCTTGAGCACCTCGGGCAGCTCGGTGGGGACGATCTCCGTCGCGGACGCCCGGCGTGCCGAGGGTTTCGGCGCACGCGCCTGCTTCCCGGTGAGCGCGTGCGGCGCGAACAGCAGCATCTTGGCTCGACGAACGGCTTCGGCAGCGGGATCGATGGCGCGCCTGAGCCGCCGCGCCTTTGCCGCCCGTCCTGCGGGACGGCCCGACAACTCCGCGTCGACGTCGCTTGGGTCGACGATCTTCCACGGGAGCCTGATCTCTTTTGCCTGGCCGGCGCCGCCGCCCGCCGGAGCCGTCCGATAGCCGACGACGACCCAGTGCTCGTCGGGAGGAGGGCCGTACCGCAGCGAGCGGAGCGTGAGGCTCTGGACGGCGCACGCGCGCTGGGTGTCGGGCCGTCCGCCCACCTCGCGATCCGCGTGCCGCTGCACGGCGCGATCGATCGGGACGCCGTTCCAGTATGCGAGCACGACGCCGGGCTTGAACGCGGAGTCGAGCCGCCGCCCGACCTTCGTGACCACATAGGCCGGCGCCTCCGTCGTCCCGACCATCTCGACGAGGAACGGCAGCGCCGCGACCTTCGGCTCGAGCTCGGCCGGCCCGATGTACCGCGTGTGCGCGTCACGCAGCCTCGTCACGATGTCGGCGAGCTCGATGTGGAAGGTGTCGTCGGTGAGCTGGTCGACCTGGGTGCGAAGGATCCGCAGGCGCTGGATCGGATCGAAGCCGTACCTGGCGCGCTTCAGCGGCAGGTGCGTGTACACGCCTTCCAGCACGCGCTCGAAGGCGTCGATGATCCGGCGGCGCTCGGTGATGGTGAGCGAACCGTGCGCGAGGAACGGTCCGGCGAGCGTGCCGGAGGCTTTGCCGGCCGGCGCCCGTCTGCCCGCGCGGGCCGCGCGCGTTTTCGCCGCGCGCCGTGAGCGGGCACGTGCCTGGCGGGCAGGGACGGCGTCGGCGAGCGCAACGCCGCGCTGGGCGGCGGCGATACGGTTCTTCGGCATGGATGGCAGAATTCTGCGGTCGTTGCCCGATGGTGTCAATCATCCGCCATCCGCCATCCGCCATCGGCCACCCGCCATCCGCGATCCGCGATCCGCGATCTCGCGATCTGCGGTCCCGCGATCCGCCATTCGCGGTCTCGCGATCCGCGGTCCCGCGATCCGCGATCCGCAATCCGCGGGGAACGTTACGGTGCGCGGCTGGGCGATGCGCGCGGCGGCCTCGCCGCCGCCCGCGCCGCGGCCGTGGCGATGTGGCGCTGGAGCGCACGAAGCTCGGTCGCCGGGCCT
>JBOGIW010000649.1:0-6626 GCA_050748045.1 Vicinamibacterales bacterium | reverse complement strand
TCGAGCGCGCCGTTCGCGGGGCTCGTGGTCAGCACGCCCGGCGGCGTCGTGTCCACCTCGGTCACCGTGAATCCGCCGGTGACCGTGAGGGTCTCGCCGCCGGTGCGCACCATGACGTTCCGCGGGCCGAGCGGCGCCGACGCGTTGATGGCCAGCGCGGCGCTGAGCGTTGTCGGGCTCGTGACGGTCACAGGTCCGAATTCACCTTCCGCGGCTCCGCCCACGGAGATATCCGGCCCGAAGCTCGCGGTCGTGACGCCGTTCTGCCAGTTCGTGAAGGCGCCGGTGACGTTGACGACGACGTTCTGATTCGTTCGACCCGTGTTCGGATCGATCACGGCGATGGCCGCCGTGCCTGGCAGCACCGTGAACCCGTTGGCGAGCGCCGCCACCTCGCCCGCCGTCACGACGGTCACGGTGCGCGGCCCGATCCCCGCCGTCGTCGCGATGGAAATCGGCACCGAGGCGAGCGTCGGGCCGTTGACGGTGACCGTTCCCACGCCGATGCCCGGCCCGAAGCTCGCCGTCGTGACGCCCTGTGCGAAGTTCGTGAAGCGGCCCGTCAGGATCACGGTGAGGTTCTGGCCCTGTTCCCCGACGACCGGGTTGACGGATTCGAGCCCGGCCTGCCCGGCCTGGACCGTGAAGCCACCGACGAGGACCGCGACCTCCTCGCCCGTGGTCATCGTGACGGTTCGGCTTCCGAGCGCCGCATCCTGGTCGATCGTGATGTTCACGATCGCGCCCGTGGGGCCGTGCACGGCGACGGAATTCACCGCGATACCGGCGCCGAAGCTCGCCGTGGTGACGTTGTGGGCGAAGCTCGTGAACTGCCCGCCGACGACCACGTCGAGCGTCTCTCCCTGGCGGCCGACAGGCGGGTTCACGGACGTCACTCTCGGCGCCCCCGCGAGCACGGTGAATCCGTTCACGATGGACGCGGACTCTCCGCCGGTCGTGAGCGTCACCGTCCGCGCGCCGAGCGATGCGCCCGCGTCGATGGTGATGTTCGCGGTCGCGCTCGTCGGGCTGACGATCGCCAGCGAGGTCACGACGATGCCGCCGCCGAAGCTTGCGGTCGTGACGCCCTGCACGAAGTGCGTGTTCTGGCCCGTGATCGCCACGGCCAGGCTCTCGGTCTGCCGGCCCGCGTCCGGATCGAGCGCCGTGAGGACGGCACTCCCGGCGATGACCGTGAAGGCGTTGACGCCCTGCGCCGACTCGGCATCCGTCGTGGCCGTGACCGTCCGCGGGCCGAGGGCCGCCGCCGCGCCGATCGTGATGTTGGCCGTCAGGCTCGTCGCGCCGGCGACGGTCACCGAGTTGACCGCGATGTCCAGGCCGAAATCGACAGTCGTGGCCCCCTGCACGAAGTGGGTGTTGACGCCGGTGATCGCGACGTCGAGCGTCTGCCCCTGCTGCCCGCCGGCGGGTTCAACGCCGGCGATTGCCGGAGGCGCGTCCTCTACCGAGACAGCGACGCTCGCGGTCGCGCTCGTCTGCCCCGCTGTGTCGATGGCCACGACGGCGAAGGTCACCGTGCCCCCGGCGGCGCCTGTCGGGATCTCCACGTCGAAGAACGCTTCCACGGGTGTCGCCGGCGGCGAGATGACACGCGTCGTCGTCGTCGTGACGGCGCCGCTCGTCGCCGCGCGGATCTCGGCCACGGCCACGTCGTCGGTCGCCTCGACGGCGAAGCGCACGGTCGTGCCTGCGGTCACCGTCGTTCCGGCGGGCGGAGCCGTGATGGCGATCGACGGCGGATCGTCGGGCACGAGCGCCACGGTCACCGCGGCGCTCATCGGGCCGGTGTTGCCCGAGGCATCGGTGGCGCGCGCGGCAACCTGCACGGCATGCGCGGGCATCGTCAGCGTCATCGAGAACTCGCCGGGCCCCGTGGGTGTCGCGCTGATGGCCGAGAGCGCGCCGTCGACGAAGAGCTCGACCGATGCGATGTCGAGCGCCGCCGAGCGCGCCACGATCGTGATGACCTGACCCACGCGCGCGTCCCCAGGCGCTTCAATCGACGCGATGACCGGCGGTATCGTGTCGCGCGTGCTGAACGTGACGACCACCGTGTCCTGCGCCCGCTGCAGGTTGCCGGCGAAGTCGCTGACGCCGGCCACGGTCACCGTGTAGGTCGTGTTGCTCTCGAGCAGCAGGCGGGTGCCTGCGCCGTCAGTCGGCGTGAGCACGACGACGGTATTGCCGAGGATGAGGTCGCGCGTCGCCGCCAGCGGCCCGCCGGGGCCGCTGAGCACGATGGACGCCGTCGTCACGCTCGGGGCGGCGATCGGCTCGGAGAACGTGATGCGAACGAGGCTCTCCTCGGGAACGTTGACCGAGCCGTGGGCAGGGCTCATGAGCAGCACCCGCGGCGAGACGTCGTCGATCGTGACGAACTGAGCGATGAAGTCGGCCGGCAGGCTCAGGCCGACGAGGTCGCGAATGCCGCCGACGGGCATCCCGTCGCCATCGACGGTGCCGCTGCTCAAGGCGAGCGTGTGTTGCGTCACGCTCGCCAGCGCGCGCTGCGGTGTCAGCGTGACGGTCCTCCCGTCGGCCGAGACCGCGCTCGAGAGGGGCACGACGTTCGAGTCGTCGCAGGGATCCAGCGGATCGTTCGGGTCCGGAAGCACGGCTCCCGATTCGAGCAGACGGATGCTCGGACCCCCGGCGACACTTGCGGGACACGTGCTGACGCTCGTGGGATCGATCGGCTCGTTGAACGTGATCACAATCGCGGCGCCGGTCGCCACCGCCGTCGCGCCCGGGAGCGGAGACGTGGTCTGCACGCCGGGAGGGGTCGCGTCGAGCGTGAGCGCGATCATCGCGTGCGGTTGTCCCTGCGAGTCGCGCACGACGCCCTCGGAATCGATTGCGCCGGTGAAGACGGCGCGCCCGCCCGCAGGCCCCTCGACCGAGAGTGTCAACGGCGCAGACAGCGGCACGCCGACGAACTCGAATCGACCATCGGCGTCCGTGACGCCCACCACCATCAACTGCGTGGAGATCAAGGTGACGCGTGCGAGCGAAACCGGCTGTCCGCTCTCGCTCGACACGAGCCCGGTCACCGTCGCCACCTGGCTCAACGACAGCATCACGTCGGGAACGAGCCGCTCGCCTGGAGGCGGCAGCTCGCTCTCAGTCCGCCCGGCGCTGGCGGACAACGTGACGCCCGACGGCGCGACCTGACGGGCCGACACGGTCAACGCGGCGCGAGGCACGCCCTCAAAGAGGAAGACGCCGTCTTCCACTGTCGTCGGGAACATCGTCCCGCCGAAGAGCCCCGTGCTCTGTAGGAGCACGTCGACCGGTGCAGGCCCGGACGCGCCCGTCACCGTGGCGCCCACGATGATGGTTCCCTGGAACGTGACGTCGGTCGTGACAACCTGACCGGCAGTATCGATCGCTCCCGTGCTTCGGCCGCCGTCGCCAGGTGTCAACGCGCCCGGTGGCCGGGCCTCGACGGTGAAGAGACCGACCGGCACGACGTCGAACGCGAACGTGCCGACCCCGGGTCCTGCGGCGCCCGCCTGGATGGTGCGCCGGGCGCCGGACGAGGCGACGAGCGTCACGTCGGACGCGGCCACCGGTATGCCGGCGGCACTTCGCACGGTCCCTTCGACGCGGCCGCTGCCTTCGAGGGCCACGAGCACCTCGATGTCGTCGCCCTCGGCGGCGATCGTCACTTCCGCGCGCCCGGCCAGTCCGCCGGCCGACGCGACGATCGAGAAGGTCCCTCCCGGGATGCTCTCGAAGCTGAACGTCCCGTCCAGCCGGCTCGTGACGGCGCGCTCGCCTTCCTCGGGGATCACGAGCCGAACGTCCGCGCCCGCGATCGGCTGCGTGCGCGTCACGTCGACGACGATGCCGTGGACACGTCCGATCGGCCCCAGCTCGAGATCCAGGATGACGTGCTGGCCGTCGACCTGGATCTCGCCCTGCGCCCTCGCGCGGCGTCCGCTGGCCGGCTCGAAGCCTTCGATCGAGAAGGATCCGGTGGCGATGCCGTCGAAGCGGAAGGCGCCATTGCCGTCGGTGACGGCGAACAGCACGTCGGCGGTGGCCGAGGTCAGCGTCACCTGCGCGTTTGCGACGAGGCCCGTTCCGCCGGGACGCACGAAGCGTCCCGACACCGTGCCCGCCGCGTCGACGGTCACGCGAATCACCGTCGTCGCGCCGCGCACGACCTCGCCCGTGGCACTGCCGCCGAACCCCCGCAGGTCGTCGCGCCCGCCGACGTCCACGGCCGGATCGGTCGAGACCACCGCCATCACGACGATCGGTCCTTCGGTGATCTCATCGAACACGAACGGCGCGCCGACCGTGGGCGCGACGACGAGCGCGTCGCGGACGTCGTTTGGATAGCTGGTGCGCCGGGCCGTGACGTTCACGCCGCGGAGCGGGTTGCCCGTTGCGTCCACGACTTCGACGCCGATCGCGCCGAGTCCCAGGAGCCGCACGTCCTGGATCGTGTCGGCGCCGCGCTCGACCATGGCGGTCGCCTGCCCCGTGAGGCCGAGCGTGGGCGATCCGGGGCGATCGTCGGTCACCTGGATCGTGTAGAAGTCGGGAGGCAGCGGGATCGACGAGACGAAGCACCCGGTGCTCGCATCGACTCTGATACCGTCCGGCTCGGGATTCTGATCGCCCTCGAGCTCGTTGCGCAGGAGCCGCGACGTGATGAAGACCGGCAGCGGGCGCGGCACGCCGCTCTCATCGAGCACGGGCGTGATGACCTCGCCTTCAGGCGTCAGCACGCACCCCTGCAGCCGGCCCGTGTTGCGCGCGAGCGTCAGCGTGATGTTCTCGGCGACGGGATTGGCGTCGGGCAGGACGCCGGAGGCGGACGCCGTGTCCGGGCTGAAGAACGACGAGGCGCTGAGCGTGAACGGTCCTGGGAAGAGCCCGGTGAACGTGAACCCGCGATCGGGATCGCTCGTCACGGTTCCGGCATCCGTGAATTCCAGGATGCCGGCCGCGTTTGGCGCGCGCGCCCTGATCGCCACGCGCGCCGCGACGGCCAGGCCCGTGTCGTCGACGACGCGGCCCGACACGCGTCCCGTGCCGCGCACGAACCGCAGGTTGACGATGTCGTGAAGGACGAGCGGAGCGAGCCTCGCGCGGCCGTTGGCGACTTCATCGCCGCGCACGGCGGCAATCGGATACTCGCGCGGCTCGAGCCGGTCGAACTCGTAGCTGCCGTCCGCGGCCGTCGTCGTGCGTCTGACGAAAAATCGGCGTCCCTCGCCCACGAACGTCTCGCCCACGACGATGCGGACTTCCTGTCCGGCGACCGGCTGGCCGGCGGCATCGACGAGCTGTCCCGTGACGCGGGCGAGCGCGTTCAGGACGATGTCGATGCCCGAGGAGGCCTGTCCCGCGGCGAGGATCGTCACTTGGCGCGAGCCGCGCGCGCCGCTTGCCGGATGGGCCGCTTCGATCGTGCGAACGCCGACCGGCACGGCCGGAATCAGGTAGCGTCCCTCGGCATCCGCGGTCACGATCTCGGTTCCGCCCGCGACGAGCGCTCCCGGCACGGGAACGGCGACGCCGCCCACGAGCTCCAGCACGCGGCCCGCGACGCTCCCCGTGCCTGCCAGGAGCACCGCCACGAACGCGGGGTTGGTTGCGCTGTTGAGGGACGTGACGCTGAAGCGGGCCTGCCCCGCGAGGCCGAAGGCCTGATCGATGGCGATGGCGACGTACTGGCCCGGGGCGACATTCTCGAAGCGGAACGTGCCCGTGTCGCTCGTTTCCATGGCGTCGACCGCCTGGCCCGACACGCCGCCGAAAATGCTGCCTTCGCCGGGCGCCAGGAAGACGCTGATCCCCGCCGCTGGCGCACCTGACGGCAGGCGCACCTCGCCGGTGACGACGCCGGGGGTCGCGCCGAAGATGACCACGTCGACGGTCGTCGTGCGCCCGGATGCCAGGATCAGGCCAGACGCACGCGCCTGGCCGATGGGGGCAATCGCCTCGATCCCGACCGGCCCGACCGGAACGCCCGTGACCCGATAGAAGCCGTGCTGGTCCGTCTGGACCTGCTGCACGGAAAAGTCGGTGAGGCTTCGAACGTTGACAAAAGCGAACGCGATGGCCGCGCCGTTGCGATCGCGAACGGTCCCCTCGACGGTCCCGCGCCCCAGGAGGACGAGATCGAGCGCGAGGCGCTCGCCGTTGACCCGCACGCGCGTCGTGAGCGAGGCCTCCTCGTCGGTGGATGGATCGCGCGCGCGAAGGATGAAGGGGCCCTCGTGATTCTGGAGGACGAAGTCGAACGCGTACCGGCCGTCCTCGTCGGCGGGCTTGACGCTGATGATGTGCTCGACGAGCCGCCCGAGCGGATCCTGGATGAGCTGAATATAGGAAACCAGCGCGCCGCCGACCCCGGTGCCGTCGGCGCGCAGCACGCGTCCCGTCACGACAGCGCCCGTGCCGATGTTCGGATCGGGCACGATCGGCTGTTCGACGACCGGTGCCATCGTCTGCCCGCGGAGATCGCGCACGCCGGAGAGGCTCAGGCGCCGCGGTACGAACGGTCCGACCGGATCGCGCAGGCCGAGGATCACGATGCGGCTGCCGAACTGCGAGAGCGCGGCGTTGACAGCATTGCCGTCGGT
>JBOGIW010000648.1:0-8997 GCA_050748045.1 Vicinamibacterales bacterium | reverse complement strand
AAGATGAGCGGCAAGTGCTCCCCCGGAATGCCGGGACCGCTGTCGCGCACGAGGATGCGCACGCCCCTGGACGTCGGCTCGGCGATCACGGCGATCTCTCCGCCGTCCGGCGTATGGCGCAGCGCGTTGGCCGCGAGGTTCTGGAGCGCCTGCTCGAGGCGGTCGGCGTCGCCGGTCACGGTGGTCGCCTCCGGGTGGACGCGGCGGACGAGCCGGATGGCGCGCGACTGGAGCTCCCGTTCGTGGCGCGCCGCGATGCGATCGAAGAGCCGGCCCACGTCCACCGGCTCGCGGCGAAAGGCGGTGCCGCCGCCTTCGAGCCTGGCGAGGTCGAGCAGGTCGCCAATGATGCCCTCGAGCCGTTTCGTTTCCTCGTCGATGATGCGCAGGTACCGCTCGCGCGTGGCGGCGTCGAGCGGCAGGTCGCGCATGGAGAGCGTCTCGATGTAGCCGCGCATCGCCGTCAGCGGCGTCATCAGCTCGTGCGACACGTCGGCGAGGAGCTGCCGGCGGGCGCGGTCCGAGGCCTCCAGCGCGCGGGCGCGGCTGGCGAGCTCGTCGGCCATGCGGTTGAACGCGGCCGCGAGCTCCGCCACCTCGTCGCCGCCGTGGGCGGGCGCGCGCACGTCGAGGTCGCCGGCCCCGAGCCGCTCCACCGCGCCTTGTACCTGCCGGAGCCGGCGGCGCGCCGGACCGAAGACGACAAACGCGATCAGCCCGGTTCCGGCGACGAGCACGGCCACCGCCATCAGCCCGAGCGTCGGACCGAACTCGCTGAGGAGCACCCGGAAGGGAGGCCGTCCGAGCGGCACGACGACGGCGCCCACGCGCGCGCGCCCGACCGCGATGCCCGCGATCTCCGCGCGGCCGCGTGGCCCGGGACCCCGCCCGCGTCCCGGCCTGGCGTCGTCCATGTCGGCGGGGAGCGCCCGGCGCATCGCCTCGGGCAGGTACGCGGCGCGATTGATGACGGTGCGGCCGTCGCGCATCCGCACGATGAACGGCTGCAGCACGCCGGCGTACTGGTCGCGCACGTACTGCTCGAGGTCGAGGTCGGGGTTCTCGCTGAGCGCCGCGCCGATGTCGGAGGCGACGAGCACCGCGAGCCGGCGCGGCGAGCGGGCCGGCATCGACCCGGCGATCTGGTTCGACATCCAGATCGTCAGGAGCGCCTGCGCCGCGAGCATCAGCGCGAGGAAGGCGATCAGGCCGAGCGCCAGCCGCCAGTAGAGGCTCCGATACCAGACCCGCTCAGACATCGGCGGCCTTGTAGCCGGTGCCCCACACCGTGAGCACGACGGAGGGATTCGCCGGATCCTCCTCGATCTTCTTGCGCAGCCGCTTGACCAGCGTATCGACGCTGCGCACGGTGACGAAGGTGTCGCCCTTCCAGATGCGCGCGAGGAGCGCCTCGCGGCTGAAGACGATCCCCGGGCTCGAGACGAGCAGGTGGAGCAGCGCGAACTCATGCGAGGTGAGCCAGACGTCACGGCCGCGGACCCGCACGCGGCGTCGCGCGGGATCGATGTCGATGTGATGGTGGCTCACTGGCCTGTTCCCGTCGCCGTCGGCGCCCTCGGCCGCGAGCGGCCGCCGGCGGAGCAGCGCCCGTACGCGCGCCACGAGCTCGCGCACGCCGAAGGGCTTCGTCAGGTAATCGTCGGCGCCGCTCTCCAGCCCGAGCACCTTGTCGGATTCCTCGCGGCGCGCGGTGAGCATGAGGATCGGCACGCCGCTGTTGATCGAGTCGCGGCGGATGGCGCGGCACACCGTGACACCGTCAAGGCCCGGCAGCATGAGATCGAGAATGACGGCGTCGAAGTGATGTGCCCGAGCCAGGCGGAGGCCCGCATGACCGTCAGGCGCCTGCACGCACTCGAGGTGCTCGAGACCGAGGTGCAGGCAGATCAGTTCGCGGATGTTGGCCTCGTCCTCGACGACGAGCACGGCGGGCCGGGGTTCGACGGGGGCCTCCACACCGTCATGGTAGCCGTTCGAGCGCCGCCGGTTCAGGCACGATCGGCCGCCGGGGCGTCTGCCATCAATTTTTCACACCCGCGCCACGGGCGCGCCACGACCGTGCCGTCGAATGGGTGTGAGCGAGGGCATGGCCAAGAAACGGATTCTGGCAATCGTGGGCATCCTGGCGGTGGTGGTGACCGCCAGCGTCACGGCGTACTACCGTCACGCCGGCACCGGCAGCGCGCCCGCCGTGGCGACGGCCACCGTCAGCCGGGGCTCGGTCGTGGAGGCGGTCGAGGCGACCGGCACGCTCGAGGCGGTGACCACCGTCGAGGTGGGAACTCAGGTCTCGGGCACGATCAAGGCGCTCGCCGCCGACTACAACTCTCAGGTCCGGAAGGGCCAGGTCATCGCGCAGCTCGAGCCGTCGCTGTTCGAAACCCAGGTTGAGCAGGCGCGTGCCACGCTGCTGCGTCTCCAGGCCGACGTCGAGTCGGCGGAGGTGCAGGTTGACGACACGCGCGTCAAGCTGCGCCGGGCGGAGGAGCTGATGGCGAAGCAGCTCATTCCCGCCATCGATCTCGAGACCGCCCAGGCCAACGCCCGGCGGGCGGACGCGTCGCTGAAGGGGGCGGAGGCCCAGGTCGTCCAGGGACGCGCGGCCCTGCGGAACAACGAAGTCAATCTCGGTCACACCACGATCACCGCGCCCATCGACGGCATCGTCATCTCGCGCAACGTGGACGTGGGGCAGACCGTCGCCGCGAGCATGTCGGCGCCGACCCTTTTCGTGATCGCGCAGGACTTGAAGCGCATGCAGGTCAACGCCAGCGTCGACGAGTCGGACATCGGCCGCATCGAGACGGGTCAGCGGGTGGCGTTCCGCGTCGACGCCTATCCCGAGGAGACGTTCGCCGGCACGGTGAAGCAGGTGCGGCTGGCCCCCGTGGTCGAGCAGAACGTCGTCAGCTACGTCACGGTGATCGACGTGCCTAATGCCGGCCTGAAGCTGAAGCCCGGCATGACCGCGAACGTCACCATCGAGATCGCGCGCGCCGACGACGTCCTGCGCGTGCCGAACGCTGCCCTCCGTTTCCGCCCCACCGCGGACACGTTCACCACGCTCGGCCAGCAGGTGCCCGAGCCTCGCGCCGCGGGAGGCACGGAGGCTCCTCGCGGCGCGCAGCGGCCGGGCTCGCCCCGCGAAGGCCTCTGGGTCCTGAGCGAGGGCCGGATCCGGCGCGTCGCCGTGCAGACGGGCATCAGCGACGGCACCGCCACGGCGATCGCCGGCGGCGAGCTGCGGGAGGGGGCGCAGGTCGTGACGGGCACCGCCTTCCCGGCCGCGGCGCGCACCCAGGCGCCGTCGTCGCCGCTCCTGCCGCAGCGCCTGGGCGGAAGCCGCGGCGGGCAGCGAGGCGTGCGATGACGCCCGTGATTGCCGTTCGCGATCTCGTGAAGACGTACCGCATCGGCGACCTCGCCGTGCGCGCGCTGCGCGGCGTGAGCCTCGAGGTGCAGCCGGGCGAGCTCGTGGCGCTGGTGGGTCCGTCGGGATCGGGCAAGTCGACGTTCATGCACCTGGCCGGTTGTCTCGATCGCGCGACGGGCGGCGAGTACCGGCTGAACGGGCGCGACGTGTCCCGCCTGCACACGCGCGAGCTGTCGCGCGTGCGCAATGCGGAGATCGGGTTCGTGTTCCAGGGCTTCAACCTGCTGCCGCGGACGACTGCGCTCGAGCAGGTGGAGCTGCCGATGCTGTACGGCGTGGCCGTTCCCGGACCGGAGCGCCGGGCGCGCGCCGCGGCGGCGCTGGCCGCCGTCGGCCTCGGCGACCGCCTCGATCACCATCCGAACCAGCTCTCGGGCGGACAGCAGCAGCGCGTGGCGATTGCGCGCGCGCTCGTGAACAGGCCCGTCCTGGTGCTCGCCGACGAGCCGACGGGCAATCTCGACACGCGCACGAGCCTCGAGGTGATGGGGATCTTCCAGGCGCTCAACGCCGGCGGCCTGACGATCGTCCTCGTCACGCACGAGCCCGACATCGCCGAGCTCGCGACACGGATCATCCGATTCCGCGACGGCCGGGTCGTCGGCGATCGTCCTGTCACGACACGCCGCGACGCCGCCGCCGAAGCTGCGGCGTACCGCGACGATGAGGCGGCGTGATGTCCCTGTGGGTGACGCTCCTCGTGGCGGTGAAGGCGCTCGGCCTGAACACCATGCGCACGGCGCTCACCGCCCTCGGCATGATCATCGGCGTCGCCGCCGTCATCGTCATGGTGGCGATCGGCACGGGCGCGCGTACGTCGATTGAGAACCAGATCCGGACGGCCGGCTCGAATATCGTCACCGTGAACGCCGGGGCCGGGTTCGGGCCGGTTCGGGGCGGGCAGGGCGCGACGACGACCCTCCGGCCCGAGGACGCGAAGGCGATTCGCGACGAGGTGCCCGGCGTCCGCTACGTCTCGCCGGGCCTGAACGCGCGCACGCAGGTGGTGGCGCAGGGCGGCAACTGGAACACGCAGGTGCAGGGTGCCAGCGACGAGCTCGCCGATATCCGATCGTGGCCGCTGCAGCACGGCAGCTTCTTTACGGCGCACGACGTGAGCCGCGCCGCCAAAGTGGCCGTGCTCGGCTCGGTCGCCCGCGACCAGTTGTTCGGCGCAGGCGCCGATCCGATCGGCGCGATCGTGCGGATCAAGAACCAGCCGTTCAAGGTGGTGGGCGTGCTGACGAGCAAGGGCCAGTCGCCGATGCCCGGCCAGGACCAGGATGACACCGTCATCGTGCCGTTCACGACCGTGCAGAAGAAGCTGCAGGGCGTCGAGCACATCTCGCACATCACGATCGCGGCCGAGGACGGCGTCGCGCTGCCCGAGATGACGGCGCGGATCGCGGATCTGCTGCGCACGCGGCATCGCCTCCAGCCTGGGGAGGAGGATGATTTCTCGGTGCGCACGCTCGAGGAGCTCGCCACGATGCTGACGTCGACGACGACGACGATGACGTGGCTCCTGGCGAGCATCGCCGCCGTGTCGCTCCTCGTCGGCGGCATCGGGATCATGAACATCATGCTCGTCTCGGTGACCGAGCGGACGCGCGAGATCGGCCTGCGTCTCTCGGTGGGCGCCCGGGACATCGACGTGCTCCTGCAGTTCCTGGTGGAGGCCGTCGTGCTGTCGCTCGCCGGCGGCGCCCTCGGCGTCGCGCTCGGCTTCGGCGCCTCGTGGGCCGTTGAAAATCTCATGCAATGGACTGCTGAGGTGACGCCCGGCGCCGTGCTGACCTCATTCGGGTTCGCCGCGGCCATCGGCATCTTCTTCGGCTTCTACCCGGCGCGAAAAGCGGCTGCGCTCGATCCGATCGATGCGCTACGCTTCGAATGATGCGACGCACATGGCTCGCGCTCGCCGGGATGGTGCTCATCGGCGTCCACGCGCCCGAGGCGCAGAAGGCGCCGATGACCCCGGTTGCGCCCACCGCCACGCTCAGGCGCGCCGACCCGCTCACGCTGCCCGGCGGCGTTGACAGCAACAGCCCCCTCGTATGGGACCGCGAAGACGGACGGTCGGGGCTGTACGTGCTGACCTCGATCAACGGGCGGCCGTCGCGCGCCACGGGCGAGTACCTCACGCTCCTCGATCAGCCCCGGTCGGTGGAGATCGAGCCGTGGCCGGGCGGCGGCGTCTGGATGGAGGCGATCGTCAGGGACTACGACGCCTGGTACGGCTTCTACCACAACGAGAACCGGGCGCCGGGATGCGGCGGCCGGAACCTGACGTACCCTCGCATCGGCGCGGCGCGGTCCACGGATTTCGGCGCCACGTGGACGAACCTGGGGATCATCCTCGACCTGCCGCCCGAGACGTTCGCCTGCAGCACGAGCAACCGCTACTTCGTCGGCGGCGTGGGCGATATGAGCGTGCTCCTCGACCGCCGGCACCGCGATTTCTACATCTACTTCTCGCAATACGCGCGCGACCGGGGCCAGCAGGGCATCGGCGTGGCCCGCCTCGCGTGGGCTGATCGGGACGCGCCGATCGGGAAGCTCTCGGTGTGGAGCGGCGGCGTGTGGCTGCCCGCCGCGTTGATCGAAGACGACGCGGGATCGCGCTGGGTCTACCCGAAGGCGACGCCCCTCGTGAGGCCGAGCAAGCCGTGGCACGACAGCGATCGCGCCGTCGATGCGTTCTGGGGTCCGTCCATCCACTGGAACGCGTGGCTCGGCCAGTACGTGATGCTCCTCAATCGCGCGAGCGACGAGGCCTTCGGACAGGAAGGGATCTATATCTCTTTCAGCCCGCGCCTCGGCGACCCGCTGTCGTGGTCGGCGCCGCTGCGGATCCTCGCCGGCGGGAGGTGGTACCCGCAGGTCGCCGGGATCGAGGTGGGGCGCGGGACGGATGCATGGGCGGGACGGATCGCACGCTTCTTCATGGCGGGGCGATCCGACTACGTGATCGAGTTCGGGCGCTGAGCGGGGCCTTGCCACACGAATGTCACGGGCCTGTCCTTCCTTCGTCACGGCCGGTACCGTCAAATTGAACAGACACTGAACTTCCAGAGGCTGGAAGTCGCATGACGGGAGGCAACATGATTCGACATATTCGTTCTCGGGCTCTGCTGGCGGGCGCCACGCTGGCCCTCGTCGCGGGTCTCGGCGCCAGCATCGCGGCGCAAGGCGGTGGCCCCGGCCGTCGCGGCGGGTTCGGCCCCGGCGGTCCCGGTCGCGGTGGATTCCCCCTCGGCCAGCTCGAGCTGAGCGAGGCGCAACGGGAGCAGGTCCGCGAGGTGATGCAGCGGCATCGCGACCAGATGCAGGAAGCCGGCAGGCGGCTGCGCGAGGCGCACCAGGCGCAGCGGGCCGCGGTCGAAGCCGTGCCCCTCAACGAAGGGCTCATCCGTTCCACGTCGCAGACGCTCGCCACGGCCCAGACCGACATGGCGCTGCTGCGGGCGCGCATCCACAGCGACGTCTGGTCGCTCCTCACGCCCGAGCAGCAGCAGAAGGCGAAGGAGCTGAGAGAGCAGCGCGCGAACCGCGCCAACGAGCGGCGCCAGCGTCGCCAGCGGCGGCAAGGCTGAGCCGTGCGTGACGGGAGGGAGCGGTAACCGATCGCTCCCTCCCGGGAAAACGCGCCGACGATCCTCGAATTTTCCTGCCGAGCCACGCTGGTGTGGCCCCCGTCTTGAGTACCCCGTCGAGCCGGAGCGCAAACGGATGACCTCTCTCCGAACGCATGTCCGCATTGCGGCCCTCGCCGACCTGCACGGCTCGAAGACCTCGCAGGGCACGTTTCAGGCGCTGTTCACGCAGGTCAGCGCCAGTGCCGACGTGCTGGTGCTCTGCGGGGACTTCACCGATTACGGCGTCCCCGAGGAGGCGCGGCTCGTGGCGCGCGAGCTCACGACCTCGGTCAAGATCCCAATCGTGGCGGTGCTGGGGAACCATGACTACGAGTCCGGCAAAGAGGACGAGATCACCCGGATCCTGCGCGACTCCGGCGTCACGGTGCTCGACGGGGAAGCGACGGAAGTGCACGGCATCGGCTTCGCGGGCGTGAAAGGGTTCTGCGGCGGATTCGGGCGGGGCGCGCTCGGTCCGTGGGGCGAGAGAGCCATCAAGGTATTCGTGCAGGAAGCCGTGGACGAAGCGCTGAAGCTGGAGGCCGCGCTCGCGCGGTTGCGTACGCACCGTCGCGTGGCGCTCCTGCACTACGCGCCCGTCCGCTCCACGGTGGAAGGGGAGCCGACCGAGATCCTCCCGTACCTCGGCTCGAGCCGTCTCGAAGAGCCGATCAATCGCTACCGCGTCAGCGCGGTGTTCCATGGGCACGCGCATCGGGGGACGCCGGAAGGGACGACGAGCACGGGCGTGCCCGTTTACAACGTGGCGATGCCGCTCCTGGCCCGCACCCACCCCGATCGGCCACCGTTCCTCGTCGTCGAGATCGCGCGTGACGGCGAGCCGACCACCACGCCTCCCCAGGCCGGGACGACGACAGCGCCGCCGCTCGTGAGGTCGGCGTGATGGCGAGGTTCGTGCAGACGCGACACCCTCATGTCCTCCGGAGCTGAGACCTCCCTGCTGACCAGGCCGGACAAGGCCGAGCTGTACCGCCGGGCCCTGGAGATGCTGAACCGGTCCGGCGTGCCGTACCTGGTCGGCGGGACCTACGCGTTCCACTATTACGCGGGGATTGCCCGCACGACGAAGGACTTCGATGTCTTCGCGCGCCCCCGGGATCTGCACCGCGTGCTCGAGGTCCTCAACCGATGCGGCTTCAAGACGGAGATCGCCTCGTCCCACTGGCTCGCCAAGGCCTTCAACGGCGATCGCTTCATCGACGTCATCTACAACTCCGGCAACGGCATCGTCGAAGTGGACGACGAATGGTTCGCGCACGCGGTGGACGAGGAGGTGCTCGGCGTGCCGGTGAGGCTGTGTCCCGCGGAGGAGATGGTCTGGTCGAAGTCGTTCATCATGGAGCGCGAGCGATACGACGGCGCCGACGTCGCGCACCTGCTGCGCCACTGCAGCGGCCTGCTCGACTGGGATCGGCTGGTGCGCCGGTTCGGGGCCAACTGGCGCGTCCTGCTCGGCCATCTCGTGCTCTTTGGCTTCATCTATCCAGGCGAGCGCGCCCTCGTCCCGTCCGGGATCGTGCGAGAGCTCGTGAACCGTCTCGTGGCGGAGCTCGACGTCCCGACGCGCGACAGCAAGGTGTGCCAGGGGACGCTGCTCTCGCGCGCGCAGTACCTGGTGGACGTGGACGAGTGGGGGTACGAGGACGCCCGCCAGGTGCCTCGAGGGTCGATGACGCCGGAGCAGATCGCGGAGTGGACCGCCGCGATCGACAAGTCACGCTGAGCGCGCAGCGGCCACGACGATCACGACGCCATCAAGCCACGAAGATCACGAAGGTCCCAGCGCGGCGGAGCCGCAACCAAATCGTAGCCAGGGGACAGCTCCGTGTGAAAGACACAGCCGATGAGTGCTCCACGTGCGGTTGCGGCTCCGTCGCGCGCAAT
>JBOGIW010000647.1:0-2549 GCA_050748045.1 Vicinamibacterales bacterium | reverse complement strand
CTTACATACTCCCGGTATGCGCGCTCCTCGCGCCTTGCCGGGCGGGCGCCTCGACGCCCAAGCTGACCACCTTATTCCGATCAGGATCCTTAGCGCTCGCTCATCCGGTCGTCGAGGTCGCCGGTGTCGTCGAGCTCAGGAACGCCTTCCTCGCGAGGCGTTGCGGCATCGGGCTTCTCGCCCTCCGGCGGAAGGCCGCGTGAGCCGCGTACCTGGGTATCGCGCCTGATCTCCGTATCGCGTTCTCCCTCCCGGTCGAACTCCCCGCCCGCCTCGTCGCGATCGTTCTCGTCCATGCCTGCCTCCTTCGCTGACCCCGAAAGCCGAGAGCACGCAAGCGCGGTGCCTGTCTCGATCTCCAGAGCCCCGAGCTCTCGAGCTCGAAGCCCGGAATGGCCCCGGACGACGCCACGCGCGCCAGTTCCGCTCGCTCATCGAGCAGGGGAAGATGGGGGCGGGCGTGTTCCAGACGAAGGACTGCCGCAAGACGTACGAGGAGCTGAAGGCGAAGGGCGTGGAGATCCTCGCGCCGCTCCAGGGGCGCTTCTACGGCATCGAAGCGATTCTCAAGGACAACTCCGGCAACTGGTTCTCGATGACCCAACCGGTGAGCTGATGCTGCTATAGTCGCCTGCGTGCGCCCGGTCATCGTCGCGCTCGGCGCCTTCGTAGTCGCTGCGCGCGTCGCCTCCGCGCATCCCGCGCCATTCAGCTACCTCGATCTGCACGTCGGCGATGCCGGCGTGGAGGGGTCGCTCGTGCTGCACGTCATCGACGTAGGGCACGACCTCGGCATCGAGACGCCGTCGGATCTCCTCGATCCCGCCGTCGCCGAACGGGAGCGCGCGCGGGTGATCGGCGCCGTCGCGCCGCGCCTCGCGATCCGCGGAGCCAGTGGTCCGCTCACGCCCGACTGGGGCGGGATCGAGCCGGCCCGCGAGCGCGATGCCGTGCGCCTGACGTTCCGGATGGCCGGCGAGGCCGGCGGGCGCCTCGCCATTCGCGCCCACTTCTTTCCGTACGACCCGTTCCACCAGACCTTCCTCAACGTCTACGAAGACGGCTCGCTCCGGCAGCAGGCGGTGTTCGCCGCCGGCGCCGGCGAACGCGTCTACTATCGCGGCACGGCGCAAGGCGCCCTCGCGGTGGCCGCCACGTTCATCCCGTCCGGCATCCATCACATCCTGATCGGTCCGGATCACATCCTCTTTCTCGTGGGCCTGCTCCTCCTGGGCGGTGGACGCTGGGCGCTGGTGAAGATCGTCACGGCGTTCACGATCGGACACAGCATCACGCTGTCGCTTGCGGCCCTCAGCGTCATCACGCCGCCGGCCACCGTCGTCGAGCCCGCCATCGCGCTGAGCATCGTCTTCGTCGGGGCCGACAACCTGCTCGTCGGCACGAGCGGCCGCGACGTGCGCGCCTGGATCGCGCTCGTCTTCGGCCTGGTGCACGGCTTCGGCTTCGCGCACGTGCTGCGCGAATTCGGCCTGCCCGCCGAGGCGCTCGCTTGGTCGCTGTTCTCGTTCAACGTGGGGGTCGAGATCGGCCAGCTCGTCGTCGTGCTGGCGGTCGCCGGCGCGCTTGCCGTCGTGCGGGCGCGCAGCCAGGCCATGGCCAGGCGGCTGGTCGTCGCCGGCTCTATCGCGGTCATGGCCGCCGGTGCATACTGGTTCGTCGAACGGGTCTTCTTTGCAGGAGACGTGTGATGCAGCGTGTCGTCATCCTCGTGATGCTCGTCGCGGCCGGCGGCGTGGCCGTGGCCGTGAGAGCCAGCCAGGGGCAGGGGCAGCCTCAGACCGCCGAGATCCAGAAGGTCAGAGAGAACCTGTACCTCATCACCGGCGGCGGCGGCAACACCGCGGCGTTCGTCACTCAGAAAGACGTGGTGCTCGTCGACACGAAGCTGGCCAACTGGGGCGAGCGCATCATGGAGAAAGTGCGGTCGGTGACCGAGAGGCCCGTGACGACGATCATCAACACGCACACGCATAGCGATCACGTCGGGAGCAACGAGTATTTCGAGCCAAGCGTCGAGATCGTCGCGCACGAGAACACGAAGACCAACATGGAGAAGATGGACGCGCTCGAGGACAAGCCGCACGCGATGCCGGATCGCACCTTCAAGGACCGCGTCACCGTCGGCAGCGGGCCCGACCGGGTCGAGCTCCATTACTTCGGCCGCGGCCACACGAACGGCGACGCCTGGATCGTGTTCCCCGAGCTCCGCGTGCTCCACACCGGCGACCTCTTTCCCCGCAAGGGCACGCCGCTCATCGACGTGAACAACGGCGGCAGCGGCGTCGAATATCCCGCGACGCTGGAGAAGGGGTTGAAGGGCATCCGGAACGTCGACACGGTGATTCCCGGCCATAGTCCCCTGACCGACTGGGCGGCGCTCACGGAGTTCACCGAATTCAATCGCGCGTTCCTGGCCTACGTGCAGGGCGCGGTGAAGAGGGGGAAGACGGTCGACCAGGCGATCGCGGAGATCACGCTTCCGGAGACGTTCAGCGCGTACCAGATGACCGGCACGAAGGACAACGTGA
>JBOGIW010000646.1:0-32627 GCA_050748045.1 Vicinamibacterales bacterium | reverse complement strand
CTCGAAGCGGTGCGCCGGGCGATTCTCAAGGCGCTCCCGAATGCGCAAGAAGGGCTGGCCTATCAGATGCCGGCCTACACGCTGAACGGCGTCGGCGTGCTGTATTTCGCCGGGTGGAAGTCACACTACTCGCTCTATCCCGCAAGCGATGCGTTGGTCGAGGCGTTCGCCAAGGAGCTGGCGCCATACGGACGCAGCAAGGGGACGCTCAAGTTCCCGTTGTCCGAGCCTGTGCCCGTCCGCCTGATCGAGCGGATCGCGAAGTTTCGGGCCCGGCAACTCACGACGCGCGACGCGGCTACGGGCCGGCGCAAAGGCGGACGGGAAGGACAGGTCGATCGGATCCGCCGGATCTGCGCCGCGCTTCCCAGCGCGTTCGAGAAGATGTCGCACGGCACGCCCTGCTTCTTCGTCGAGCAGGGCAAGGGCTGCTTCGCGATGTTTGCCGAGCACCACCGCGACGATGGCCGGCTGTCGCTTTGGGTGCCGGTGGCGGAGGGCCTGCAGCCGCTGATGATCGAGGAATCGCCCGACATCTACTTTTACCCGCGGTACGTCGGCGCCGGCGGGTGGGTCGGCATTCTCCTCGATCAGATCGCGGATGATGCGCTCGAGAGTCACCTGCGCGAGGCGCGGCGGATCATCGCGTCCAAGCGGAAGCCCGCGCGCAAGCCGCGCGGCATGTAGGGTCACCCGAGACGCCGCCGAATCATCGCGCCCGATCGCGTTCTATACTGGAGCCTGGAGTTGGGGCGGTTGTGCTGCTCCCGAGCCAGCCACGACAAGCTGGACCAGATTCCCGTAAGTGATCGCGGGGATTCAGGGGTCTATCACAATTGTCATCACAATTCGAGTTTGCCGGCTCATCCACTGGCCTTTAAACTACTGATTCTAAAGGCACGGAGAGATGTCCGAGTGGTTGAAGGAGCACGCTTGGAAAGCGTGTGTAGGGGAAACTCTACCGTGGGTTCGAATCCCACTCTCTCCGCCAATCAATTCTTCGATTGCCTTCGAAATCTGGCTCCTTTCAACAAGAGCTGATGTCTCTCTCTTCGGGCGCTTTTGAACTGACGCGCTCGGCCCGACGCCAGTCTGACGCAGCACGACTCGCCGGAGTGACATTTTCGTGTGACATTGGGCTCGACGATCTTTTCAGCGCCGCCACCAGGATCACGCCGCTGACGCCTTCGGCCTCCTGCCCGGTCAAACGCGCCGACTCGACGACAGTCTGCCGGGGATTGAAGCCGAGCATGGGAAGCAGGTCCGTGAAGTCCTGCTCCGTCAAAAATGCGGAGGGATACCGGTGAAGTCGACCATCGGGTGACTTGACGACATAGAAGTGGGTCTCTCGCAGAGCTGAGAGAAATAGTAGCCCGCCGGGTGCAGTCAGTTCCGCTACGCGCTTCATCACGCGCGCCCACTCGTCCTTCGCGATGCCGATGTTTTCGACGACGTAGAAACACCCGACCGCGGGGTACTGTCGTCGCGTACCCAGAGGCACGTCGGACTTCAGGTCGCAGTGAAGCAAGCGGGTGATCTTCCGTCTCGTGTCCGCTTCGCGAACCGCGACGTCGGCCGGCTCGTCAGGTCTTCCCTGGAGCCTCAACGCCAACGACGTGTAGTGATGCCAGCGATGCGCGCCCGGCGCATCATCTCGCCACCGGCGGACCTCCTCGAGATTGTCGAGGAGGTAATCGGCCATGTGAATCTCAGAGACGTAGGGTGCGATCGGCAAGACATGATGGACCGTCGGGCCGGACCCGATCTCGATGGCGCACGGCTGAGACGTGATTCTGGAGTACTCGCGGGTCAAAAACGACAACACGGCGCATTCATCGGGCGCCGGCGGCTGACAATAGTACGTCGCGAGATAATTTCGGGAGAAGTGGGACACGACGTTGAAGTCGAAGATCCCTTTATCGGGAGCCAGTACCTCAACCTGCTCCTGGCCGCGCGGTCCACGGCGGGCGTCCGGCGACATCACGTCGAGAGCACTTTCAGCGTCTGAAATGACGAATCTGAGGCCCCCTTCAGTACGGCACCACTTGCCTTCAGGCAGCGCAAGTACTCGACGACGTCCTGCGACAGTACTTCACCAGCGACAATGACCGGCGCTCCCGGAGGGTACGTCGCGACGGTCTCGCCGCAGACCTTCCCAATGGCTTCCCTCAGTGGCACGGCACGTTTCGGTGAGAACTTTGCTACGCGCGGAATCACGGCCATGTGAGGCAATGGCGGTGGCAGCGGCGCCGTTCCCCGAGGGCTCTGTTTTTGCTGCTTGCAGATCATCCGGAGGGCGCGAAGGACGGTATTGAGATCCTCGTCGCTCGTCCCAGGCGTCAGCAGGAACAGAACGTGCTCGAGCGTAGCCATCTCCGGATAGATTCTTCGTTGATTCAACTGGCGCTCGAACTCAAAGCCGGTGAAACCTGTTCCCGACACGTTCAGCGTGATTCGAGTCGGGTCGAGATCCGTACATCCGGACCGGCCTGCTTGTTCTCGGCCGAAGCACGTCACGCCACGCAGGTTGCGGCATGCCGTCCGAAACGCCTCAGCGCGTTCGATGGTCCGCGTCCAGATGAAGTCTCCTTCTTCGACGAGTTGGCGGACGCCGAGCTCGATAGACGCCAGAATCGGGTACGAGAACGACGTGCTCACAAGGCCGAGCTCGTTGACGTGTTCGTACAACGGCTCGATGAATGATGTGTTTCCGATAAGAAGCAGGCTGCCTTGCGACATGGCGCTCGCTACCTTGTGCGTGGATTGGGTCACCAGGTCCGCCCCCAGATCTTCGGCTCCGTCCGGTAGGGCACGGCAGAAGTGAAAGTGCGGCGCATGCGCTGCGTCCACGACGACCGGGAGTCCGCGCTCGTGTGCCAGGTTCACGATTCTCGCCAGCTCGCCGACGATCCCGAAGTAGTTCGGCGAGGTGAGAAGGACGCAGTCGATCTCGTGTCGTCTTAGGGCGTCCCTGAAACCATCGAGCGTCGGGCCCAACGAAAGGCCCAACCCTCTGTCGTACTCCGACAGCAGATACACCGGATGAAAGCCGCCTTGAATAAGGGCGGCAGTGACCGAGCTATGAGCATCGCGATTGATCAACACGCGTCCGCCGGGCGGGCAAGCGGTCAAAAGCGCGAGGATATTCAGAGCGGTGGTTCCGTGCGTCGAGGGGAAGCTCCACACTACACCGTATGCGTCCGCCAACTGGCGCTTGAGTTGTTGGACTGGCTTGTCGCCGTGCCAGACGAAGAGGCTGCCGAGATCAGTGACTGAGGTGCTCTGATCGAGCTGGAAGGCACCTTGGAGCAGCCGCGTCGCTTCGCGGTAGCTCCGATCCCGCTGCAAGGACATCAGCGTTGCCGGGTCAACTGCCAGCTGCGCCCACCGCGGTGCCCGGGAGTGGCGAATGAAACCCCATGCAACGCCACGTCGAGCAGTGCAGTTGTGAGCGGGATGGCACCCGGCGATCGTTCACGTGTGCGCGGCTCGGCGTTCCAATCGGAGCGGTCCGTTGGTATTTCGTCGCGTCTCAGCGAATGAGTCGTGGCGGCCATCGGTACGTCTTTCGGCTCGACACCTCATCGGCTGTAGCCGTGGAAGATCCATGCAACTCTCGTCGTGCGCTAAAGCCGCTCTTCAGCACAGCCGACGTTGTACACGAGCGCTCCATTGTCGCTCTCCGTCACTTTACTGGAGCACATAGACGTGGATACCAAGCGCAGGCGGTACATGACGAGCCTGACGACGGCGCTGCCGGTGACGCTGGTGTTGGGACTCTCCCCACCTGCGCGGGCGCAGGAGGCTCAGGCTCCGCCACCCCAGCCACCATCTGAGCTCTCGAACCTCACGTTGGAGCAACTCGCAGAGCTCTCGATCGATTCGGTGTACGGCGCATCGAGCTACAACCAGAAGGTCACCGAAGCGCCCTCATCGATCACCATTGTGACGGCCGACGAGATTCAGAGATACGGCTACCGCACATTGGCGGACGTTCTCCGGAGTGTGCGAGGCTTCTACGTCACATCGGACCGCAACTACAGCTTTCTTGGCGTGCGCGGCTTCTCCCGGCCGGGAGACTACAACGCCCGCGTCCTGCTGCTGGTCGACGGGCACCGGCTCAATGACAACATCTTTGGTGCTGCGCTCATCGGTACCGAATTCCCGTTGGATGTTGAACTCATCGAGCGAGTGGAGATCATTCGAGGGCCCAGTTCCTCGCTCTACGGGACGAGCGCGTTCTTTGCCGTGCTCAATGTAATCACGAGACGCGGCGATGCCGTTAGAGGGATGGAAGGCACGGCCTCCCTCGGGAGCTTTGGTTCGCGCAAGGGTCGAGTGACTTACGGACGCCGATCGGCCGGGGGACTGGATGTTGTCGCGTCGGCCTCTCGATACGAAAGTGACGGCGAGCGGCGGATCTTCTTCAGCGAATTCGACAGCCCTGCCACAAACAACGGCTTTGCGGAGAACGCCGACTCGGACCAGTTCGCCAAGTTCTTCGGACGAGTCACCTTCAAACAGCTGACGTTCCTCGGTCTCTACGGCTCACGTGAAAAGGCGATCCCAACGGCCTCGTTCGGCACCGTCTTCAACGACCCTCGGTCGAAGACGATTGAAATCCAGGGCTTCGTCGATGTGCAGTACAACCGCACGTTTGCTGGCACGTGGGACGTTGGATCACGCGTCCACTATGACCGCTACGGGTACGATGGAGACTACGTCTTCGAGAACTCGGACACGGAGGCTCCGTTGCTTGTGGTGAACAAGGACTTCGCGCGCGGCAATTGGTGGGGCGCGGAACTGAAGCTTACCAAGCGAGTCCGCGAAGGGCACACCATTGCCGTCGGCTCTGAATACCGAAACAACTTTCGCCAAGATCAATTCAATTACGATCAGGCGCCGCTCCTGCAGTATCTCGACGACCGGCGCACGTCCACCAACTGGGCGCTCTACGTGCAGGATGAAATCGCCCTGCATCGCTCGGTCATTCTGAATGTGGGCGTCCGTCACGACAACTACGACACGTTTGGCGGCACCACAAACCCGCGCGCGGGGCTCATCTACAGCCCGCTGAAAAAGACGACGGTCAAGCTGCTCTACGGCCAGGCGTTCCGGGCTCCGAACGCGTACGAGCTGTTCTGGCATCAGCAGGACGTCGCGAAGTCGAATCCTGACCTGCGCCCCGAATCGAACCGGACGACCGAGCTCGTTCTCGAGCAGTACCTCGGCACGTCTCTTCGAGTGGCGGCGACGGGATTCCATTATGGGATCCACGGGCTCATTACTCAGCAGACCGATCCCGTTGATGGTCTCCTGGTCTACAACAACGTCGAGGAGATCCGCGCAAAGGGGCTCGAGCTGGAGGTCGAGGGCCGGTGGTCCAACGGTCTGCGCGCACGCGTAGGACACACGATCGAGGACAGCCGCAACAACGATACCGGCTTGGCCTTGACCAATTCCCCCAAGCACCTGGCCAACGTCAACGTCATGACGCCAATCTTGAAGGAGCGGCTGTCGGCCGGCGCCGAGCTTCAGTACGTCGGTGCGCGGCGAACCATCGCCGGTCATGAGGTGCCGGGCGTGTGGATGCCGAATCTCACCGTATTCGGCCAGATCGTGCCGCACAAGCTGGAGGTCGCTGCCAGCGTCTACAACCTGTTCGACCACACCTACAGCGATCCTGGATCGGAGGAGCACCGGCAGGATGCGATCGTTCAGTACGGCCGCAGCGCACGACTGAGGCTGATTTTCAGGCTTCCCTAGCGCAGTTGTGGAAGCCTGAGGTGTTCATCCTGAAGCCACCACGGATGACAGTCGGCCAGCGAGCCTTACGGGGTTGCGGATTCCTCCTCTGCGTCTGGCTCGGACTATGGCACGCGTCCAGGTCTGTACAGGCGGCACCGACGCCCGAGTATCTGATCAAGGCGGCGTACCTGTACAACTTCGCGCTCTTCGTTGAGTGGCCTGCAGATGCTTTTCCGACGCCGACCGCTCCGATCGTCATTGGCGTCGTGGGGGCCGACCCGTTCGAGGCTGCCCTCGATCGCACCATCCGCGACAAGCGCGTCAATAACCGGCCCGTCGTCGTGAAGCGTCTCGGGTGGGCGCAGGACCTGAGAACGTGCCACATTCTGTTCGTCAGCTCGTCGGAAGCCGCCCGAGCCCCTGAACTGCGGACTCGTCTCGATGGGTTGCCCATCCTGCTCGTGGGCGAGACACCGGAGTTCGCCCGGCGCGGCGGCACGATCAACTTCACCATCGACGACAACAAGGTCAAGCTCGAGGTCAACGTGGACGCGGCGCGCCGCGCGCGCCTAAACATCAGCGCGAAGCTGTTGAGAGTCGCGCGGATCGTGCGAGGCGGGTAGCTGCGCCGCGCAGAGGCAGAGGCAGGCAATGAATATCCGCGACCTCTCTATCAAACGCAAGTTGATGCTGATCACGATGCTGACCAGCACTCTGGCCTTGCTGCTCGCATCGGCCGGCTTCGTCGCGTACGACCTGTTCGCGTTTCGCCGTCAGATGAGCGAGGATTTGCTGACTCAGGCCGAGGTCATCGGGTCGAATAGCACTGCCGCTCTCGCCTTTCAAGACCCCAACACCGGTGCAGAAATCCTGTCGGCGCTCAAAGCAAGGGAAGGAATCGTCGCTGCTGCCCTCTATACACGCGACAATCGCCTATTCGCGCACTACCGTCGAGACGCACGCGTCACAAGCGGCGTTCCCGAGCGGCCCGGTCCCACCGGGTACTCGTTTGGAACCAACATGCTGACAGTGTTCCACAGCATCGTCCTGCAGCGCGAAACGCTTGGCACCGTGTACATCGAATCGGACATGAAGCAGTGGCATGCCCGGATCACGCGGTACACGGCCATCGTCGCAGTGCTGATGCTCGCGTCGGCGCTGCTTGCGCTGCTGCTCTCCTCGCGTCTGCAGCGCGTGATCTCGGAGCCCATTCTGCGGCTCGAGGAGATCATGCGAAGGGTCTCCGCCGAGAAGAGCTTCTCGGTGCGCGCGGCGAAGGCGCAGAACGACGAGATCGGCAGCCTCATCGATGGCTTCAACGCCATGCTCGCCGAGATCCAGCAGCGAGACGGGGCGCTGCAGGGTGCAAATCGCGACCTGACCCTGCGAACCACGGAGTTGGAGCAGGAGGCCGCCGAGCGGCTGCGGGCTCAGGCCGAACTGCAGACGCTCAATGCGACGCTGGAACGGCGCGTGGCGGAACGGAGCGCAGCTGCCGAGCAGCGCGCGCAGGAACTGGCCCGCTCTCAGGCGGCACTCCAAAAGCAGACGCGAATCCTGCAGTCGATTCTCGACAGCATGAGCGACGGCGTCATCGTGGCAGATGAGGAAGGGCGCTTCATTCTGGTCAATCCAGCGGCGGAGGAAATGCTCGACGTCAGAGCCGGCGACGCCAGCGGCGGTGAGTGGGCGACAAGCCACGGTCTCTATTTGCCCGACATGGTGACACCGTATCCGGTGGACCAGTTCCCGCTGATGCGAGCGATTCAGGGCGAAGCGGTCGACGCAGCCGAGGTCTTCGTAGGCCGCTGGCGCGGCGGTGTGGATCGATGGCTGAGCATCAACGCGACGCCGCTCAAGGACAATGAGGGCGTTTTGCACAACGGTGTGGCGGTCTTTCATGACATCACCGCCCGCAAGCGGGCGGAGGAGGAGCTGCTCAAGGCGAAGAATGCGGCGGAAGCGGCCAACCGCGCGAAGAGTCAATTCCTCGCCAACATGAGCCACGAGCTTCGAACGCCGCTGAATGCCATCATCGGATACAGCGAGATGCTGCAGGAGCAGGCGAACGAGATCGGGCAGCACGACTCGATCGCGGACCTGCAGAAGATTCACTCGGCGGGGAAACACCTGCAGTCCCTGATCGACGACATTCTCGACCTCTCGAAGATTGAAGCCGGCAAGATGGAGCTGTTCGTCGAGACGTTTGACGTCTCGCTGCTCGTCCATGACGTGGTCACGACGATCGAACCTCTAGTCGAAAAGAACCGGAACACACTCCGCGTCGCCGCCGCCGCGAGCGAGCTCGGCTTCATGCGCGCCGATATGACAAAGGTGCGCCAGGTGCTCTTCAACCTCCTGAGCAACGCGTGCAAGTTCACCGCTGATGGGAGTGTGACGTTGGATGTGTCCCGAACCGGCGGCGCTTCCGGCGACTTCATCCAGTTCCGCGTGAGCGATACGGGCATTGGCATGGGCGCGGAACAGATTGATCGATTGTTTCAGGAGTTTACGCAGGTCGATGCGTCTACGACGCGCAAGTACGGAGGTACGGGCCTCGGCCTCGCAATCAGCCGCAGGTTCTGCCGGATGATGGGGTGTGATATCGCAGTCGAGAGCACGCCCGACAAGGGCTCCGCGTTCACGTTCCGGATCCCAGCCAAGATAGACACGGTTGTTTCTGACGAACCATGGGCAACTCTCCCCGCAATCGCCTCCCATGCCGAACTGTCTTCCTCAGCTTCGTCCGGTGCAGTCCTCGTGATTGACGATGATCCGATCGTGCAGGATCTGATGGCCCGGCTGTTGATGAAGGAAGGATTTCGCGTCCTTCCCGCACTCACCGGCAGGGAAGGTCTCCGTTTGGCCGAGAGTGCTCGGCCCAGCGTGATTACGCTCGATGTGATGATGCCCGGCATGGACGGGTGGGCCGTTCTGTCCGCGTTGAAGGCCAATCCCGGTCTGGCGGACATTCCGGTTGTCCTCGTGACGATGACCGATGACAGGACGATGGGATATGCCCTTGGCGCGTCCGATTACATGACCAAGCCTGTCGATCCGGCGCGGCTGGCGGCCGTGCTCAGGAAGCACACCGGCGCGACGCCTCGCGCCTCGGTTCTCATCGTGGACGACGATCCGGCGATGTGCGAGTTGACCAGCCGATTGATGGAACGAGAGGGATGGGACGTGCGTGAGGCCCGGAACGGCCTTGTGGCATTGCAGCGTGTGGCGGAACAGATCCCATCGGTCATCGTGCTCGATCTGATGATGCCCGAGTTGGACGGCTTCACGTTCCTGATGAAACTCCGCAGCACGCGCAGGTGGCAGTCGATACCGGTTGTCGTCGTCACAGCGAAGGACGTTACGGACGAAGACCGCCAACGGCTCAACGGGTTCGTCAGCAAGGTGCTCCGCAAAGGCGCATACCGGAGAAACGAGCTCCTCGTTGCGGTCCGTGAACAGGTCAAAGCGTGCCTGCAGTTGCAGGACGCGGCCTCGTAAAGTCGACGCGATGGCCAAAATCCTTCTGGTCGAAGACAACGACATGAACCGGGACATGCTCTCGAGGCGCCTGGCCCGCGGAGGCTACGAGGTCATCACTGCGACCGATGGCAGACATGGCGTCTCAACGGCACGAGCCGAATCGCCTGACCTGATCCTGATGGACATGAGCCTGCCCGAGATCGACGGCTGGGAGGCCACGCGTCTGCTGAAGGCAGATGCCGCGACGCGCCACATTCCGGTGATTGCGCTGACCGCACACGCCATGGTCAGCGACCGGTACAAGGCGCTCGAAGCGGGCTGTGATGACTACGACACGAAACCCGTGGAGCTGCAACGGCTTCTCGGGAAAATCGCATCCCTGCTAGGCCGAGAGATCGCACCGTGACACGGGCACGCGCCTCCCTGCTGCTCGTCGACGACAACGAGATGAACCGCGACATGCTTTCGCGTCGCCTCGAGCGGCAGGGTTACGCCGTCACGGTTGCCGGGCGTGGCGCGCGGGCCCTGGATCTGCTGGAGCACGAGCGCTTCGATCTGATCCTGCTGGACATCGAGATGCCGGATCTCAGTGGCCTCGAAGTCCTAAAGACTGTGCGTCTACGCTACTCGCCGGCGCAGCTCCCCGTGATCATGGTCACCGCCAGGCAACACAGCCAGAGCGTGGTTGAGGCGCTGGGCCTCGGTGCCAATGACTATGTCACGAAACCGATTGATTTTGCCGTGGTCGTTGCACGAATCGAGACGCAGCTTGCGCGACAGCAGGCGGAGGCGGCGCTGCGCGAAAGCGAGGAGCGGTACGCGCTGGCAGTTCGTGGGGCGAACGACGGATTGTGGGACTGGAATCTGCGTACGAACGAGATCTACTTTTCACCGCGGTGGAAGATGATGCTGGGCCTCGAGGAGACGGATCTCGAGGCGGCTCCGACCGAGTGGTTCCGACGCATTCATCCTGACGAGACGGATCGTGTCATGACCGAGGTGGCCGCGCATCTCGATGGCCTGACGCCGCACCTCGAAACCGAACATCGGATGCTGCACCGCGACGGGACGTTTCGGTGGATGCGTACACGCGGACTGGCCGTTCGGGACGCCACTGGCAAGGCGTATCGTATGGCTGGCTCTCAGACGGATATCACGGACGGCAAGGTCGCGGATGCACTGACCGGGTTGCCGAATCGAATCCTGTTCCTCGATCGGCTGGCCCATTCGATCGACCGAGCGAGACGTCACCGCGGCTACCTGTGCGCCGTGCTATTCCTCGATCTCGATCGCTTCAAGCTGGTCAACGATAGCCTGGGACACATCGTCGGGGATCATCTTCTGGTCTCAATCGCCCGGCGACTCGAAAGCAGTCTTCGCTCGAGCGACATGGTGGCGCGATTGGGAGCCGATCATACGCTGGCCCGCCTCGGTGGCGACGAGTTCACAATTCTGCTCGATCACATCAAAGACGTCAGTGACGCGCTTCGCGTCGCCGAGCGAATCCAGGAGCATCTCGCGCGAGCATTTGACCTCGATGGTCATGAGGTCTTCACGTCGGCGAGCATCGGTATCGCCACGAGCGCAACAGGGTACGACACGCCGCAGGCCCTCTTGCAGGACGCCGACACGGCCATGTATCGAGCGAAGGCCTTGGGCGGTGCTCGTTGTGAGCTGTTTGACAGCCAGATGCGCGATCAGGCCATCGCACGCCTGCAGCTCGAGACAGAAGTCAGACGCGCGATCGACCGGAACGAGTTTTGCTTACACTACCAGCCCATCGTAGCGGTGGCGACGAGCAGAATTATCGGCTTCGAAGCACTGGTCCGGTGGCAGCATCCGGACCGTGGGCTGATTCCGCCGGCCGAGTTCATTTCCGTCGCCGAGGAGGCCGGCGCAATCGTTTCGATCGGCTGGTGGGTGCTTCGCGAAGCCTGCCGCCAAATGGTCGAGTGGCAATCGGCGAGCAACGCGAACTCGATGCTCACCATGAGCGTGAACATCTCCGGCAAACAATTCACGCAGTCAGACTTGATCGACGAAATCGGACGCGTTCTGCGCGAGACAGGCCTTCCTCCATCCAGCCTGAAGCTCGAACTCACGGAAAGCACGATTATGGAGCGCACCGAGTCGGTGATTGCCACGTTTCAGGAGCTCAAGGCGCTTGGTGTTCAGCTGGCGATTGACGACTTTGGTACAGGGTACTCGTCTCTGAGCTACGTGCATCGCTTTCCGACGAACTCGTTGAAGATCGATCGGTCGTTCGTGAGCTCGATGGGGCACACAGGCGAAGGATCCGAAATCGTTCGCGCGATCGTCGACCTAGCGCACAACCTTCACTTGGACGTGATCGCGGAAGGTGTCGAAACATTTGACCAACTGGAACAACTCAAGACTCTTGGCTGTGAGTACGCACAGGGCTTTCTGTTCTCCAAAGCCGTGGACAGCAGGAGTGCGTGGTCCCTCATTGCGGCTGAACGCGCCGCAATGATCGAATAGATGGCGCAGCTGGTCTGGGTCTGGATCACCCACGGAGCGGCCGAGGAGCCGTGGAGGTTACCGCCTGTTCCTCGTGTACCGTCATCAGTTGCGCGGGCATCCGCAGAAATCCCAGCGCAGCTCTCCAGGTATCCCCAGGAGCAGGAATGCCACGATGCGCCGCGATGGTGGGTGCGGCACGGCGCGCGATCGTATCGAGCGCGATGCGCACCTTCGTTGTCGACTCATTGAAATCGGGCGGCTGTGAACGAAACTCTTCGGCGGCCTCATTGAGCGCGCGGTCCAGCGCCCGATCAGCGTCGAGTCCGCTTGCCGCCAACTCCTCGAGCAATCTATCCCGAAAACCCGTTGCCTCATGCCGCGTCGGCGCACTGTGCCGAATCCGGCGGCGGCAGGCGGCCATGCAGTTTCGCGGCGCGGCGGTTTAGTTCTGTTCGGCGAACACGTCAGCCACTTTCAGCGCGAGAGCGGCCGTGTTGGCGTGCGCGACGTTCGACGCCACGGCAACGACGATCCCGTTGTCGCAGCGCGTCATCAGCGACATCACGCTTCCGGCTGCGAGCTCGCCGTTGACGCTGTCTGCTTTCGTCGCCAGGGCGAAGCGGACGAGATCGGACGGCGTGGAATAGAACGTCATCCCACCCGCGCAGCACGCCAGGTCGCGCATGTACATCAGTCGTCGTCCACGGCGGGGATTGTTGTCATCGGATCTCGGGACGTAGAACGTCGCGCGATCGCCCGGCAATGGCTGCGCGGGGGCGGCGACACCAATCGGCCTGAGGATGATGTCGTGGACGAGCGTGAAGAGTGGGAAGTCCTCTTCCGGCTCCCCGATATGACCGGGGCTCCACTCGGCCGCCGGCTCCGTGCCGGTGTTCGTCATGCCCAGGGATGCGACCGCGGCGGCGGTGACCACAGATGCCGCGGTGCCGATGTTGAATCGGGTATCCGGTGTGACGGGCGTCTGCGTGGCGACGTCCCTCCATCCGAACCCTTCGGCCCAGACGATGCCCCCGTCCGTGCCGATCGCGATCGAGACTCCTGGCAGGTTCTGCTCCACGATGGCCGCGCGCACCATCGGCCGCGCGCGATCGACCGCTGCCGCCCATGGAGGTGAAGGCGCCGAGTCGCCGACCGACGGCACGTCCGGCGGTTGCGCGAAGAGAGGCGCTGCCACCGTGACCGCATGGGTGAGAAATGCCGCGAACGCGGCAATGAGCACGCCGACCGCCAGTGCGGTGCGCCCGGCCCAAATCGGCAGCCGGTTCCGTGCGGTCCTCACGCCGAGCACGACCGCGGCAAGCATCAGCAGGAATCCGATGACCGCCGCGCCGGGCGCGTCGTCGGCGTTGGCGACGTAGATGCCCATCGCGGCAATGGCCAGGCCGACGGCGATGAGGGCGAATGCCTTCAAAGGGTTCGTCACAGAGGACGTCATGTGCTAACACTCCCAAAACCGGCGTGGAAACGCGGAGGCCGCTGCCTGGTATCGAGGCCGTATGACGTGACTCTATGATGAAAAGTTCTCTGTGTATAGGAGAATCGACGGGTCGCTGGACGGCTGGAGAGCTAACTGCTGCGAGTCGCTCGAATGATCGCATCCAGGTGATTGAGGTACTTCTCCAGCGCACGTCGGCCGGACGCGGTCAGCCTGTAATCCGTCCGCGGTGTGCGGCCTTCAAACGTTTTGTCGCATGAAACGTAGCCGGCGTCTTCGAGCTTGCGGACATGGCCGCCCAGGTTGCCATCCGTCGCACTCAATGCGGACTTCAACTCCGTGAAAGACAACGACATGTCGTCCGCCGCCGCCAATGCGCTGACGATGCCAAGCCGCATGCGGTCGTGGAGCAGGCGATCGAGCGAGGTCGCGATCTCGGAGGCCGGGGCGGTGCTCGATGCCCGCGTCGAGCCCTCTCGCTGAGCCTTCGTACTGACTTGGCGCGCCGCGCTTGATTTAGCCACCGTGATACCTCGCAATGTAAGCGCCGAATCCAACGTGCAGTCCGCCAAACCCGATCCCGAGCCAGACGTTGCTCCATTCGGGCAGTGTCAGCGACGCGGCGATCCCGGCTGCCATGAAGCACGCCCCGAGCGCGCGGACCACCGGCACGCTGAACATCCCGCCCGTGAGCACCCCGACGCCGTACAACAACAACCACGCTGGCGCCATGACGCTGAAATCCCGCATCACCCACAGGTCATAGGTGATCGCTCCGCCCGCGACAAGCGGGGCCGCCGTCCCCAATGCGAACCTGCGCGCGTTCTTGCCGGTCAGCGCGATGCCGGCGCGCCGCGCCTTCCAAGTCATTGCTGCCAGCTCAACGACAACGGCGATGGACGCAGCGCCAAGCCACGTCGCGAGCCAGCGTTCGCCAGTCGGCTGCCGAGCGCCCACGACCGCGGCGATCAGCCCGATGACGCCCGTTACCACGCCGCCGGCGCCAGGAACGGCGGTAAAGGCTGACGACCGCTCCATCGCAGACCGGATGTACGTGAGATCGTCTGCCGCCCGGTTGCTGATCAAGCGAAGCTGGGGCTCGGGCACAACATGGCTACTGTAGTGCAGGGAAGCATCTGTTTGCAGAGAACTTTACATGGCGAAGCTTCGGTGAGGCGGTACGACATCACCCTTGTTGGACGAGTCAATGCCATTCCCAGTTGAAATTCGGTGACGACCCCTCTGGTGTACGCTGCCGGCTTCTTCGCTCCGTCGATCGATCGCTTGAGCGCCTCACGGAGCAAGGGACGCGCTCGGAAGTTCTTGATGCGTCGCAGCCGCGGCTCGATGTCGAGCAAGGCGGTCGCCAACCACCGCTGCTTCTGCTCGCTGTTCCTCCAGTGATCCACCTTGGCGACACGGCTTTCTACACGCGCGTGGATCGACTCGAGCGCATTGGTCGTCTTCAAGCTGGTACCCAGCTCGCGAAAAACGCCAAGGCGATGAAGGGTCAGCGTCTCCTCCAGGCCTTCGTCCACGCTCGCCGCCGCCGCAGCAGAAGTCGATGCCGTGGCGGGCGAACACGGCGGCGCTTCGCAGGTCCCGTGCGACCACGTCTCCGACCGTTGAGGCGATGGACAGGTCAGTCATGCCAATCTCCGGGGAAGAGAGTCTGTCCAGGAGGATAGGGCAGTGGTGGAGGGGGCGGTATGACGGCCATCCTATGCGTGTCGCGAGCCATGCCGCACTCTTGTGAACGTGACGGGGGTCAGGCTGACGAGGCGCTCGGGCACGTCCGGCATGCTCGTGGAGGCGGAACGCGGGAGCGCCGTCCCGCCGGACCGCCATGACTCGGCCCACGCCGATCGGCCGCGGCTCGTCATCTGGGAGGTGACGCGGGGCGTGCGCGCTCAAGTGCGCCCACTGCCGCGCCGAAGCGATTGCCTGGCGCGACCCGCGCGAGCTGTAGACCGGCGAAGCGAAGCACCTGATGGACCAGGTGGCCGCCTTCGGGCGGCCCGCGCCGCTCGTGGTGCTGACCGGAGGCGACCCGATGTGGCGGCGCGATCTGGCGGAGATCGTCGCCTACGCGCGCAGCCGCGGCCTCAGCGTCGCGCTGACGCCGAGCGGCACCGCGGCAGCGACGCGAGCCCGTCTCGCCGAGCTGCGCGACGCGGGCATTGCACGGCTCGCGATCAGTCTCGACGCCGCCGATGCGCCCGCGCACGACGGCTTTCGCGGCGTGCCGGCATCGTACGCCTGGACGCAGCGGATCATCGGTGACGCGATCGACCTGGCGATCCCGCTGCAGATCAACGCGACGATGACGGCGTGGACGCTTCCGGGGCTGGCCGGCATGGTGGACTACGTGTCGGCGCTCCCGCTGCCGCTGTGGGCGGTCTTCTTTCTCGTTCAGACCGGTCGCGGGGCGACGCTGGAGCAGATGTCGGCGGCGCAGTGCGAAGCCGTCCTGGAGCGCCCGGCCGCGCTGCAGCCACGCGTGCGATTCCTCATCAAGACGACCGAGGCGCCGCATTACCGTCGCATCGCCGCGACGGCGGCACGGTTCAGCGTCAGCTCTCGGGCGGGCGTTATCCAGACGAGGCTCGCACGGCTCTTCCTCAAACTGCCGACAGCACCGGTCGCCCCGATCGTGGAGGCAATTCATCGCGATGCCGCTCTCCCGGCAGGAGGCTGGCGGACCTGACCGGGACGACGATCGAGACGCGCATCCGGATCATGAGCCGCTGGTGGAAACAGAAGGGGCTGCTGACCGAGAAGGACGGGTTCCTCCTGCTCGATCGCCCGGTGCTCGAGCAGACGGCGGAGGCGTAGCGTCAGGGTCAGCCCTTCAATGCCGGGGATCGAGCCCCTGCACCCACGCCGGCTCGCGGTACGGCTTCGGCACCTCGAACCCCAGCATCTCCGCACGCACGCGGTCGGCGAAACCGCGGTCCTCCTGGCCGTCGATCCCGGCCTGCTGCGCGTCGAGCCACTCGTACACCGACACCCAGTCCTGCTGCGCCTTGTAGGCCGCCCTGCGCAGGTCCACGTACAACGTCACGGCCCGCAGCGTCCATCCCACGGAGATGCCGGCGACGAGCGACGAGACGGCAACCGCACGCACCATCGTCCCGCGCCGGCCGGCGATCCCGGTTGCGAACGTCTGCAGTGCCGCGGCCAACCCCAGCGCGTAGAACACGCCCGCCGGCCCCATCGTCACGTCCTTGGTGTACGGGAAGCTGATGGCCGCGTTGCCGGCAAGGACGGCGGCGAAGACGAGGAACAGCCGATCCTCGCGATCGAAATCGCCACGGGCCCACCGACGCCCGCGCCGGGCGGTGAACCAGACCATGACCATCGTCGTCGCGATCGACGGAAGCACCTCCAGGACGGCGCCGGCGCCGACCTCTCCCGCCACGAGGTCACGCGTGAAGTGGAAGACGCCCGAGCGCGGTTCGGAGAAGAGGATCGACATCGCCGACGCGGTGATGTTGTACATGTAGAAGGGCAGGGGATTCCCGCCGAACTTCGCGACGAGCTCGGCCGGCTCGAGCGAGCGGAAGCCGAACCCGGAGCTTCGCTCGTCGAGGCCGGGCGCTCCGCCCACATCCCAGACGATCAGGCGGAGGAAGAAATAGATGGCGACGACGGCCGTGCAGGCCAGCACGCCGCGCCGCGAGACGCCGGGAAACCCCACTGCATGGGCCGCCACGACGACAACCCACACGAGCAGGCCGAGCTCGTTGAAGAACACGGCGTAGAACGCCAGCAGCGCGACGGCCACGTCCTTCGAGCGGCGCGGCTCAGAGTCCGAGAGGTTGAGCGCGGCGACGCAGCAGACCGTGACCACGAGCTTCACGTTGAGCGCCGTCTCGCGCACGGCCTCGTGGAACGGGTGGAGGCCGACGACGGCCGCCATGGCCAGCAGGGCGACGCCGCACGAGAGCGCCGAGCGCACGCGCACCAGCCGTACGAGCGACAGCAGCACGAACAGGATCATCAGGACGTGCGCCGTGCGGTATGTGGCGAAGTACTGGCCGCCGGAGAGATCGAACAGCAGCTTCGAGGTCGCCGTCGTGAAGGCTCGCAGGAAGCCTCCCTCGTTCCCCGCGCCGGACCGCAGCATCTCGAACGCGATGACGTGGGCCGGCGGCTCGGCTCGGAGGAGGAGCAGGTGCAGCAGCGTCTCGCTCGCCTCGAACGGGACGTGGCTCAGGAAATACCCGACAGCGGCCGTCAGGGCCGCCGCGCACGCGAAGGCGACTCGCCGCCACGGAGCGGTCGCCGCGACGGGTGCTAAGATGTCAGCGCGTTCGTGCGACAGGGTGCTGGTCTCCTGCGGTTCGTTGCGACGACCTTCGTGGCGCTGACGGTTGGGGCCGGGGTGGCGATGCGGCTCACTATAGCGCCCGAGCCGGTCGTCATCAACGTGCGCTGGGCTGCGGGGCTCGGCGATCCCGAGCGCGCCGCGCTCGAGCGGCGCTTCGCGCTCACAAGCGGCCGGCAACTGGAGGGCGCGACGTGGCAATACCGCCTCGTCGATCCATCGAGCGGCAACATCCGGAGGCTCGTCGAGCATCCGCCTGTCGCCGACACGCATGGACTGGATCGCGCGCGCTTCCGACCGGTCGACACGCCCGCGGGCTCCACGCGAAGCATCGCCGTGCGCGCGATCGCCATCGGCGCCGTCGGATCGCTGATGCTGGTATTGTTGCGTCTCGGGTTGCCGGTGGCGACGCGTGCCGCCCGGCGCGCGGTGTCGCTGCCGCCAGTCGTCCTGGCCGCGCTCGTCGGCGCCGCCCCCGCGTTCCTCGCAATCGCCGGGGCCGCCGCGGTCGTGGTGGCGGCGGCGGGTATTCACCCGTTGTGGCGCCTTCACCCGGCCCCCACGCTGGTGGAGGCTGCCTATCAACGCGATCGCGCCGAGGTGACGCGACTCGTCGCCGGCGGCGCGAACCTCGACGCGCCGGGCGCCATCGACGGCGTCGCGATCACGCCGCTCGAGGCCGCGGTACTCTCCGGCGATGTGGCCATGCTGGCGCTGCTGTTGAAGAGCGGCGCGGCGCTGGACGAGGCAATGCGCCGCCGCCTGATCTGTCTCGCGACACGAGACCGCCAGGATGCGATCGCCGCGTACCTGGCTGGAAGAGGAGCCGCGGCGCCCGCGCCGGACAGTTGCGAGGGGATGACCCTCCCCGAGGTGTGACGCCCGCGTTTACGTGCTCGGGCTGCCGAGTCGCTGGATCGCCGTCTCGGGAGAATGCCGTTCGTAGACGCTGCCGCCCCGATCGATCCTGTAGTCGGCGAGGGCCTCCTCGATCTCGTTGCCGATGAGGTCGAGGCGCTGGCTCTCCGGGTCGTCGCTTTCCACCCGTGGCCCGCCGCCTGCCTCGCCGGCCGCCACGAAAGGCTGTGCAATAATTTCTGCCGAGGTCGCACGAATCGGAGACGCGATGACGGAAAGCCAGAATCCGCGCCCGGCCAGCAGCGCCACGACCGCGATCGTCCCGATGCACAGATAAAGGGCCTTCGTCACGTGATTCAGCCTTCCTTCGATCGAGGTAGCAACGCGGGTGCCACGGAGGCGCGTGCGTGGCACGACCGTTGCCTGGATTTCGGGACAGCAGGAACCCCCCGTGATGTGTGCTGATCGCCTTCGTACCCTCATCCGAGCTCATCGTCAGCTCTTCGCGGGCGCCGTGGTGGCGCTCTCCATCCTGATGTGGGCCGGCATCGGCGGCGCCGCGTGGCTGGCAGGCGACATCCTGACGGGGCTGCCCGACCAGGACGCGCTGCGCGGCGTGAGCACGATGGCGCAGGCGACGACGATCCTCGACGCGCACGACAAGCCGGCGTTCACGATTTTTCGAGAACAGCGGATCGAGATTCAGCTCGATCGGATGTCGCCGCACCTCGTGCGCGCGATGCTCGCGATCGAGGATCAGCGCTTCTACGATCACGCCGGGGTCGACTTCATCCGCATGGTCGGCGCCGCGGTGACGAACGTGCGCGAAGGGCGCGTGGCGCAGGGCGGGAGCACCATCACGCAGCAGCTCGCGCGTCAGAGCTTCCTCACGCGGGACAAGACGCTGCAGCGAAAGCTGAAGGAGATTGTCGTCGCCGCGCGTCTCGAAGGCGAGTTCAGCAAGGACGAGATCCTCCGCCTCTACCTGAACAAGGTGTACTTCGGCGACGGCCTGTACGGCGCCGAGGCGGCGTCGCTCGGCTTCTTCGGCAAGCACGCGGCCGATCTCGACGTCGCCGAGGCGGCGCTCCTGGCGGGTCTCGTCAAGTCGCCCTCCACCTACGCGCCGACGATCAGTCCCGAGCTCGCCGTGGCGCGCCGCAACGTCGTCCTCCAGGCGATGCGCGCCGCCGGCGCTCTCGACGCCGGCGCGTACGACGCGGCGCGGCGCGCGCCCGTGAACCTGCAGGACGCGCTCCGGCACGAGGAGGCGTACGGGCAGTACTTCAAGGAGGAGGTGCGCAAGGCGCTCGTCGAGAAGTTCGGGTGGGAGCGCGTCTACCAGGAGGGCCTTCGCGTCTACACGACGATCGATCTCGACATGCAGAAGCTCGCCGAGGCCGAGGTGCAGCGCGGCCTCGAGGAGATCGAGCAGCGCCGCGCGCGGCGTGGGACCGCGCGACGGCCTGCGGACGAGCCGCTCCAGGCCGCGCTCGTCGCCGTCGATCCCGCGACGGGCGAGGTTCGGGCGATGGTCGGCGGCCGCGACTTCGCCGAGAGCCGCTTCAACCGCGCCGTGCAGGCGCGGCGCCAGCCGGGCTCCGCGTTCAAGCCGTTCGTCTATGCCGCCGCCCTCGAGCGCGGGTACAGCCCCGCAACGATGATCACCAACCTCCACGACCCGGTGCTGACGATCCAGGGCGCGTGGGTGCCCGAGGACGAGCACCTGGAAACGAGCGCGATGACGATGAGGACCGCGCTCCGGACCTCGAGCAACCGCGCGGCCGTCCGCATGCTGCAGCAGGTGGGGATCCCGGAGACCGTGCAGCACGCCGAGCGCCTGGGGATCGGCTCCGTGCCGAGTGTCCCCTCGCTGGCGCTCGGCTCCGGCGAAGTGACGCTCGTCTCGATGACCGCGGCGTATACCGCGTTCGCCAACACGGGCCTGCTCAGCCCGCCCGTCCTCATCCGGCGCGTCGAGACGACGGACGGCGAAATCGTCTTCGAGGCCGTCAGGCGGCCGCAACGCGCCGTCAGCGAGGCGACGGCGTTCATCATGACGACCATGATGGCCGACGTCATCAACGCGGGCACCGCGTGGCAGGCGCGTCGCGTCGGGTTCGCGCACCCGGCCGCGGGGAAGACCGGCACGACGAACGAGTACCACGACGTCTGGTTCGTCGGGTACACGCCGAAGCTCGCCGCGGGTGTCTGGATCGGGTACGACCAGCCACGGACGATTCTTACGAATGGGTACGCGGGCGACCTGGCCGTGCCGATCTGGGGCCGGTTCATGAAAGCGGCCACGAGCGCCGACAAGCCCGAGTGGTTCCGCGCCCCGGCCACGGTGTCCTCGATGAACGTCTGCCGCATCAGCGGGAAGCTCCCCGTCGACGGCTGCCGCCATGTCGTCAGCACCACTGACGAGGGGACGCTGAACGTGCGGTCGCAGGTCTACACGGAGTATTTCGTCCGCGGCACCGAACCGATCGATTTCTGCCCCGTACACGGCCGGGCTGGCTTCGGCGACCTCATCGTCGGGACCGGTGGAGACGTGATCATGCCGCCACCGGCGGAAACGGCCGCTCCAGCGAAGGTGGCCGGTCCGGTCCCGGCCGAGCCTGACGCGCCGCCCGCCGCGGCACAGCCCGAGCCGAAGAAGAAACGCGGCTTCTGGGCGCGCTTCTTCGGCATCGGCAAGGACGAGAAGAAAACTCCCAAATCCCAACCTCCAACCCCCAAGCCCAGACGACCGCATTGAGGTTTTGGGCGTTGGGATTTGATACCATGCGCCCATCGTGACGCTTCGTTCGATCGTCGGGCACGGGCGTCTGGTATCGCTTCTGTCGCGTGCCGTCGCGCACGGCACGGTGCCGCCGGCGCTGCTGCTGGCCGGCCCCGGCGGCGTGGGCAAGCGGCGAGTGGCCCTGGCGCTCGCCCAGACACTCAACTGCCTCTCGCCAATCCGCAATCCGCAATCCGCGATCCGCAATCCGGAGTCCCTTATTCCGCCGATCCGCGATCCGCAATCGGCGATCAGCAATCCGCGGTTCGATCCGCCATCTCCCACTTCGCCGGCCTCGGCCGGCCACCTCGAGCTTGACGCGTGCGACGCGTGCACGGCGTGCCGGCGCATCGCTCGCGGCATGCATCCCGACGTCATCCTTCTCCAGCCGGACGACATGGGATCGATCAAGACCGACGCGGTCCGCGCCGTCATCGTCCGGGCGGGGTACCGGCCGTTCGAAGGGCGCCGGCGGGTCGTGGTCATCGACGATGCGGACGCGCTGGAGACAGCCGCGCAGAACGCGCTGCTGAAGACGCTGGAGGAGCCGCCCTCGGCCTCGGTATTCGTGCTCGTCTCGGCGCTGCCCGACGCGCTCCTGCCGACCGTCCGATCGCGCTGCCCGCGCCTGCGGTTCCGGGCGCTCACCGCGGGCGAGGTGGCCGAGACGCTGATGCGGGACCATGGGTACGCCGAAGCGGAGGCGCGGGCTGTCGCGGCCGATGCCGGCGGCAGCCTGGGACGGGCGCTGCAGGCGGCGTCGGCCGACCTCGCCGCCGCGCGCGCGAACGCGCGGCGGCTGCTCGAACAGACCGCCCGGGTCAGCGACCCGGTGAAACGCATAGATGTCGTGAAGGACCTGGTGGGGACGAAGGGAACCTCGGCCGCCGAACGGGATCAGCTTGCCGTCTGCCTGCGGGCGCTCTCGTCGCTGCTGCGGGACCTGGGCATCCTCTCGACCCGCGCGGATGCGCGGATGCTGGCCAACGCCGACTTGCGGGACGCGCTCTCGCGCCTCGGGGCGTCGTTCGACAGCGCCCGCAGCATGCGTGCGTTTGCCGCGGTGGATCGGGCGCTCGGCGCCCTGGAACGCAACGCGAGCCCGAAGGTCGTCGCCGACTGGCTCGTGCTGCAGCTCTAGGGACGGTCGCCGGTCTCGGGTCGCCGGTCTCGCGTCGAGACCAGAGACCCGAGACCAAAGACCAGAGACGAGCGAGACGGAAGACCCGAGACCGCATATAGATGGGAGAGCCGTGAGCGAATATCCGCTCGCGTTCGTGTCGGTGAAGCTCTCGCGCGCCGCGCGCACGCAGGAGTACCGTCTCGAGGATCCGTCAGAACCTCCACGTCCTGGCGAGGCCGTGATCGTGGAGACGGAGTGGGGTCCGGCGCTCGGCCATGTCGTGCCTTCCATCCCGGCGCTGGCGGATCGGCGCCGTCCCGCCCCCGACAGCCCGTCGATCGTCGTCCGCCGCGCGTCGCGCGAGGACCTGATCGCGCGGCTCAAGCATCAGCACCGCGAGCAGGAAGCGACGCGCATCGCGCTCATGAAAATCCGCGAGCGCGGGCTGCCGATGAAGCTCACGCGCGTCGAGCAGCTCTTCGACGCGTCGAAGCTGATTTTCTATTTCACGGCCGAGGGGCGCGTGGACTTCCGCGAGCTGGTACGCGAGCTGGCCGCCGAGTTCCATACGCGCATCGAGATGCGGCAGATCGGCGTGCGCGACGAGGCGAAAATGCTGGGCGGCTACGGCGCATGCGGCCGTCCGCTCTGCTGCACCACGTGGCTGCAGTCGTTCGAGCCGGTGTCGATCAAGATGGCCAAGCAGCAGGAGCTGAGCCTGAACCCGTCGAAGCTGTCGGGGCTGTGCGGCCGCTTGAAGTGCTGCCTCCGGTACGAGCTGCCGAACGGCAAGGGCGTCACGCACGGCGGCTGCGCGCACGAGGGCGGCTGCGACGGCGGCGGCTGCTCGGGCGGCGATAAGTGCGCGAACTGCGGCGGCGGCTGCCGGACGTGACGACGCGGTGAGACAATAGCCGCGTGCTCCTGACGCTTCGGCGGGCGGCTCTCGTCGCCGCGCTCGTCGTGGCCGCCGGCGTCTTCGCGCAGGTGAGCGGCCTCGTGGCCGTCGCGGCGGGCGCGCTCGGCGTGCCCCCCGAGCGGATCGGCTTCGACGCCGGGTCGCTGCTGACGCCGCGCAAGCTCGCCACCGCGATGGCCTTCGCACTCGTCGCCGCTGTCACGTGGGGCCTGCTGCGGCGCGACAGCGGCGCGCGGCTGCTCGACGGAATCCCGCCGATGTCGGCTGCCGGTGCCGGCGCGTTCCGCATCGCCCTGGCGGCGGCGCTCCTGTGGGCGCTCGGAGACATGGGACCGATCGAGCCCGGCCTCGCGCCCGAGCTCCACCGCCATCCCGGCGCGCTCGCGAACTGGTCCTGGGCCGAGGCGCTCGCCGCGCACGAGTCGGCGACGCTCTGGCTGCACGGCGCGCTCGTGACCGCGGTCATCGTCTTCGGGCTCGGTCTCGTCACGCGCGCGGCCACCGCGATGGTCGCCATGCTGGCGGCCACAAGCGCCATCGTGCTCCTGCAGCGTCAGTCGTCCCACGACTGGGGATTGCCGGTGGTCGCCCTCTGCCTGCTCACGCTCGCGCCTCTCGGCGACGCGCTCAGCGTCGATGCGCTCGTCCGGCGATGGCGGCGCCGGCCTCCTCCCGTGCGCACGGCACAGGAGTACGGGCTCGCCGTCTGGATGCCGGGGCTGGCGCTCGGCATCGCGCTCCTGGCCGCCGCGTTCGCCAAGATCGACACGAGCGGCCCGGCCTGGATCACCAGCGGCGCCGTCCGGTACCATTTCATCGAGGACGCGCGCCACGCGCCCACCGACTGGGGACTGCGGATCGCGGCGAGCGACGCGGGGTCGATGCTGACCGCGCTCGGCGCCGTCGTGGCGGAGGCGATCGTCATCCTGCACGTGTTCTATCGGAGCTGGCGCGTGCGCACCGCCGCCGGCGTGCTCGCCGCGGCGCTGCTGGCGGGGTTCTTCCTGCTGCAGGGCGTGGCCTGGCGGCTCTGGTGGGTGCTCCTCGTCGCCTTCGTGCCGTGGGAGCCGATCGTCGCCTCCGTCAGGCGCGGGGTCCCGCGCCCGGCGCCTGCGGCGGCGCCGTCGCTCCTCGCGCTGCGGCGCTGGCAGATCGCGATAGTCGCCGCGTTCGTGCTCCAGCAGGTGGTCTTCTCGTCGGTGCACCTCGAGCTCGAGCCCTTCGCGTCCGACTACGGCATGTATGCGTTCACGTGGCCCTCGCGCGACGCCTTCGAGGCGCACCTCGTGCGGAAGCTGCGCACCGTGCGCGTCGAGGAGACGCCCGCCGGGACGCGCGTCATCACCGAGGAGCCGGTCTTCGACTGGTCGCGCGGCCGCTTCGGCCCGCCGCGCATCACCGTCGAGGAGGTGCCAGCCGATCCGCACCGGTGACGGGCGGGCTCGGGGCATCGCGTAGAATGGCAGCGCGTCGCTTCCGCAGCGCCCTTATCCAGATGTCATCCGTCCCGTCGCTGCAGCGGCCCTCGTCGGGCCGTGCCTCATCACGTCTGTACCCGCATCTGTGTCATGCGGCGGCCGTGGCGGCGTACGTGCTCCTGTTCTCCTGGGTGCACGGAGAGTCGCTCGTGGGCGACGTGTACCTCGTCGCCTCGGATCTCTACGAGTACTTCCTGCCGATCTTTCTGTCGCCGTGGGCCACGTGGTCCACGTACGAGTTCGCCGGCATCCCGGTCTTCACCGATCCGAACGAGTCGTACGCGCCGCTGCACCTGCTGATGCAGATGGCCGGCACCTGGGGCGCGTATGTGGTGGCCGCCCACCTCCTCGGCGCCGGTGGCACGTACGCGTACGTCTTCGTGCTCACGCGATCGGCCGGGCCTGCGTTCGTGGCCGGCCTCGCGTTCGGGCTGTCCGAGGCGATGATCGAGCGGCTCGCGCACCTGTCGACGCTGCACACGATCGGCTGGATGCCGTTCCTGTTCGTGGCGATCGAGCGGGTGATCGCGACGAGGCGGAGCGCCTGGGTTGCCGCCGGCGCGTTCGTGGTCGCCAACACGATTCTCGCCGGTCACCCGCAGCCGGCGATGTACGCCTGCCTGACGGCCGTCGCCTACGCGCTCGTGGCAGGGCGCGCACGCCGCCTCGATCGCCGGTACTACGTGCAGGCGGCTTCCATCTTCGTGCTCGGAGGGCTGCTCGCGGCCGTGAAGCTCGTGCCGTTTGTCGAGGTCACGGGCCACATGGCGCGCGACGTCGTGAACTTCGGCCAGTTCGTTTCGCGGTCGCTGACGCCGGCCGAGATGTGGTCGGCGCTCTTTCCCACGATTTTGAAGGATGGGCGCGAGGCGCCGACCTACGTGGGCCTCGCGATCCTCGTCTTCGCGGGGGTGGCCGCGACCCGCGCCGGTCGCGACTGGCGCGTCGCCTTCTGGATCGTCGCGGCGATCGTCGGCGTGCTGTTCGGCCTCGGCGACCACACGCCGTTCGCGCGCCTGGCCTACGACTACCTGCCGCTGTACGACAAGTTCCGCGTCGGCCCGCGCCACCTGATGATCTCGAGCTTCGGCGCGGCCGTGCTGGCGGGGCTTGGGATGCACGCCATCGCCCTGCAGCAGGCGTCGCGCCGGACGCTCTGGGGGGTGCTCGCGCTCGTCGGCGCGATCATGCTGGCAGGGCTGGCCTACGTCGGATCTCAGCCGTCCTCGCTCCGGTTCGAGGTGCGCTCGCCGATTCCGTGGACGCAATACGGCGCGCCGGCGCTCGTGGACGACACCCTCTGGACGCAGGCGGCGCTCGCCGCGGCCACGATTGGCGCGGCGATCGTCTTCGCGGCGGGACGCGGACGCGCGCCCGCGACGGCGCTCGTCGCGGCGGTCGTGACCCTCGATCTGCTCAACGCCCAGCCGTTCGACCTCACCGCGCGAGGCCTTCGCACCGACATGATGCCGGTCGCCATGGCGCGGCCGAGCGTGCACGCCGAGAGGCTGCGCGACGAGCTTGCGCCGCTGCGGCAGCGCATGCTGGCGGCCGGCGGCACGCACCTCGATGGTGTGGTCCCCGCCGCATGGGCGCGCCTCTGGCAGATTCCGATCGCCGGCGGCTATGGGCCGATGCTGCTCGCGCGCCATTCGCTGCTGTCGACGATGGGCCGTAACGGCGCCGTGCGTCACGAAGTCTTTTCAGCGGCCGACCAGAGTCTCGATCTCCTGGCCGTGCGCCACATGCTGGTGGATCCAGCCGAGATCGTGCCCCAAGGAACGGTCGACGCCGCTGGTATCACCTGGGAACGTGAGCCGCTGGAATTCCCGATCGGTCGCGCCGACTGCGGCCATTCGTATCCGCGCTCGATGCGCCTCTGGCTTCCGCCGGACGTCGAGATCGCCGCCGTGCACCTGACGGCTCACTTGCGCTGTGCGGAGCACATGGCGCAGGGCACGCCGATCGCCACGCTCTCGCTGGCGGACGCCGACGGCACGCGGCACGAGCGCGTGCTCCGCGCCGGCGTCGACGTGGCCGACGCCGCCCTGTCGGACCCTGCGGTCCTGGCACGCGCGCGCCATCAACCGGCGCCGGCCGGCGATCCCCTGGCCCCGGCCACCGGGCGTTCCCTCGTGACGCTCACGCTGCCTGACGCGACGCGAGCACGGTTCCTCGAGGTGTCGACGCCGCCCTTCGAGGGGTGGCTCATGATCGGCCGCCTCACGGTGGTCGACCGTCAGGGCCGCGCGCTGCCGCAGAGCGCGGCCCAGCTCTTCCTGCGCGACACCGATCGCTGGCGCGAGGTCCGTCGCTTCCGCACGTCACGCCGGAGCGATCGCGGGAAGGATGATGACGCGCGTGGCGAGCGCGAGTACATCCAGTTCGAGAACCTCCAGGCCATGCCGCGCGCCTGGGTCGTCCCGTCGCTCGCGGTCCTGACGGAGTACGACATCGCCGGCGCCGTGCGTTCGGGACGGCTGCCCGACGGCCGTGTGTTCAACCCGGCGGAGCTGGCGCTCGTGGAGGAGACCGACGATCGGCCGCCGTCGACTCGCTTTCCCCCGACGCCCTCGGCGGTGCGTATCGACGAGGTGCGGAATGGGCGCGCCGTCGTGCGCGCGACGAGTCCGGGCGGCGGGTTCCTCGTGCTCAGCGAGACGTACTATCCCGGCTGGACCGCCAGCGTGGACGGGCGCGCCGTGCCCGTGTATCGTGCGAACCTGTCGCTCCAGGGCGTGGTGCTGCCGCCCGGCAGCCACGACGTCGTCTTCGAGCTCTCGCCGCGCAGTCTCTACGCGGGCGCCGCGCTGAGCCTCGCCGCCATCGTCGCGATCGCGGCGATGCTGCGGCGCTGATCAGGGGCGCTGGCCCCGATCACTGACGGCTGGTTACAACCATTACATCAAGAGACGTGCTTTACATCTCCCTCTGTTAACGTCCGGAAACCTGTCGCAGATAACCGAGGGGGAGGTTGAAATGGCGCGCAGAGACGTGTTCCTGGCAACGGTGCTGGTCTTGCTGTTCGGGTCGGCGGCCGCACACGCGCAGGTACAGACTGGGACGATCCTCGTCCGGACGTTCGACGAGCAGGGCGGTGCGATGCCGGGCGTGACGGTCACGGCGACGAGCGGCTCCATCATCGCCGGCCAGCTCGAGGGTGTGACGGATGCGGGCGGCGTGCATCGCTTCCTCAACCTCGTCCCCGGCACCTACAGCGTCAGGGCGGATCTGGCGGGATTCCAGACGCTCGTCCTGGAAGGCATCGTCGTCAGCGTCGGCCAGACGGCGCCGCTGGATCTCAGGATGAGGGTTGCGGCCATCCAGGAGACGGTGACCGTCAGCGGCCAGTCGCCCGTCATCGACACGACCAGTGCGAGCGTCAACGTGACGATCACGCAGGAGCTCCTGCAGGGCACGCCGGGCGGGCGCGACATCTGGTCGTTGATGGAATACAAGGTGCCGGGGCTCGTCACGAACCGGCCCGATGTCGGCGGCGCGGCCGGCGGGCTGCAGGCGAACTTCTCGGCGCGCGGCACGCCGTCCTCGCAGAACGTGCACTTCCTGAACGGGGTCAACATCACCTCGCCCTCGGCGCCCGGTGCGACGAACCTGTACTACGACTACGACGCCTTCGAGGAGATCCAGATCTCGACCGGTGCGCACGACATCTCGGTGCCGTCGGCCGGCGTCTTCCTGAACATGGTCAACAGGACGGGCACGGATCGCTTCAGCGGCAAGGCGGCGGTGTTCTGGCAGGGCGATGCGACACAGGGCACCAACGTCGACGAGGAGCTCTCGCGATTCGGCCTGCGGAGCGACGCCGGCGCGGTGGACTACGTCTCGGATGCGAGCCTCCAGTTGGGCGGGCCCGTCGTCAAGAACAAGCTGCGCTTCTTCGGCTCGTTCCGCGACTGGCGCGTGAACGTCAACGTGCCCGGATTTCCGGAAATCGAGCAGACGACCATCACGACGGGTCACGGGAACGCGTCGTGGCAGCTCAACCCGAACCATCGGGCCAGCGGGTTCGTGACACGGCAGTACTACAAGAAGCCCAATCGCGGCGCGAACGCGCTGTTCACGCCCGAGTCCACCTTCAGCGAGCGGAACACCTTCGGCTTGTATCAAGGATTGTGGAACTCGGTGCTGAGCGACCGGGCGTTTGTCGACGGACGGATCAGCTACAACGACCTGGTCTTCAATCTGCATCAGAAAGGGCGTCAGCAGGCGATCCGGGATCTCTCGACGGGCATTTTGGAGCGCGCCGCCTTGAACCAGTCGCTCAACGGCCGCCAGCGCCTGCAGTTCAATGCGACGTTCAACTACTACGTTCAGCAGGCGCTCGGCGGACGCCACGATCTCCGATTCGGGATCGACCACTCCCACTCGCCCGCCGACACCCAGATCACGCGCATCGACGACGTGAACCTGACGTACCGGAGCCAGCCGACACCGGCGGCGTCGACCGTGCAGGTGTTCAACTCGCCGGTGCACACACGGCAGGCAGTCGACGTGACCACGCTCTTCTTTCAGGACAGCTACGTGGTCAGGAACCTGACCGTGACCGGCGGCGTCCGGTTCGAGCGCCTCGAGGCGTACCTGCCCGAGCAGAACAGCCCGGCCAGCCCCTTCTTTCCGAACGCCCAGCGCCGGTTCGAGGCCGTGCGCGACGTGCTGAACTGGAAGAACGTCGCGCCACGTATCAGCATCGTCTACGACCTCGTCGGAAACGGCAAGACCGCGTTGAAGGCGGCGGCGGGCCGCTATCTGTACACGGTCGGGACCGGCGAGCCGAACAACGGCAACCCCAACTTCACGTCCAGCGAGACGTACGTCTGGAGCGATCTCAATCGAGACCTGCTGTTCCAGCCGGGTGAGATGGGCGCGCTGCTGTCACGGGCGGGCGGATCGATCACGGTCTTCGACAACGGGATCGTCCGTCCCTTCACGAACGAGCTCTCGGCGAGCATCGATCATGAGCTCGTCCCCGGCCTGAAGCTGACGGGCGCATTCACGTATCGCACGGAGCGGGACCTGTACGGCTCACAGGACGTCGGAGTGCCGTTCAGCGCCTTCCGGCCCGTGACGGTTCGAGACATCGGTCGGGACGGGCTCGCCGGCACCGCCGATGACGGCACCATCTCGGTGTTCGATCAGGATCCGGCGACGCGCGGTCAGAATCGGTTCGTCATCGACAACAGCGCCGGGTTGAACCAGACGTATCGAGGGATGGAGATCACCGCTGCCAAGCGCTTCAGCGACAGGTGGCAGATGCTGGCGGGATACACGGCGTCCCGCTCGATCATCAACGCGGTGAACGTGCGCAACCCGAACGATCTGATCAACAGCCGCGGACCAGGCTCGTTCGACCGGACGCATACGTTCAAGCTCACCGGCAGCTACATCTTTCCCTACGACATCGGCGTGAGCGGAAACTTCCGCACGCAGAGCGGGCTTCCGGTGACGCGCGTTGCCACCTACGGCCTGACCCAGGGCAACGTCACGGTCAACGTCGAGCCGGCCGGCAGCGTGCGCCTGGACCGGATGACGACCGTCGATCTCCGGGTATCGAAAGTGTTCCGGATGGGCCCGCGGGATCTCGAGCTCATGCTCGATGCCTACAACCTGGGCAACGTCAATACGGCGTACGAGGTGCGCACATTGACCGGACGCATCAACGTGCGCGAGAGCGCCATTCCCACGGGGGCGCTGATCAACCAGCAGCAGTTCCTGTCGCCGACGGCGATTCTGCCTCCGCGGATCTTCCGCCTGGCGGCGTCCTACCGGTTCTAGGGAGGCTCGTTCAAGAGGAGTGCTCGCCATGCGCAAGATCGCTATCGGGGTGGCGTGTCTCGCTCTCGGATGGTTCGCCGCGGTGCAACTGGCGAAGATGGGAGCGGCGTCCGACGAGGCCGGGCTCCTCTCCATCGACACGCTGGTTGACATCAGACATCCATCGGCGGGGACGTGGTCGCCCGACGGCACACGCATCGCGTTCGTCTGGGATCGCGCCAGCGTGCAGAACCTCTACGTCGTGGCGGTCGACGGCGACACCGCTCGCGCGCCTGTCGCCGTCACGAGCTACACGAGCGGTTCGATCCCCGATTTCTTCTGGAGCGCCGACGGCCGCTCGCTCTTCATCGCGCGCGACGGGGACCTCTGGCAGGTCTCGCCGGGCGGCGGGGATGCGCCGCGTCCGGTCTGGACCACGGAGGGCGGCGAAGGCGGTATCACGCTCTCCCCCGACGGGAGGCGCGTGGCGTTCAGCCGCGACGGCGACCTCTGGGTTCGCGCGCTGGCGGATGGACGGGAGCAGCGGGTCACGACGACGGAGGCTCGCGAGTCGGGGCCGATCTGGTCTCCGGATGGCGCGCGGCTGGCGTTCACGGTCAACTCGAGCGCGCGACGCTCCTTCGCGCCGGCGTACCACGGCTCGAAGATCCTGTTCACCTGGTCGGAGCGCCTCGCCCTCCCCGACGCCGGCGTCGTCACGATTGCCGACGGCCGAATTGTTCCGGTGGCGGTCACCGACGGCGGAGAGTCCGCCCCGCGGTGGATCGACGGCACGCGGCTGGTGCTGAACCGGATCGAGAAAAGCTACAAGGCGCGCGAGGTCGTGGTGGCGGACGTCACGTCGGGCGAAGGGCGCGTGCTGCACCGCGATGTCGAGGACCGGTGGTTCAATCTGACGTACAACGGCGCCGGGCCCACGCCGTCCCCTGATGGGAAGTGGGTCGCGTTCGTCAGCGACCGCGACGGCTGGGATCACGCCTACGTCGTGGCCGCCGATGGGGGGCCGGTTCAGCAACTGACCAAGGGACAGCACGAGGTCAGCCGCCTGGCGTGGTCGCCGGACAGCCGCCGGATCGCCTTCGACTCGAACGAAGGAGGCGTGCAGAGCCGCAAACAGATCGCGGTTGTCGAGATCGACGCGTCGGGCACGGCGCAAGGGACCGTGACCCTGACAGAGGGACGCGGGGCCAACACCTGGCCGGTCTGGTCGCCGCGCGGGGATCGCCTGCTGTACGGGCGCACCGACCCGCAGACCTCACCCGAGCTCTACATGGTGGCCGCCGCCGGCGGCGCCACGCCAGTCCGGCTCACCGATTCGATGCCGGCGAGCGTCGATCGCTCGAAGTTCATCGAGCCGCAGCTCATCAGCTATCCATCACGCGACGGAAAGCCTGTCCGCGCAAACCTGTTCGTGCCGCCGAACCTCGACCGGTCGCGCCGGCACCCAGCCATCGTGTGGATCCACGGCGACCTCGTGACACAGAACTACGACGGATGGCACATCCGGCGTGACTACGGCGCCTACTACAGCTTTCACCAGTACCTCATGCAGCGCGGCGGCTACGTGGTGCTCGCGCCCGACTACCGGGGCAGCACGGGCTACGGCAAGGACTGGCGGCTCGGCGTGTACCGGGATCTCGGCGGGAACGACGCCTGGGACGTCTCGGCGGGTGTCGATTACCTGAAGACGCTGGGCTATGTCGATACCGAGCGCATCGGTGTGTGGGGATTGAGTTACGGAGGCTTCCTGACGCTGCGGGCGATGATTATCACGCCCACGGCATTCAGAGCCGGCATCGACGTGTCGGGCGTGACCGATTGGGGGGACTACGTCCGCGACCCGGGGCAGCCGTGGCTGCACGCCCGCATGGGCACGCCGGACGACAACCCGGCCCAGTACGAGCAGGGCGCGCCGGTGCGCCAGGTGTCGACGATCGTGCGCCCGCTCATGGTGCTCGGCTCCACGGCCGACACCAACGTGCCGTACGAGCAGTCGGTCCGGCTCGTCGACGAGCTGTTGAAGGCAGGCAAGGACGTCGAGTTCATGATGTACCCGGGCGAGCTCCACTACTTCCATCGCGAACACGTGCTGCGCGACGCCTGGCGCCGTGTCGAGCGCTTCTTCGACATGCACCTCCGCCGGCCGGCCACGAGTACAACCGAACCATAGGCC
>JBOGIW010000645.1:0-3705 GCA_050748045.1 Vicinamibacterales bacterium | reverse complement strand
CCCGTCGACGGCGTCGGCGAGCTCGGCGCGAGCCGACGCCAGGCGCGCCGACGCGCTCACCCCGGGCGTCGTCTCGGGCAGGTCGGCGACGTCGGCCTCGAGGCATCGCGCGAGCTCCCTGCCGAGTCGCGCGCGGAGCCCGTCGATCGCCGCCACGTCGCGGTCGCCGGCGCGGGCCGTTCCGGCACTCTCGAGCGCCCGCTGGACCGCACCAATCGCGAACGGATACCGCTCGACGACGAACGCCGCGAGCCGGCCGCCCACCGCGGCCGGCGCCGCCACCGGACCCGATTTCGGCATGGATGGCTAATGCTAACCCATGCGCCGCATGAGATGCCGTTCCCCATCTCCGTATCGGCGGGGTGCTCGCAGACGCTGGAGGAGCAGGCTGCTGGCTCGTCTGCACGCCGGCAATCGGTCTTCTTAGCTCAACTGATTGGTTTCCAAACAACTGTTAAGATTTCCGCCGTGCTACCTGACCCGGCAGAGCGTGCTCTTCTCTACCTGGCGGCGATCGTCGAGTTCTCAGACGACGCAATCATCAGCAAAGACCTCGAGGGCACGATTACCTCGTGGAACCGCGCCGCGACGCGCATGTTCGGGTACGACGCGTCGGAGGCCGTGGGCCGCTCCATCCGGATGCTCATTCCGGCGGAGCGACAGCAGGAGGAAGATGACACCCTGGCACGCCTCCGCCGCGGCCAGGTGGTGGATCATTTCGAGACGGTCCGCGTCCGGAAGGACGGCACCGAGCTCGACATCTCGCTGACGGTGTCGCCGATCCGCGCCGCCGACGGGAGGATCATCGGCGCTTCGAAGATCGCACGCGACATCACGGCGCAGAAGCGGACCGCCGCGGCGCTGGCGGAAACCGAGGCCCGGCGCGCCGACCTCCAGCAGCGCCTGCTGGTGTTGACGTCGGCCTCCGGCACGCTGCTCGGATCGCTGCGGCGCGAAGACCTGCTGCCCGCGATCCTCTCGCTGGCGTCGAACCTCATCACCGCGGACTGGTACGCGGTCTGGCGCCTCGACCAGGATACCGGCGTGTGGGCTATCGTCTCGCACGTGGGGCTCTCGACGGCGTTCGCGGCGACCCGCGCCGTCGTACGGCCCGGCGCGAAACTCGAGTTCACGGACCTGCTCGTCGCCGAAGACGTGAGCGCGCTGGACGTGCTCGAGGAGAGGCGTGCCGCGTACGGCTCGGAGGGCATCCAGTCGATGCTGGCGATTCCCCTGCCCATCGGCGGTCACGGCGTCGCCTCGCTGGTCTTCTACTACCGCCGGCGGCACGCGTTCGACGACGTCGAGGTGCAGACGGCGCGCGCGCTGGGCAATCTCGCCGCGGCGGCGCTCAACACCGTCGAGCTGTACGACGAGCAGCGGCGCAGCGAGCTGCAGGCGCGCTTCCTGGCCGACGTGGGCGCAACGCTCGCGCGATCCCTCGATTCCCGCCAGGCGTTGAAGGCGCTTGCGAGCCTCGCCGTGCCGGACATCGCCGACTGGTGCGCCATCGACATCGTCCGGTCCGGCAGGCACGTGGAACGTGTGGCGATCGCCCACGCGGATCCTGCGAAGGTCGCGATGGCGGAGGAGTTCCGGCGGCGGTACCCCTCCGATGCGAGTGCTCCTTACAGCCCCGAGCGCGTCATCGCAACGGGCTCGCCGGCGATGCTTGCGTACCTGTCCGACGAGATGGTGGTCGAAGGTGCGAGCGATCCCGAACATCTCGAGGCCGTGAGGCGCTCGGCATCACGTCCTTCATGTGCGTCCCTCTCCGCACGAGGTCGGGCGTGATCGGCGCGATCACGTTCATGTCAGCCGAATCGGGCCGGCGCTACCGCGAGCACGACCTCCGCTTTGCGGAGGCCGTGGCGGGCCACGCCGCGCTGGCTGTCGAGAATGCGCAGGCGTACGAGGAAGCCCGCGAGGCCAACCGCCTCAAGGACGACTTCCTGGCGACGCTCTCGCACGAGCTGCGGACGCCCTTGAACGCGATCCTCGGCTACACGCGGATGATGCGCACGAAGGCCGTCGCGCCGGAACGGCTCGAGAAGGCGATCGATACGGTCGAGCGCAACGCCCGGGCGCTGGCCCAGATCGTCGACGAGGTGCTCGACATCTCGCGCATCGTGGCCGGCAAGCTCGCCATCCAGGTCCGGCCGGTGCGCCTCGCGCGCCTTGTCGATGACGCCGTGTCGACGGTGCTCCCGGCGGCTCAGGCGAAGGGCGTCCTGATCCGCGCGGACGTGGCGCCCGAGGTCCAGACCATCGGCGCCGACCCCGATCGTCTCCGGCAGGTGCTCTGGAACCTGCTGTCGAACGCGGTGAAGTTCACGCCACGCGGCGGCTGCGTCACCGTCGAGGCGAGGCGCACGGATCACGAGGTCGACATCCTCGTCAGCGATACCGGGGAAGGCATCGCTCCGGACTTCCTGCCGTACGTCTTCGAGCGGTTCCGGCAGGCCGACAGCCGCATGGCGGGCGTTCGCAGCGGGCTCGGCATTGGTCTGGCCATCGCGCGCCATATCGTGGAGATGCACGGCGGGACGATCGCCGCGGCGAGCGAAGGCCTGGGGAAGGGCGCGACGTTCCGCGTCAGGCTGCCGGGCGTCGCCGTCGCGATGGAGTCCGACGCGTCGGCCGTCGCAGGTTAGCGGCTAGACCGGCGCCGCGCGCGACTCGAGCGCGGCGGCGACGGCCTCGGTGACCGCTCTCGTGCTCGACGTGCCGCCGAGATCCGGGGTCCGTGCCCGGCCCCCCGCGACCACCTGCTTGATTGCATGGACGATGCGCTCCGCGGCGGCCGGCTCGCCGAGGTGATCCAGCATCATCGCGCCGGCCCAGATGGCCGCGATGGGGTTGGCGATGCCCTTGCCCGCAATGTCGGGCGCCGAGCCGTGGATCGGCTCGAACATCGACGGATACGTGCGCTCGGGATTGATGTTCGCGCCGGGCCCGATGCCGAGGCTGCCCGAGATCGCCGACCCGATGTCCGTGAGGATGTCGCCGAAGAGGTTGGAGGCGACGATCGTGTCGAGCGACTGCGGGTGCGTGATCATGCGCGCCGCGAGCGCGTCGACGTGGTACTTGCGGAGCGTTATATCGGGATACTCGGGCGCGACGGCGGCGACCACCTCGTCCCAGAGCACCATCGAGTGCTGCAAGGCGTTCGACTTCGTGGCGCTGGCCAGGAGCTTTCTCGGCCGGCTGCGCGCGACCTCGAAGCCGTAGCGCGCGATGCGCTCGATGCCGCGGCGCGTGAAGATGCTTGTCTGCTCGGCCACCTCGCCGGGGGTCCCGGCGTGGACGCGGCCGCCGAGACCGACATACTCCCCCTCGGAGTTCTCACGCACGCAGACCATGTCGATCTCCGACGGTCCCCGGCCGGCGAGCGGGCTTGCCGTCCCCCCGAGGAGGCGCATCGGCCTGAGGTTCACGTACTGCTCGAAGCGCTGGCGGATCGGCAGGATGAGCTCCCACACCGCGACGTGATCCGGGACGGTGGGCGCGCCGACCGCCCCCAGGTAGATGGCGTCGAAGTGGCGAAGCGTATCGAGGCCGTCCGGCGGCATCATGCGCCGCTCGCGCAAGTAGAAGTCGCATCCCCATGGGAGCTCGGTGAACTCGATCCCGAAGCCGCCCGCACCGGCGGCGCGCGTCAGGATGTCCATTCCGCACGGGATGACTTCTCGGCCGATCCCATCC
>JBOGIW010000644.1:0-5059 GCA_050748045.1 Vicinamibacterales bacterium | reverse complement strand
TCATCGGCTCGAGCTCGAGGTGGTTGATGTTGGCCGGGATGATCGCGCGGCCGCGCGCCACCTCGCTGCGGACGAGCTCGGCCGGCAGCCGCTCGCGCGCGGCGATGAACGCCATCTCGGGCGTGATCTCACCCCGGCGCGCGTAGTGAAGCTGGGTGCCGACCGGTCCGGCGCGGTGCCGGGCCTCGATCCACGGGGCGCGCAGCTTCGGGAGACCCCCGCGCAGGTCATACGCCTCGGATGTCGCTCCGAGCGGAGTCGAGGGGCCCGTCCCGAGCGCAGCCGAGGGGCCGCTCGTGTCGTACAGCCGGACTGGCGGGTTGCCCCCGCCCAGCCTGACCTCGCGCATCGGCACCCGGAGGGTGATCGTCGCGCCGCCGGGCACGAGCTCCGCGTCGCGCTCTTCGTAGACTTTCTGTGAATTGGGAAAGGATGTGGAGTACTCGTTCACCGCGCTCCCTCCGCCGGTTTGAACCGGATCAGGTTCCAAGGGTCTGTCTCAATCTCCTGGGGCCCTGGGCCGTGACGGAGATACCCCTGGCGGACAGGACGATTATACTTCGCGCCATGACTCGACTTCTGCCTCTCGCCGTTGCGCTCGTGCTGGGGTCACAGGCTCCGGCGGCGCTGCAGGACGCGCGGCCCGCGGAGACGAAGATGCGCTTGGCGGTGTCGTTCACCGCGGCGCAGGGCACAGATCCGATCGACGGCCGTCTGCTGGTGATCCTGTCGTCGCTCGCCGAGGGTGAGCCGCGGTTCCAGGTCAACGACGGCCCGTCGGCTCAGCCGGTGTTCGGCATCGACGTGGAGGGGCTCAGGCCGGGAGAGGACGCGATCGTCGACGCCGGCGTGCTGGGGTTTCCCGTGGAGTCGATTGCGCGGATCCCGGCGGGGACGTACACCGTGCAGGCCCTCCTTCACAAGTACGAGACGTTCCATCGCGGGGACGGCAAGACGGTGAAGATGCCGATGGACCGGGGCGAGGGGCAGCAGTGGAACCGCGCGCCCGGCAACCTGTACAGCACGCCACGGCGGATCGCGATCGACCCGCGCGGCGGCGAGGTCGTGCGCATCGCCCTCGAGAACGTCATCCCGCCGATCCCGCCGCCGACGGACACGAAGTACATCCGGCACGAGACCATCCAGAGCGCGAAGCTCACGAAGTTCTGGGGGCGGCCGATGCACCTCGGCGCGAACGTGCTGCTGCCGGAGGGGTTCGACGCGAAGCCGAATGCGCGGTACCCGCTGGTGATCTTCCATGGCCACTTCCCGCACACGTTCACCGGGTTCCGTGAGCAGCCGCCCGACCCGAGCCTGCAGCCGGATTTCAGCGAGCGCTTCAACTGGAAGGGGTACAACCGGACGCAGCAGGAATACGCGCACCGCTTCTACAAGGCGTGGACGGGGCCGGGCTTCCCCCGCATGCTCATCATCGAGATCCGCCACGCCAATCCCTTCTACGACGATTCGTACGCGGTGAACTCGCAGAACCTCGGGCCCTACGGCGACGCCATCAACGAGGAGCTGATCCCATATATCGAGAAGAAGTACCGCGCGATCGGCCAGCCGTGGGCGCGATTCATGTACGGCGGATCGACGGGCGGCTGGGAAGCCATGGGCGCCCAGGTGCTCTATCCGGACTTCTACAACGGCGCCTACATCGCCTGCCCCGACCCGATCGACTTCCGCGCGTTCACGGTGGTGAACATCTACGACGACCGGAACGCGTATTACGTCGACAGCGCGTGGAAGCGAACGCCGCGTCCGGGACGTCGCAACTATCTCGGCCACGTCGCCGCGACGCTCGAGGAGATGAACCGGCTCGAGCTCGTCCTCGGCACGAAGACCCGCTCGGGCCAGCAGTGGGACATCTGGGAAGCGGTGTACTCGCCCGTCGGACCCGACGGGTATCCCAGGCGCATCTGGGACAAGCGGACGGGCGAGATCGACAGAAGCGTTGCGGCGCATTGGCGGGAGCACTACGACCTTTCGTACATCCTGCAGCGGGACTGGAACAAAGGGCTTGGACGGAAGCTCGAAGGGAAGCTGCACTTCTACGTCGGCGACATGGACAACTACTATCTGAACAACGCCGTCTACCTGACCGAGGCGTTTCTCGAGAAGACCACGAATCCGTACTACGGCGGCGAAGTGGACTACGGCGACCGTGCCGAGCACTGCTGGAACGGCGATCACACGCAGCCGAACGCCATCTCGCGACTGCGCTACCACCAGATGTTCGCCCCGAAGATCGTCAGCCGCCTGATGAAAAGCGCCCCGCAGGGCGCGGACCTCACGAGCTGGCGATACTGACCGATCGCATCCCGCGGTATCATCCCGGCGCATGGACACGCTCCGCCAGGACCTCCGCTACGCCTGCCGCCGCCTGCTCGCGAGCCCGGGCTTCACGGCCGTCGCCGTCCTGACGCTCGCCCTGGGCATCGGCGCTAATAGCGCCATCTTCAGTGTGATCAACGCGGTGCTCCTCAGGCCGTTGCCCTATCCGGAGTCCGACCGCCTGGTTGGGATGTACCACATCTGGGAGGGCACCCGTCAGCCCATGTCGCCGGCGAACTTCCTCGACCTGCGCCAGCAGACGCGCACGCTCGAGGATGCGGCCGCCATCGACCCGACCGAGGTAACCATCACGGGCGCGGGCGACCCGATCCGCGTGGACGCTTCGGAGGTCAGCGCGAGCTTCTTCGGTGTTCTCCGCGCGCACCCGTTCCTCGGCCGGACTTTCGCGCCCGACGAGAACGAGCCGGGCAAGGACAAGGTCGTCGTGCTCGCGCACGGGCTCTGGCAGCAGCGCTTCGGCGGGCGCGCGGACATCATCGGCGCCAGCGTGTCCCTCGACGGCACGCCGCACACGGTGATTGGCGTCATGCCGCGCGGTTTCTCCTATCCCGCCGGGCAGAGCCTCTGGATCCCGCTCGAGTACACCGACCGCACGCGAAACGCCCGCGGCGCCTGGTACCTGCGCGCCGTCGCGCGGCTCAAGACCGGTGTGTCCGCCGAGCAGTCGGCTGGCGAGATCGCCCTCCTGGGCAAAGCGCTGGAAACGCAGTACCCACGCGCCAACACCGGCGTCGGCTTCAACACCTATCCGCTGCACGAGGCGCTCGTCGGCAATCTTCGGCCTGCGCTCCTCGTCCTCATTGGCGCCGTCGGCTTCGTGCTCCTCATCGCCTGCGCGAACGTCGCGAATCTCCTCCTGGCGCGCGCGGTGGCGCGCGAGACGGAGCTGGCCGTCCGCCGGGCCGTGGGCGCCGGACCCGCACGCCTCGCGCGGCAGCTCCTCACCGAGAGCCTGGTGCTCAGCGCGGCGGGCGGCGCGGCCGGCCTGCTGGTTGCCACGTGGGGCGCCGGGTTGCTCGTGGCCCTGCAGCCCGAAGGCATTCCGCGTCTCAACGAGGTCGGCATCGACAGTCGCGTGGGGATGTTCACGCTTGGTCTCTCCGTGCTCACGGGCATCGTCTTCGGCGCGATTCCGACGTTCCAGATGACTCGCGGCTCGCTCGCATCCTCCCTCAAGGAAGGCGGGCGCAGCCAGTTGGCAGCGCGGGGCAGCGCCCGCGTGCGCGCCACGCTCGTCGTCGCCGAGATGGCCCTCGCCGTCATGCTCCTCGCCGGTGCCGGGCTGCTCATCAGGAGCTTTGGCCGGCTCCAGTCGGTCGATCCCGGCTTCCGGCCGGAGAGCACGGTATCGTTCGGGCTCGCGCTGCCAGCGACGACATACAAGGAGCCGGCGCAGATCGCCGGCTTCTACGACCGCCTCGTCGAACGGATGCGCACCCTGCCCGGCGTGCGGGCCGCCGGAGGTGTCATGGGGCTGCCGCTGAGCGGCCTCAGCTTCAATATCTCCTTCAACGTGGCCGGCCGGCCCCCGGCCGCGCCCGGGCAGGACCAGACGATGGAAGTACGCGTCGCGACGCCGGACTACTTCCGCACGCTCGGCATTCCATTGAAGAAGGGGCGACTCTTCGCGGACTCGGACACCGCCCAAACACCCAACGTCGCGCTGCTCAGCGAAGCCGCGGCGAGACGGTTCTTCTCCACGGAGGATCCCATTGGGAAGCGGGTCGAGCTCGGATGGGGGAGGGGACCCGGAACGCCGCGCGCCGGGGGCGAGATCGTCGGCATCGTCGGGGACGTGCGCGAGCATGGTCTCGACGAGGACTATCCCCCCGAGATCTACCTGCCGATGCGGCAGTGGCCGGTCGTCCGCATGACGATGGTCGCGCGGACGACGGTGCCGCCGCTCGGCCTGGCGGCGGAGCTGACCCAGGCGGTCCACGACGTGGATGCCAATCTGCCGGTCTCGAACATCCGCACCGTCCAGGACGTCGTCTCGGAGTCGATTGCGCAGCCGCGCTTTTATATGCTGCTTCTCGCGACCTTCGCGGCAGTCGCGCTCGTCCTCGCAGCGATCGGCATCTTCGGCGTCATGTCGTACACCGTCTCGCAACGGACCCGCGAGATCGGCATCCGCATGGCGCTCGGCGCGCAGGGCGGCCGCGTGGTCTCGATGGTCGTCGGACAGGCGATGCTGCTGGCTGCGGCCGGCCTCGCGCTGGGACTGGCCGCCGCGCTTGCCCTGTCGCGGACGATGACGACGCTCCTGTTCGATCTGAGCCCGACTGATCCGATGACGTTCGCCATCGTCGCCGCCGTGCTCGCTCTCGTCGCGTTCCTCGCAAGCTATGTCCCGGCTCGCCGGGCGGCCGGCGTCGACCCGATTCAGGCGCTTCGCGCCGAGTAGCCACGAGTCTCGGTCACGGGAGGTCGACGCCGTTCGGCGCGGCGCGCCCGGCTCCATCGCCCCATGCGGCGCCTGATGCGCCGGCGCGCGAGGGCCGCGTCTTGACGCGCTTCGGGATTCGGCAGTTAGATGCCTGTATGCGCATCGTCCTGCTGCTCAGCTTGCTCGCTGCTCCCGTGCACCTTGCGGCGCAAAGAGCGCCAGCTCCGCAGCCGACGACTCCGCCCGGCGCGGCGCCCGCGAAGCCGCCCGTGCAGAAACCGGCGCCCCGGCCGGCGCACACGGCCGCCCGCACGG
>JBOGIW010000643.1:0-12929 GCA_050748045.1 Vicinamibacterales bacterium | reverse complement strand
GCCGTCGACGGTGATGTTGTTCAGGCGGTTGTCCTGGCCGCCGAACGTCATGTTGCCGCCCGCCTCAGGGGTCAGCCGTGTGATGTCTCCCAGGCGCTGGGATACCGACGGGAGCGACGCCAGCTCCTGCCGCGTGACGGTCGTCGCCGCGCCGGTTCGGGCCGAGCTGAAGACGGGGTCGGACCTGCCGATGACGGTGATCTCCTCGGTCACGGCAATGGTCCGCACGGAGAAGGGCACGTCGGTCGCCACGCCGAGATTCACGGCGATGTCGGCGTGCGAGAGCGGCTCGAACGCCGTGCCCGGCCCCCCGACGTACGCGACGGTGACGGTATAGGGGCCGCCGACCCGCATACCAGGAATCGAAAATCGTCCATCGGCGCGCGTGACGGCCTCGTAGATCGTTCCCGACGGTTCGTGGACGGCGATTACGCTGGCTCCCGCGACCGGCTGTTGCTGTGCGTCGGTGACGACTCCCGTGACGCTGCCGGTCGTCACGCCCTGCGCGTTTGCGTGGCCGACCAGCCAGGGCCACACGCAGACGGCCAGCAGGCACAACATGGTTCTCATGCACTTCATGGGTTCACTCCAATTTGAGTCTTCGCCCGAGCTCGGCAATGCAGGACGTGCAGAGGGTTGAACCGCCGAAATTGTACACGAAAAAGGGCCCTACACCTGTAAAAGGCGTGTGGCCCTTCCGTGTCGGTAGTCGCGCGCTGACAGCCTCTGCCGAACTTTCGGCGGCGCGCAGCGCGGCGTCACGCGCAGGCGGTTGCGCTACTCGGAGGCGCCGGCCCGCTGCTGCTTGCGGAGCTCCTGCGCGCGGTCGCGAAGCTGGTCCGCTTCCTTCAGGAGCGCCTGCTGGCGGGCCGGGTTCTTCTCGAGATTGGCCTGCAGCCGCAGGAGGAGGTTCTTGTAGACCAGCGCATCCATGTAGTCGTTCTTCAGCGAGATGGCCTTGTCGACCGCCGCCACGCCCGCCTCGACGTGCTTCTTCTTCTCGGCCTCCGGCAGGCGGAAGTCGCGGTAGGCCTTGTCCCAGTAGTAGGTCGCGATCGTGTAGTACGCCTCCGGGTTGTTCGGCTCCTGCTGCGCGCGCGCCTCGAGCGCCTCGATCGTCTTGTCGAACTCGCCCTGCCGGTTGTAATAGCCGGCAAGCTGCATGTAGACGGCGGGGTCGTTCGGCCTCGCGTCGCGCGCCTGGATGAGCGTCGCCTCGGCCAGCTCGTAATTCCCGGTATCCTCGTAGATCTTCGCCAGCACGAAGTAGTTGGCCGGATCCTTCGGGTCGATCTCGATCATCTGCTTCACCATCGGCTCCGACTGCGACGGGTCGTTCAGCTTGTCCGGCCCGTACGCCGCCACGAGGTATTCCAGGGCGAGCTTCTTGATCTTCGGGTCCTGCTCCTCGGCGGCGGCCCGTTTGTAGTAGTCGATGGCCTTGGTCAGGAGTTCATCGTTGGCCGCTTCGCCCCTGCGGGCGGGCTTGTACAGGTTGTCGTAGCTGTTGCCGAGGAAGAAGTAGGCTCCCTGCCGGCCGATGTTCGGATCGGCCTGGATCGCCTCTTCGTACTTCTCCGCGGCCTTGCGATAATCCTGCTGCTGGTACAGCACGTTGGCGTCCTTGAAGGCCATTTTCGCCTTCAGCCCGGCCACCTGGCTGCAACCGGCCAGTGGCACGCCCAGGCCTGCGACGAGCGCCACGGCCGCGATCGAAAGCTTCCGCATCGAAATCCCCCCTCCCGCCTCCGCGACGGCCTCGGCGGTCCGCCGACGCCTCGAGCGCAGGCGGAGAAGAACCTAAAAGTGCCGCAAGCGGGCCATTGTATTGATCACGTTTCGGGCGAGTCAAGGCGGCGGTCGCTTGCCCTTATCATTGGGTTAGACACCGGTTCCATGATTCGGTTCGAGAACCTCCTCGAAAAGGTCCGGAGCTACAGCCCCGAGGCCGACGTCGAGCTGCTCCGCCGGGCTTACGTCTGCTCGGCGCTCGAGCACAAGGGACAGGTGCGTCATTCGGGCGAGCCCTACCTGGTGCATCCGCTCGAGGTCGCCGACTTCCTCGCCGACATGAAGCTGGACGTCGTGGCCGTCGCTGCCGGCCTGCTCCACGACGTCGTCGAGGACACGCTGACGACCCCCGACCGGATCGCGGAGCTCTTCGGCAAGGAGATCGCGCACATCGTCGAGGGCGTCACGAAGATCGGGGCCATCCCGTTCTCCTCGACCGAGGAGCGCCAGGCGGAGAACTTCCGCAAGATGCTGCTGGCGATGGTGGACGACATCCGGGTCATCCTCGTCAAGCTCGCCGATCGCCTGCACAACATGCGGACGCTGCACCATCTCTCCGAGGAGCGCCGGGTCAAGATCGCCCAGGAGACGCTCGACATCTACGCGCCGATCGCCAACCGCCTCGGGATGAGCAAGGTGAAGAACGAGCTCGAGGAGCTGTCGTTCCGGTACCTCGAGCCGAAAGCCTACGAGGCGCTGCGCGCGCGGGTGGAGGGCAAGCGCAAGGGCGCCGACGTCACGATCGACGAGCTGAAGAAGACGGTCACGGGCAAGCTCGCCGAGGCGCAGGTGCCCGTGATGCACATCGACGGGCGCATCAAGCGGCTCTACAGCATTCACCTCAAGCTGACGCGGCAGAAGATCGATCTCGACCGCGTCTACGACTTCGTTGCGCTGCGGATCATCACGCAGTCCGTGAAGGACTGCTACGCGGCGCTCGGCATCATCCACCAGACGTGGTCGCCGGTGCCGGGCCGGATCAAGGACTTCATCGCGATGCCGCGGCCGAACGGCTACCAGTCGCTGCACACCTCGGTCGTCAGCGAGCGCGGCGTGCCCTTCGAGGTGCAGATCCGCACCGAGGAGATGCACCGCCGCGCCGAGGAAGGGATCGCGGCGCACTGGAAGTACAAAGAGGGGCGTGTCGGCGACCAGCGGGACGAGCGCTACTTCCAGTGGCTGCGCCAGCTCCTCGAGGTCCAGCAGGAGATCCGCGACCCGCAGGAGTTCCTGCAGAACCTGAAGATCGACCTCTATCCCGAGGAAGTCTACATCTTCACGCCGAAAGGGGAGGTCCGGTCGCTCCCGCGCGGCGCCACGCCGGTGGACTTCGCCTACAGCATCCACACCGACGTCGGGCACCAGTGCGTCGGCGCGCGCGTGAACGGCAAGATGGTGCCACTCCGCGCGCGGCTGCAGAACGGCGACATCGTCGAGATCGTCACGCAGACCGGTCACAAGCCGAGCCGCGACTGGCTGGCGTTTGTCGTCACCTCGCGCGCGCGCGGCAGGATCAAGCACGTGCTGCAGGCCGAGGAGCGGGCGCGGAGCATCGAGCTCGGGCGACGGCTCCTCGAGAAGGAAGCGCGCAGGTTCGACCTGAACCCCAAGACGCTCATCGAAGGCGACGCGCTCGCGAAGTACGCCGTCGAGTACGGCGCGCAGAAGCCCGAGGAACTGCTCGCGCAGCTCGGCTACGGGAGGCTCTCCGCGCGCGTGCTGCTCCAGAAGATCGTCCCGAGCGAGCAGCTCAAGGAGAAGCCGCCGGATTCAGCCGTGGTCTCGGCGGTCAAACGGGTGCTGCGCCCGGGCGGCGCCACGGCGGACAAGATCAAGGTGCGCGGCGTGGACGACCTGATGGTCTTCCGTGCCAAGTGCTGCAACCCCATCCGCGGCGAGAAGATCGTCGGGTACATCACGCGCGGGAAGGGCGTGTCGGTGCACTCGGCGAGCTGTCGCAACGTGATTAACCTGCTGTACGACCCCGAGCGCCGCATCGAGGTCGAGTGGGACAAGGCCAGCGGCGACCAGGCGTCCTACACCGTGCGGCTGACGATGCAGGTCGAGGATCGGAAGGGAATGCTCGCCGAGATCAGCGCGAAGGTCTCGGACATCAACACCAACATCACCACCATGGAAGCGCGCACCGGCGAGGACATGCAGGCGCGCATCGACATGACGGTCGAGATCAGCGACGTGAAGCACCTCGAGAAGGTGATCAAGTCGATCAAGGCGGTCCAGGGAGTCCTCGGCGTCGAGCGCGCCGCGCGCGCGTAATCAACTCCCAACTCCCAACGCCCAAGGAGTCGGAGTCAGAGTACCGCGATGACGTCGATCTCGACGCGGACGTCTCTGGGCAGCCGGGCGACCTGCACGGTCGACCGCGCCGGTGGCGGGTCCACGACGTACTTGCCGTAGACGGCGTTCATCGCCGCGAACTCGTTCATGTCGGCGAGGAAAACAGTTGTCCGGACCACGTTCTCGAAGCCGGCGCCCGCCGCCCTCAGCACGGCCGCGATGTTCTGGAGCACCCGAGCCGTCTGCGTGGCGATGTCGCCTTCGACCACGGTCCCCGTCGAGGGGTCCAGTGGAATCTGGCCGGAGAGGAACAGGAGGTTGCCGGCCCGTATCGCCTGCGAATAGGGCCCGATCGCCATCGGCGCCTCAGGCGAGGCAATCACCCGCCGCATCAGGCCGCCTTGGTGACCCTGCCGCCGCGGAGACACCGCGTGCATACGCGGATCCGCTTCGTGGCCCCGTTGATCACGGCGCGGACGGTCTGCAGGTTCGGCTCGAACCGGCGCGGCCCGACGTTGTGCGCGTGTGAGATGGTGCGGCCGACGACCGGACCCTTGCCGCAGATGTGGCACCGTTTCGCCATGAATTCCTCTCGGGAGGTGAACGGAAAATAAAATTATAGACCACTCACGGGACGATCAGCGAGCCGCCGCCCCCGGTTTGGTCGCCGGGCTGCCGCGCCCGGCTCGTCCGCTCGAGGAGACGCGCCATCATCATCAGGTACGCCACGTCGTCGCCATCCGCCGTCCGACGCGCGTTGCGCGCCCCCTGCTCGACGGCGCGAAGCACCGCAGCCGCCTCGCCGTCGAATACCTTCGCACCCTGCTGACGAACGTCGGCCAGCAGCGCCTTCAGGTCGGTGGCGAGGCGCTGCGCGGGCACCGACTGGGCGGCGTGTTCGTAGATCACGCCACGCGCGGCAGTCTCGAGCGTCGCCGCCAGCGCCGCCGCCGCGTCCGCCACGTCATCGTCTCGCAGACGCGCCAGGCCAACCGGCTTGTGTTGTGCGATGGCGGTCTGAAACAGCAGGAACAATTGAAACTGACGGTCCGTCAGACCCTCGATCATCGGGAGGAGCACCGCAAAATCGCGCTCCTGTTGCCGCCGCACTACTGCCGCAGGGTGTTCCCGCGCGGTCGCGAGGTACGGGCAACCCTCGGGGCACGCGATCTCGATCAGGCGCTTCGTGCCGCAACAGACCGCGCAAATCGTGTGGCCCAGCGCCGGACAGTGTCTACGTGCTTTCCTGGTCCTGCACAGCGGACAGACCATGCCTCAGCTTCGCATGTAAGTTGTTGAAAATCCAGCATGTTTTGCCTATAATCACCCTCGCAATCCCTGACAACTTCTCGGAATGAGCTTTGCAGCCGGGCGCAACACGGGTCGATAAACCCGGTAGCACCAGGGTGCTGGAGGGCTATGGCCGACGGGCTTTTCAGGAACGAGTCGCCAGTCGAGTATTTCAAGGATCTGGTTGAAGCGGCGATCACCCACCAGGGGCTGACGGCGGGCGAGCTGACGTCCTATTACGTCGTCAACCTGCTCGCGGGTCAAGTCTCTCGGGATCCCGCGGAGGCTCAGGACGATGAGGCGCTTGGGATACGCTTCGTGAAGGCCCTGCAGGCCGGCGGCTCGCGGCAGCGCGATGGTCTCCGTCGCGTCGGCGACCTCTCGCTGTTCATCTCCGGCTTTTTCAGCGACAGCCTGAATTACAGCCTGGTCGATGTCGACTACTACATCGCGCTCGGCGAGCGTGCCTATGGCTCGCTCGCCCGCCACAGCGACGAGACGTTCTCGGACGTGTTCGACGAACTGGCCGAGAAGTTCTCCAGCTTCGTCGACGTGCTCGGAGAAGTGAGCGAGCGTGCGGCGATGAGCTCGAACACCGACTTGCTGAGGCTCTACGAACGATGGCTCAAGACCCGGAGCCGTCGTCAGGGCGACCTGCTGGTCCGCCAGGGCATCGTCCCAGACGCGTCGGGCAGCACGCGCCTGCTGCAGTAGGCAAGCGCGATAGCTCAGCCGTCGCGGAAGGGGGAAAATTCTTGTGGCCACTGCGGAAGCGCTCGCCGATGAAGGGGCTCGTACGCGGAAAGTTCGACACCTTGTCGATTTAACGACATCACTTATCATGCAGGCGGGGATGACCCGGCGAGAAGCCGAGCAACTGGTTGGTGCCATGCGCGAACGGATTCTGAGCCTCTTTCCTGGCCGCGACGGGACCTACGAGTTGATTTATGCTCAACGGTTCAGGCGTCTCATCGATGAATTTGCCAGGCCGGATCACGTATCGCCAGGCTCGGTGATTCCGTTCGGCAACGGCGACCGGTGAGGCCGATTAGCAACAGCAGGTGTCAGTCCGGCCTGTCCTCTGGACATGACACCGGACCCAGAAACCCAATTTTGAAACCGGGCGTCTAATTCCCTGAACACCGCCCGGAGCTCAGCCGGCCCACGGCGCGGCGGGTTTAAAGCGCACGACACGAGAAAGATAGTCCCACCTGGCGTTTCTTCTCGTTTCAGCCCGGCGACCCCCCGTTTGGCGCTGGTTGACGGGCGGCCGGGATCGGCGGCCATGGTTGGCATTCAAACTGCATAAAGGGCGCAATCATAACGGGAACAGCAGGGACTGAAACGGGCGCAACGGCCCGTTGAGCCGTTGAGAAGGAGCGGCAGGCATCATGGCGACGACGACGAAGACCAGGGGAGCGGTGAAGAGCAACCGCTATACCGAGCTGAGAAAGATGCTCGAGAACCGCCGCCGCGAGCTCGTGAACGAGGTTCAGGGCAAGATTCGCGATGCGCGCGCCGAGGGCACGAAGGAGCGTGAGGTGCTCGACCAGGGCGAGAGCTCCGAGGTCGACATTCAGGAAGACATCGAGTTCGCGCTCATTCAGATGAAGGCGGAAACGCTCAACAAGATCGATGCGGCGCTCCGCCGGCTCGAGGACGGCACCTACGGGGACTGTTTCGAGTGCGGCGACGAGATTGCGGAGGCGCGCCTGCGGGCGCTGCCGTTCGCGGTCCGCTGCAAGGACTGCGAAGAGGCGCGTGAGACGGCCGAACAGCGCGAGCGCATGATGGCGCAGCGACGCGGCTCCTCGGCGCTGTTCTTCGACATGTCGAATTGAGCGCGCCCGGCGCGCACCCCAAATCCCGATCGCCAGATTCCCGGATTCCTCTCCGGATTTGGATTTCGGGATTTGGGACTTGAGTTAACATCCCGCCCATCCCCTTCCGATCCCAGCGCATCGACGGCGCGTCTCAACGGACAGGAGAAGACCCCTTCATGAGCGAACGCGACGAGACTTTCGACCTCGAGGAAGTGGCGGTCGGCGATCGACCCCTTGCGGTTCCGGACGAGCTGCCGATCCTGCCCCTTCGGGACACGGTGCTGTTCCCGAACTCCTTCATGCCGCTCGCGGTGGCGCGGGAGAGCTCCGTGCGGCTGATTGACGAGGCGATCTCGGGTGGCAAGCTCATTGGCGTCTTCACCCAGCGGGACGCGTCGGTCGAGGAGCCGCTCCAGGACGACCTGTACCGGGTGGGCACGGCCAGCCACATCCACAAGATGTTCAAGCTGCCCGACGGGAGCCTCCGGCTGATCGTGCAGGGACTCGCGCGGCTCACGCTGAGCGAGGTGATCGAGACGCGGCCGTACCTGCGGGCCCGCGTGGGCACGGCGCCGGAGTCGCTGGCCGAGGAGGATCGCCTCGAGATCGACGCGCTGCTCCGGAACATCAAGACGAACTTCCAACAGGTGGTCTCGCTCTCGCCGCTCCTGTCCGACGATCTCCAGACGCTCGCGATGAACATCGTCGAGCCGGGCCGCCTGGCCGACTTCATCGCCTCGAGCCTCACGACGATCGGCACCTCGGTGAAGCAGGAGGTGCTCGAGACGCTCGACGTCCGGGCGCGGATGGACAGCCTGAACCGGATCCTCATCAAGGAGCTCGAGGTGCTCGAGCTGGGGTCGAAGATCCAGTCGCAGGTACAGTCGGAGGTCGGCAAGAACCAGCGCGAGTACTTCCTGCGCGAGCAGCTCAAGGCGATCCAGAAGGAGCTCGGCGAAGGAGACGACCAGACGAAGGAGGTCGAGGAGCTCCAGGAGAAGATCGAGGCGGCCGGCATGCCGGACGGCGTGAAGAAGGAGGCGCTGCGCGAGCTCGATCGGCTCGCGAAGATGCCCGTCGCGGCCGCGGAGTACACCGTCTCGCGGACGTACCTCGACTGGCTCGTGACGCTCCCGTGGAACCGTCGCACCGACGAGGTGATCGATCTCCCGAAGACCAAGCAGGTGCTCGACGCGGATCATTCGGGCCTCGAGCGCGCGAAGGATCGCATCCTCGAGTACCTCGCCGTGCGCAAGCTCAACCCGGACGTGAAGGGTCCGATCCTGTGCTTCGCGGGACCGCCGGGCGTCGGCAAGACGTCGCTGGCCCGCTCGATTGCCCGGTCGCTCGAGCGGAAGTTCGTTCGCGTCTCGCTCGGCGGCATGCGCGACGAGGCGGAGATCCGCGGGCACCGGCGCACGTACATCGGCGCCTTGCCCGGCCAGATCATTCAAGGGCTCCGCCGCGCCGAGTCGAAGAACCCGGTGTTCATCCTCGACGAGATCGACAAGCTCGGCAACGACTTCCGCGGCGATCCGGCGTCGGCATTGCTCGAGGTGCTCGACCCGGAGCAGAACAACACCTTCCGCGATCACTATCTCGATGTGCCGTTCGATCTGTCCGAGGTGCTCTTCATCACGACGGCGAACGTGCTGGATCCGGTCCCGCCGGCGCTTCGCGACCGCATGGAGGTGCTGGAGATCCCCGGCTATACCGAGGAGGAGAAGCTCGCGATCGCGCGCGACCACCTCGTGCAGAAGCAGATCAGGAACCACGGGCTGACGCCGGAGGGGCTCCACATCGAAGACGGCGCACTGCGCGCCGTCATTCGGGGGTACACGCGCGAGGCGGGCGTCCGGAACCTCGAGCGCGAGCTTGGCGCGATCTGCCGCAAGGCGGCGCGCCGGCGGGCCGAGGGCGACGAGTCGCCGCTCGTGATCACCCCCGAGGTCGTGGTCGAGATGCTCGGCGCGCCGAAGTTCCTGGACGAGGAGATGGAAGAGCGCACGAAGGAGCCCGGCGTCGCGATCGGGCTCGCCTGGACGCCCTCGGGCGGCGATGTGCTCTTCATCGAGGCGTCGCGCATGGCGGGCGCCGGATCGCTGACGCTCACCGGCCATCTCGGCGAGGTCATGAAGGAATCGGCCCGCGCGGCCCTCTCCTGGTTCCGCGCGCACGCGGCGGCCTACGGGGCGGACCCCGAATTCTTCAAGAGCTCCGAGATCCACCTGCATGTGCCGTCGGGCGCCATCCCGAAGGACGGTCCATCGGCGGGCGTGACCATCGTGACGGCGCTCGCGTCCGAGCTGACGCGGCGGCCGGTTCGCGGCGACATCGCCATGACGGGCGAGATCACGCTGTCGGGGCGGGTGCTCCCCGTCGGCGGCATCAAGGAAAAGGTGCTCGCCGCCCGGCGCGTCGGCCTCAAGGAGGTAATCCTCCCGCGACAGAACGAGAAGAACGTGAAGGAAGACCTCAGCGAGGAGCTCCGCGCGGACCTCACGATCCACTTCGTGCAGACGATCGACGAGGTGCTGCTGCTCGCCCTGCTGCCCTCGACCAAGCAGGCAGGCGACCGGAAGGCCGACAGGCGCACGCAGCCGCGAATTCAGTAATGCAACGTCTTTGCATTTTGAGTTTCGCATTGACATGCGGGTCGTCTACAGCGAGCGCTACCACATCGATATCGGGGCGCACGTCTTTCCCACCATCAAGTACCGCCTCGTGCACCGCGCCCTGGCGTCGCGTGGCGGATGCGCGTTCGTCGAGCCGTCACCGGCCTCCTGGGAGGACCTGGCGCTCGTCCACACGGCGGCGTACCTCAAGAAGACGAGGACCGGCGACTTCACGCTCCCGGAGATGGCCCAGCTCGAGCTCCCCTGGACGCCGGAGATCGTCGAAGGCTTCCGGCTGATGACCGGCGGCACGCTCCTCGCGGCTCGCCACGCGCTCGAGCCGCTGGACGCCGCACGCGTCCCGGCGCAGGGCGCCAATCAGGGGGTCGGCCTCCACCTCGGCGGCGGCTTCCATCACGCGTTCGCGGACCACGGCGAAGGCTTCTGCCTGTTCAACGACGTCGCCGTGGCCATCCGCGTGCTGCAGCGCGAGGGGCGCATCGCGCGCGCGGCGGTCGTCGACTGCGACGTGCACCATGGCAACGGCACGGCGGCGATCTTCGATGGGGATCCGTCGGTGTTCACCTTCTCCATCCACCAGCAGGCCAACTATCCGGCGTTCAAGCCCCGGGGCTCGCTCGACATCGGCGTCGAGGATCGCGTGACGGATCGCGAGTACCTCGCGACGCTGGCGCAGGCGCTGCCGCGCGTGCTGGCCTTCGGCCCCGACGTCGTGTTCTACCTCGCCGGGGCCGATCCGTACGAGGACGATCAGCTCGGCGGCCTCGCGCTGACCATTGACGGGCTGCGCGAGCGCGACCGGATCGTGTTCGAGACATGCCGGGCGTTCCCGACCGTGCTGACGCTCGCCGGCGGCTACGCGCGTCGCATCGACGACACCGTCGCCATTCACCGGGGCAGCTTCGATGCCGCCGCCGCGGTCCTCCGCACGTGACGGCGCCGAGCCGGTTCGGGGCAGGACGACGGCTGATCCTGGTGCGGCACTCCGTGTCCGAGATCCGTCGCGACGTGCCCTCCGCCGAGTGGCGCCTTTCCGCCGAAGGCCTCGCGCGCGCGCGCGCCTTCGCGCGCCGGCTCCATCCCTCCGGCTCGACGGCCGTGTTCACGAGCGCCGAGCCGAAGGCGGCCGAGACCGCCCGTGCGCTGGCCGCCGAGTGGGGGCTGGCGGTCGAGGAAGTCCCCGGCCTGCACGAGCACGAGCGGCCAGAGGCCCGGCTCCTCTCGCGCGAGGCGTTCGAGCAGAGGATCCGCGAGCTGTTCGACCGGCCGAACGAAGTCGCGTTCGGCGCCGAGACAGCGGAGGAGGCGCGACGCCGCTTCACGACGGCGCTGATGCCCATCGTGGCGCGTGCCGAAGGCGACGTGGTCGTCGTGACCCACGGCACGGTCATGTCGCTCTTCGTGGCGGACGCGACCGGCGCGGAGCCGTTTGCATTCTGGAAGCGGCAGGAGATGCCGTGTGCGGTGACGCTCAGACTCCCTGAGCTGACGCTCGAGGGCGCGACATTTCTCACCGATCGATCAGGAAGACTCCAGCCACCGTCTTGAGGTCGACGATCTCGCCGATGTCGATCATCCGCCGGAGGTCGTCGAGCGCGAACGCTCTCGGCTCGATGTCCTCGTCCTCGTCAGGCTGCGCCGTGTCGCCGTCGGCCGGCGCTCGCAGCCCGGTGGCCTTGTAGAGGATCATCTCCTCGTCGCAGTAGCCCGGCGTCGGGAAGAACCGGCCGAGTCGCTCCACCTTCGCGGGAACCATGCCGATCTCTTCGTGACACTCGCGAACGGCCGCGTCATCGGGATCCTCGTCTTTCTTCAGGCTTCCGGCCGGAAGCTCCCACATCCAGCGCCCGCTCGCGTGGCGATACTGGCGCACGAGCACGACCCCGCCCTCGGAGGTCACCGGCAGGATCACCACCGAGCCCGGATGGCGGATGAGCTCGACGTTCATCTGATGGCCCTTCGGCAGCGTGACGGTCTCGACGACGACCCTGAAGATGCGGCCGTCGTAGATCTTCCGGATCTCGTGCGGGAGGATTGGCTTGTCCATCACTCATCATCCTCGGGCGGCCACCCCGGCAGGTCGTCGAGCACCGATTGCAGGTCCTGTGGGAGCGGCGCCGTGAAGCTCAGGCGCCTCCCGTCCCGCGGGTGGGTGAACGCCAGGCGCCAGGCGTGGAGAAACGGGCGGTCCAGCCGCTGCACGGCCTTGAGGTCCGCCGCGACGCGCCGGCGGACGCCGCCGTAGGTCGCATCGCCGACGATCGGGTGGCCGATCCCGCTCAGGTGGACCCGGATCTGGTGCGTGCGCCCCGTGTGAATCGCCACGTGGCAGAGCGTGACGCCGTGCATCGGGTGCGAGCGGGTGATGCGCGTCACCGCCTGCCGCGCACGACGCGCTCTCGCCGACATCGTCTGCCGGTGCCTTGGGTCGCGCCCGATCGCCGCGTCGATCCGGCGCCCGGCCTGCACGAGGCCCCAGACGAGCGCGATGTACTCCTTCTCCACCTCCCGGTCCTGGAACTGCCGCGCGAGCTCCTGGTGGGCGGCGTCGTGCTTGGCAATCACCATCACGCCCGACGTGCCCCGGTCGAGCCGGTGAACGATGCCGGGCCGACGCTCGCCTCCGACGCCGCTCAGATCGTCCAGGTGATGGAGCAGGGCGTTCACGAGCGTGCCCGAGGCGTGTCCCGCCCCCGGGTGGACGACCATGCCCGCCGGTTTGTCGATCACGGCGAGGTCCAGATCCTGGAACAGGATCTCCACCGGAAGCGCCTCGGCCTGGAGGCCGGTCGCGACGGGCTCCCGCAGCTCGACGACGACACGGTCGCCCTCGCGCATCGCCAGGTTGGCCTTGGGAGCTTTTCGATCGAGGGCCACGCGGCCGTCCGCAATCAGCTTCTGGACCTGCGACCGGGAGTGTCCCTCGAGCACCGAGACGAGGAACCTGTCGAGACGCTGGCCCTCGTAATCGGCCGGCACGGTGATCTCCAGTGCCTTCCCCTCACTCACGTGACTGCACCGATCACGGGCACGCGGAGGCGGCGAGACGGCTGATCGTCTCGGCGTGCCGATGACATGAGGATCATGACAA
>JBOGIW010000642.1:0-6921 GCA_050748045.1 Vicinamibacterales bacterium | reverse complement strand
GTGCGGAACATGTCGTCGACGAGCGTGTGGAGCGGGAAGTAGCTGGCGATGGCCACCAGGAACAGGAGCGCCGGGAACAGCGCGAAGAAGAAGTAGTAGGCGAGCTGAGCCGCCATGCCGAGGCAGTTGTCATGGAAGAACGCTTCCTGGAAGGTGCGCCTGAGGAGCTCCCGCCACGAGAGCGGCACCTTCATGAACTCGAGCATGACGGCCATCGGCTTGGCGCCGGGAACGCTACGGGTTGCCGGGTGTCGACGTCCAGGCTGGCGGGTCGCTCGCGGGGAACGAGTCCTCGGAGGCCTCGGTCACCTGGTCGTCTCCGGAGGCGTCCGTCGCGCGCCGGCGTGGCCACACCTGCCTGAGGTGTGCGCGGCGAACATCCCGCGTGTCGAGCCCGGTCGCTGCCCACCAGCCGAGGCTGGCGCCGCCGACCGCGAGCAACAGGCCCGGAAGCGACGCCCGGCGCATGCCGGCCAGGAACAACGCGCCGCCGACCGCCGCGAGCAGCCACCGCGTAGGGTCCCACCCGCCAACGGATCCGCGTTCCCAGACGCTGGATCCACTGCGCTGTTGGGCCAGGTTGAGCGTCATCGAAACCTCCGCAGCCGATGGCTGCAACTGGTATGCCCCGAATCCTGCCACTGCCAATTTCTGCGAAATGTGACCGCTTTTCCTACAGCGTGCTGTCAGCACGGCTACACAAATGGCGGCGTCGAAAAGCCCACCAATAATGACGGCGCGAATGGCTGAGGCGTAACCCGTCGCCGTTGCGACACTTAGCGCAGGACGACTTCTGTGACCTCCGTTATCCCGAGGTGGCACACCCGTTGCTCAACGTAGGGCGTTCAACTTCAATCTGCGAACCGGGGGGCATCGAAAATATGGTCGCACAGCATCATGCACTCGACGACGTTCTGCGCCGCGTTCAGGGCGAGTACATCGAGATGCCTGGGCTGCGCCTCACGTCTGCACAGGCGCAGCGGCTCTGGGGCCTCGATCGCGCCGCGTGCGATGCGTTGCTCGGCGCGCTGGTGGATGCCAAGTTTCTGTTTCGGACGCGCGACGGCGCGTTCGTGCGGTCCGACTACGCTCGGGCCGCGAGGAGTTGACGATCGTTACCTGCCAGGCCTGATGGTGCAAGTCCTGCCTCACGAGCCGTAAGAACCATCGGGCCGCCACTGCCTGCCACCTTGATCCCGGGCGACGACGATGTCGCCGCCCGCGGCCAGCCTCTGGGGGATGAACGGAGAACAACATGAGACGTGGTTCTCCGTTCTCGTTCCTCGCGTCGATCGTGTTCATCTGCCGTCATCCGTGGGAGGTTCGCCGTTCGTTCGCAGCCATCGCGCGAGCGCGCGGAACGCCTGGCCTCGATGGACGACGTGGAGCTTCGAGGCCTGGGTGACCTCCGCCAGCGTGCAGCCGTAGGGAGGGTAGAAGAAAATCGGATCGTAGCCGAAGCCGGCCGTGCCCCGCGGCTCGCGCGTGATCCGGCCCTCGACGACCCCGCGTGTCTCGAAGAGCACCCGTCCGCCGCGAACGAGGGCCAGCGCGCAGACGAACCGCGCCGTGGACGGGCGGTCGGGATGGCGGTCGAGCCGGCGAAAGATCTCGGCGAAGCGCTCCGGGTACGTCGCGTCGGGCCGGAGGAACCGCGCCGAGCGTACGCCGGGCTCGCCGTCGAGCGCATCCACGACGAGGCCGGAGTCTTCGGCCACGGTCAGGTCGCCGGCCTGCAGCCGGTCGTAGTAGAGCGCCTTCGATCGGGCGTTCTCCTCGAACGTCTCGCCCGTCTCCGCGGGTTCCTCGACGCGCGCAATCGCATCGAGCCCGACGAGGGCAACCGGAACGCCGGAGAGCAGGTCTTCGATCTCGCGCAGCTTGTGAGGATTGGTGGTCGCGACGAGCAGCCGCTTCATTTCGCGTTCATCAGCGGCCCGACGAGGCTTCGCTGGATCGCGTGAAGCTGTCGGATGCCCGTGTCGCCGAGGTCGAGCAGGCGATTGAGCGCTTCGCGCCCGAAGGGCAGCGCCTCGGCCGTGCCCTGCACCTCGATGTACAGCCCGCCGCCGGTCTTCACGATGTTCATGTCCACTTCCGCCGCCGAGTCTTCGGTGTAGGCTAGGTCGAGCATCGGCGTCCCGTCGACGATGCCGACGCTCGTAGCGGCGACGTAGTCGGTGATCGGCATCGTGCGAAGGAGATCCTGCTCGCGCAGGCGGCCCAGGGCGAGCACGAGCGCGACGTAGGCGCCCGTGATCGCCGCCGTGCGCGTGCCGCCGTCGGCCTGGATCACGTCGCAGTCGAGCGTAATCGTCCGCTCGCCGAGCTCCTCCATGCGCGTGACCGCGCGGAGCGACCGGCCAATCAGCCGCTGAATCTCCTGCGTCCGTCCGCCGACCCGCCCCGAGCTCGACTCGCGCTGCATTCGCGTCGTCGTCGCGCGAGGCAGCATGCCGTATTCGGCCGTCACCCACCCCTTGCCGGAGTTGCGCCGGAAGGGCGGGACCCGATCTTCCACGCTCGCCGTGCAGATCACGCGCGTCTTGCCTGCCTCGACGTGAACGGAGCCCTCGGCGTGCATGAGGTAGTTCGGGGTGATCCGGGTGGGGCGAAGCTGCTCGGGGAGACGGCCGTCGGAACGCATATCCCCTGATCCTAATTCGATTCCCTGACGAGCGCGTCGTTTCGGCGGAGGGGCCTGCGGATGTCCACGTGGCCGGCAAGCGAGTCGGCCTCCCTCCCGTCGATGAGGATCTGCACGCGCGCGATGGCGGGCAGGTTCGCCGTGACGGCGTTCACCATCGCGTAGACGGTGAGGAGCTCGGCGGCCGAGCCCCCTGAATGCGCCGTCACGATCTCGCGTCCGAGGTCCACGAACGCCTCCCCTCGTTCGCTCACGTAGAAGCTCCGGAGCGTGGCACCGGGCGGCACGGCGGCGACGAGCGGCGGGGCAGGCGGCATCGTGAGCTGCGCCAGGACGATCTGGCGGCCCTGCTCGACCGGTCCCTCGCCGAACGGCACCTCCCGCTGCACCGGGACGAGGTGCTGCCCGTCGGGTGACGCATAGAAGAGCGTGGCGGTGATGTGACGGACCGGTGTGTCCGCCGGCGGCGGCGGGGCCGTTTCCTGCGCCGGCGCATCGGCCGGCCGCATCACCCGCTCGAGGCCGCGTGTGAGGGCCCACGCGAACAGCCCGACCGCGATGACGGCGGCGACGGCGGCCGCGATCAGCCGGCGCGTCATCGCGCGTTCTCCAGGTGGGCGCGGAACCGTAACACGGTCTCGTACACCGCCTGGCTGACCGCCGTCTGGAACTCGACCGACCGGGCGCGCTCGGCGTGAGCGGGGTTCGTCAGGTACGTCATCTCGACGAGCACCGCCGGCATGTTCGTGCCGACGAGCACGCGCAGCGGCGCGCGCTGCAGCGGGCGGGGCCCGACCGGCACCCGCGCGCGCAGTTCCTCCTCGAGCAGGCGCGCCAGCACGGCGGACGACTCGACGTGCCGCGCCTGCGCCATGTCCCAGCGGACCACGTCGATCGCGCGGGCGCCGCCGCCGACGACCGGAAGCGCCACCGACTCGGCCTGCGCCGCGCGTCGTGCGGCCTCCATCTGTTCGTCGAGCGCGAGGTAGAACACCTCGGCACCCGAGATCGACGGCACGAACGCCGCGTTGGCGTGGAGGCTGATGAAGAGATCCGCCTTGCTGTTGTTCGCCAGCGACGCCCGCTCGTCGATCGCGACGCGCACATCGTCATCGCGCGTCAGGAGCACACGGATGCCGAGACGCGTTTCGATGAGCGCCTTCACGCGCCGGGCCACCTCGAGCGTGACGTGCTTCTCGAGCGTGCCTCCGGCGCCCTGCACGCCCGCGTCCTCGCCGCCGTGGCCCGGATCGATCACGATCGTCTGCAACGTCGGCCGCGGCGTCGTCAGGAACGGGATGGCAGCCGGCGGCGGGGGCAATGCCGGTGTCGCGGGCGGAGTGGCCGGCGCGCCTGGCGCCGCGACCTCGATGGTGACGCGCGTTCCGGACTCGCTCACCACCGTCGAGGTGTTGACGGTTCCCCCGTCGCGCAGCACGACCCACATCGTTGCCGGCTGTTCACCCGGCCGGACCGCCTCGACGAGGCCGCCGCCGGAGACGGGCAGCCGCGCGTCGAGCGCATCGGCTCCGACACGCAGGACGAGGCGGCCCGGCTCCTGCGCCGTGGTCACCTCGCTCGCCGGCGTGACGTCGACGACGACCCGCGTTGAAGGACCGGCCGCGTCGATGCGCGCCGTCACTCGAGGCACGCGCAGGTCGCCGACGATGAGCAGCCGCGAGGGCCGGCGCAGCTCGATGCGCGCGTCATAGATGGGGCCGAGCGCACGGCTGAGGAACTCGACCGGCACGAGCCACCGGTTGCCGATCCGCACGGCGGGCGAGGGGAGCGCCACGAGCCGTCCGCTCACCGACGCCATCGGCTGATCCACGGACGCGACGACGGTCCGCCCCTTGTAGGAGACGGTGACGCCGCCGGCGAGCGTGTCCTCGCGAACCACAACCTGGAACAGCCCGGCTATATCGTCGAGCGCGACGAGCTCCTGGCCGCTCTGGATCATCGTGGGAACAGGGCGACGGCCCTCGCGCGTGAGGAGGATGAGCGGCGCGCCAGGCGGCGTGCCCTGCCCTTCGAGGAGCACGCCGGCCAGGAGCGCCGCGGCAATCGCAAGACGGGGCCGCTGGCGTCGCAACGCCTACATTCTAGTGGAGCGTCGGTTAATCGACGATCTTTCGCGCGCCTGCGATCGCCAGGATCAGGAAGACGAGGAACAGCACGAGGAAGAGACCTGCGAGGAACTTGGCGATGGCGAATGACGCCCCGGCGATGCTGGTAAACCCGAGAAGCGCGGAGACGAGGCCGACGACCAGGGAAATCAGCGCGAGCTGAAGCACGGTACCCTCCTGCGTCGTGCGGTAGCCAGAAGCGTGCCTGCCCCGTGTAACATGCTCGTCCCAAGCTCGAGCGGAAGGGGACATCGATGGCGAATTCTGGAATCATGCGGCCGCTGACCGGATGGCAACGGGCGCAGGTGCTGTCGGCAGCCGAGTACGTGCGCGATCTCGCGGAGAAGTCTCCTGAGGACGCGAAGGCGCGGGCCGTGCTGGCGGGACTGCTCGAGGTGCTCGAGCCGACGCGCCACCTGGCGCGCCAGTACCGCGAACACAGGCATCGGCCGACGGCAGCCGGATCGATGTGGGACCAGCGGTCGGGCCGCGAGCGGCGGCTGAGTGACCGCCGTCAGATCGGCGCGGGCCTGTCCGCGGGGGGAGAGCGGCGCAGGACCGAACGTCGCGGCGGCCACGACCGCCGGAAGGCGTAGGACCCTGGTCGGATTAAGGTGGCCACCTTAGCCGCCGATGCATCCCGCCGGGCTGCGTTGCTCGTCGCTTACATACTCCCGGTATGCGCGCTCCTCGCGCCTTGCCGGGCGGGCGCCTCGACGCCCAAGCTGACCACCTTATTCCGATCAGGGTCCTTAGAGACTCACCTCATACGTCACGGGCCCCGGGGCGATCGGGCCGACCGAAGGCTCAGCGCTCTTCGTCGTCGCGCTCCTCGTCTGGCGGCAGGCCGGCGGCGCCGCTCTGGTTCCCGCCGCCCGACGTGAGGTCGTCCATGAAGCCTGCGCCCGCGCCGCCGCCCATCGAGCGTCCGCCGCCCGTCCGTCTCGTAGGCCGCGTACCGCCGGTTCGCGCGCCCGCCGTGCTCTTCCTGGATCCTCCGCCCGCGCCGCGCTTGCGGCTGCCGGCCGTAGTCTTCCGGGAGCTGCCGCGGCTCGTGCCTGCGCTCTTCCGCGAGCCCTTTCGCGACGTGGCTCGGGCGCGGCTCGTTTTGCGCGAGCCGCTCGACTTGCGCGAAGCGCTGGACTTGCGTGAGCCGCTGGACTTGCGCGAGCCGCTGGACTTGCGCGATCCCCCGCTCGATTTGCGCGATCCGCGGCTCGATTTCCTCGACGCGCTGCTCGCCGTGCGCGACGGGCCGCGGCCGCCACGCGAGGCTTCGCCGGCCTCGTCGCGCTCCGTGTTGACCGTGCGCGCCGCCATCTCCTCCGCGCGATCGCTCGTCGTACCGCGGCTGCGCGCGGAGTCCCTGGTGTGCTCGTACTGCCGCGCGCGCTTGCTGCTTTTCGTGACGCCACGTCGTGGCATACGCCTCCTTCCGCGAGCATCCGGCTCGCAGTCGCGCGTGATGCAAGCAAGGACCAAGCCGCGATGCGCGATCCCACGAAAGCGCGGCCGCCGCGCGCATCGTGGTGGCGGTGCCGTATCAGATCGCTTCGAACGTCGACGGCTGGCGTCATAATGTGACGCATGCCGGGCCGCGCCTCTCACGCCGCGGGTGTGGACGCGCATGCGACCCTCGGAAGCGCGAGGCGTCCAGCGGCGACGCGAGGGCAAGCCCGAGGCGTTCGAGTTTCTGGGGTTCACGCCGTCCCGAGGCGCCCATGAAGACGTGGAGGCCCGCGCCGCCGCCGTCGGCTGTGCGGCCAGCGCCGCACAGCGTGATGAAGCCGCCGCCCGTTGGCAGGCCGCCGAACCCGCGGCGTCTGCGCCTCATGCGCGACAGACGCGTCGGCGATCTGAATGATCTCTTGTCGATCTTCCCTGAGCTGCCGTGGCCGCGGGCGGCGCGCCCTCCCGTTCGTCGTCGCGTGCGGCGCCGCTGACCGGCTGTCTGTGACGGTTCAGCTCTCATTGTTCTGTCCGGAGTGGGGTGTTTGGAGCCTGGGGGCTGGGAGCGTACAATTGAGCGTCGGTTCACTGAGGACCGGCACGCGGTCCACCCAGGGGGGCGATTCTGGCTTCGACGGGGGTATGGAATCGCGGGATGCATGCCGAGCTCCATTGACTCGCTAAACCGATGGACCATCC
>JBOGIW010000641.1:0-3377 GCA_050748045.1 Vicinamibacterales bacterium | reverse complement strand
GTACCGCAGGTGCTCGGCCCCCGTGACCAGCCCGACGATCGAGAACGCGGCGAACAGCCACGCGCCCCGCAGGAGGCCCCACCCGAGCACGAACAGCGCGAAACCGAGGAGCGCCGCCGGCAGGCCGAGGTCCCACCAGTGCCGGTGCGCCGCCGTCCGTCGCTTCTGGCCAAGCACGCGCACCGCGATCGACAGGGCCGCCGCCGTGAGGAGGCTGACGTAGAGCAGGAACAGCGCAAAGGCACGGTGCGATGGCTCCGGGTCCGTGGCGAGCCGCCAGAGGCTCATGACCACTCCCGTGGCCGCCACGACCGTCATGCCCGCGGCATACACCGTTCCCGCGCGGATGTGCACGCGTCCCCCTTTGCGGGCGACGAGCGGAATGGCCAGCACCATCAACGCCAGGGTGCCGGCGGAGACGTGAAGCAGCAGGAGGTATCTCATGTCTGTCCTTCCGGCGTCCATGCTCGCCGCACGGGCAGGCAGTCCGCATGTGCCGAAAGTCAGGTGTACCGGACCATGACTTCCGGCACTCCGGGCCGTCGCCGCCGGGCCGTACAATGGACGTGGATGACGGCAGAGCACTGGATGCGGATCGCGGGCGTGACCACGTGGCTCGTCTCCGCGGTCCCGGCCCTCCTGCGCGTCTCGTCCGGACGGCTCCCCGATGCGGCGGCGCTCGTATGGCTCGTGGCGTTCGTCGCATTCGGCGCCGCGTTCTGGATCCACGCCAGGCCGTGCACGTCCCGTGCGCGTGGGCTGGCGGTGGCCCTGCTGGGCGTGCAGTCGGCCGCCGGCCTGACGATGGTCGTGATCACGGGCGATACGCTGCCGGCGGCGACGCTCGTCATCGTGGCTGCCCAGCTCCCCTATGTGCTCGCCTTGCAGGGCGCCGTGCTGTGGCTCGCGGTCCAGACGCTGCTGCTCGGCATGCTCGTCTGGAGCACGAGCGGCCCGGTCACGGCACTCGCTGCGGGAGGCGCGTTCGCCGGCTTCCAGATGTTCGCCGTCACAACCGCCTGGCTGGCGCGCAGCGAGCGTCTGGCGCGCGAGGCGCTCGGCCGCGCGCACGCCGAGCTGACGGCGACGCGCGAGCTGCTGGCGGAGAGCAGCCGCATGGCCGAACGGCTGCGCATTGCGCGCGACCTGCACGACACGCTCGGACACCATCTGACGGCGCTCAGCATCCAGCTCGAGGTCGCGTCGCGCCTCGCCGCCGGACCCGCCACGCGTCACATTCGCGAGGCGCACGCCGTGGCCAGGCTGCTCCTCGCCGACGTCCGCAGTGTCGTCAGCACGCTGCGCGGCAGCAGCCGGATCGATCTCTCGCAGTCGCTGCGCGCGCTGGCCGTGGCGCCGGGGCCCCTGAAGATCCATTTCGAGATGCCGGAGCGCCTCGATCTCGACGACGGCGCGCAGGCGCACGCGCTGCTGCGGTGCGTGCAGGAGATCATCACCAACAGCGCGCGCCACGCGTCGGCCGGGAACCTCTGGATCGCGATCGTCCAGCGCCCGGACGGGATCGACCTGCACGCGCGCGACGACGGACGGGGGGCGGCCGCCGTGCGGTGGGGCAACGGCCTGCGTGGCATGCGGGAGCGGTTCGAGGAATACGCCGGGCGCGTCGAGGTCCGATCGGCGGCCGGCCAGGGATTCGAAGTGCGCGGGTTCATGCCGCGAGCCGAGGCCGCATGATCCGCGTCGTCGTCGCCGACGACCAGACGCTCGTGCGCCGCGGGATTCGGTCGCTCCTCGAGCTCGCCGGCGACATCGAGGTCGTCGCCGAGGCGGGCGACGGCGACGAAGCGCTGGCCGCCATCCGGCGCGAGCGGCCCGATGCCGTCCTGCTGGACGTGCGCATGCCGAAGCGGAGCGGCATCGAGGTGCTGCGGTCGCTGCACGGCTCGAGCGAGCTTCCGCCGACGATCCTGCTCACGACCTTCGACGACGACGCGGCGCTGCTCGAGGGTGTCAAAGCCGGCGCGCGGGGATACCTGCTGAAGGACGTGTCGCTCGACGAGCTCACCGGCGCCATCCGCACCGTGGCCGAAGGCGGCACGGTGATCCGTCCGGCCGTGACCGAGCGCGTCCTGCGCGGCCTCGAGCACGTGCGGCGCGACTTCGAGTCGCTCAGCCCGCCCGATCCGCTCACCAGGCGCGAGCTCGAGATCCTGCGACTGATGGCGGGCGGCTACAGCAACCGGGAGATCGCCGGGGCGCTCGGGGCCGCCGAGGGCACGGTGAAGAACCACGCCTCGAGCATCCTGTCGAAGCTCGGTGTCCGCGACCGCACGCGCGCCGTGCTCAAGGCGCTGGAGCTCGGGTACATCTGATCGTGTTCCTGCACGGGTGCAACTATCCGTGGTCCACAGACGGGTCGGCGATCTTCTATGGTCTCGACTTCGGCGCCAACGTGTGGGGCTCGCACCTCGGCGTGTCCACGCGGCGGGACGCGATCGCGCGGGACTTCGACGGGATGGCCGCGCTCGGGTTCACCGTGGCGCGATGGTTCGTCTTCTGCGACGGCCGGTCGGGCATCCTCTACGATGACGGCGGGATGCCGGCCGGGCTCGACGATCATTTCTTCGAGGACCTGGACATGGCGCTGGGCATCGCGCGCGGCGCCGGCATCCGCCTGGTGCTCGTCCTGCTCGATCACCGCTGGATGTTCGACGGCGTGCGCGAGACGATCGCCGATCCTGTCAGCGGGCTGGTGCTCGAGGCGCGTCTGCCGGAAGGACGCGCCAAGGTGCTGCTCACGGCCGCGGGTCACGATGCGCTGTTCGAACGGGTCATCGTGCCGGTGCTGCGCCGGTACGGGCCGTCCGGCGCGCGTGCCGACCTCGCGAACCAGGTGGCGGCGTGGGAGATCATCAACGAGCCAGACTGGGTGATCGAGGAGTGGGAGCGCGACGCGAGCCGCCACGTCGCCCGCCCGCTGCCCTTCGCGACGCTGGCGCATCTGGTCGCACGCTTCAGCGATGCCGTGCACCGGTACACGGGCGCGCTGGCCATGCTCGGCGGCGGCCGCGTCCGCAACCTGTGGGCCTGGGACGATGACGGGCTCGGGCTCGACGTGCTGCAGGTGCATCAGTTCCCCGACACGCGCCATCCGGACCAGGACACCGACCTCTTCGGCACGCGTGCCGCGGATCTTGCCGTGCGCAGGGCAGTCGTCCTCGGCGAGTTCCCCGGCAACGGCCCGGCGCAACACCCGGCCGGCGTGTCGCCTCCGCCGATCACGCTCGGCGAGTACCTCGAGTTCGGGCTGCGAAGCGGCTACGCGGGCGCGTGGCCCTGGAGCTTCAGCGGGACCGACGCCTACGGCCGTCTCCCGCGGGAACCGCTCCGCGACTTCGGCCTCGCGCACCCCGAGG
>JBOGIW010000640.1:0-11383 GCA_050748045.1 Vicinamibacterales bacterium | reverse complement strand
GGCCGGCGGAGCAGTTGAAGGGGAGGAAGGTGGCCCTGGCGCGCGGGGAAGCGGCATGGATGGCGCGGGCGAGGATCTCCTTGCCCGTGCCCGTTTCGCCGGTGATGAGCACCGGCACCGTGGTGGGCGCCACTTTCCGGGCGGTGGCGGCGAGGGACGTCATCTCGTCGGAGATGAAGAGGGAGTCGCCCGGCTCCTTGTCTTCTGCTGGCCACAAGGCGGCGCGCCTTCGTTCTGCCCGGCGAAACCGTGCAACTTCATCTATTCTTCTGACGAGGGCGAGGAGGTTGAGTGCTGCGAACGTTTGTGCAGGGTCGTCGGATGCTTCGCCTCGTACCGTCAGGTCGCCTCGGCTATCACTCGCAAGTGTGGCGACGCCAATCGATTTCTTCGCTGTATCGCGAGTTCTACCCGTCTTACCTATTGCTATGCTCTCGCCGCACCCGGCCGCATCGGCGATTACTTGAAGTTCCGCCAGAGCGAGATGCGGATCAAAAGAGAGTTCGAAGGCAGCAACGATTGCGCTCAGAACAGCGGCAACAGAATCACAGTCTTTCCATCCTGATCCCGTTGGCACGAACTGGGGCGACAGATCATCTACATCCGCCTGCGCGAATCGTCGGAGTGGTAGCTCGGAACCACCGAGGTCAGCCACCGTCAGCAGCGACAGAATATTCCGCTGCCTCCGCCATACTCTCGCTGCGCGCGAAAGCGTCAGGGAAGCGTATGGTAGCTTTGCGATGTGAAGAGTTCGTCCGACTGCAGTATAGTACTGCCCCAACGCGTTCGGCGCAGTTGCTCCGAAGTCGGCAGCCTGAATGAGACTCTTAACGCTTGATGAAATATCTCCACGCGCTGCGAAGGCTTCTGCTCGGAGCAACAGCAGGTGAGCCGCAAGTGGAGTGTCGCCGAGTGTCACCGCCTTGTTCAGCTCGTCGTCTGCTAGGGCAATCGCCTCAGCGAATTCGCTACAGCGGATGGCCAGGGCTATAGCGCAAGCTCTCGACCAGCGAACTGGATAGAAGTCAAGAGGCGTTGTGATGGCCTCAAACCCCTCCTGAATCACCGAACGGCAGGCAATCTGTTGATTCAGTGCCAAGTGCAAACGTGCCAGTCCCTCGTACGCCGCCAATTGAGTTCGAGAACGAGGTTCAGAACGAAGGCGATTGAGGAGGGCATACGCCGATGGGAAATCGCCGGTAACCAGGTCGAGATGGGCTTGATTCACGTCAAGCAGGGCGACTGTGCGCTTCCCACCCACAACCGCAGCGGCTCGACGAGCGCGCCGAAGGTGTTTTCTTGCCTCATCATAGCTGCAGTCGAGCCATGCCACGTTGCAGCTACTAATGTGAACCGAGAACTCGATCCATGCATGTGGATGCCGTGAAAGAACCGACTGTGCGATCTCGAGATGACGCCACGACTCGTCGCGTCGTCCGGCTTGTACCTCCATAAGGGCGACGGAGTCGTGCAACAGTGCCGTCAGATGCGGATCACCTGCTTGCATGACGTGTCGACGCGTAATCGAGAGACAGCTGATGAGTTGGGACTCCGTACAGCCATCTATAAGCAGCCTGAAATGCTGAAGCTCACACCGCGCAATCTGATACGGATCACCGGCTTCAGAAGCTGATCGAGCCGCCAGATGGAAATGATGTAACGCCGAATCGAAGTCGCCCATGCCTTTCGCGAGGAGGCCAAGCACTACCTCGAGTCTCGAACGCGTTGAAGGAACCGAGCGTACGACTTCTGACTCGACAATCGCTCGAGCACTGTCCAGCTCGCCGCAAAAAAAACAAGCCTCCGCTAGCATCACCCGAAGCTCTGGATGTCGAGCCGTCGCAGTGTTTTGAAGAGGGCACGAAGCCAGCAACTCTGCGAATCGTCCACTCCTGTACAAACGTACAATTAATTCGAAATCGACATTCATTTCTTCACACTTTTGTGTCGACCAGAACGGCCAGCCACGAGGCATGTAGAACGATAAACTCATCGCCTCGTTGCGTCAATACTACGTCGATCCGCTCGCTATTGCGCAGCGTCGAGTGCAGTGAAGGTAGTACTAAAGTAATCGAGTCGGCAAGCTTATCCCCGTGCTGGCCTTCGGTGTCCATCAGGAAAAGGGACGACGAGGCGCTGAATGCGGGGGAGGGCCCGCATCGAACTCACGAAGAATGTAGCGATCTGCTCTGCCAAATACTGATGCCGTCCTGTAAACGGAGATTCCAGGGTGGAATACAGACTCAACACGCCGAGCACCGATCCGTTGTCTGTGATTGGAGCGCAAAGAGTTGACTTCAGATGAGGGTTAAAGCCGTTTGCGACACTACCGAGATCTAGGGCGGCAACTGAGTTCGAGATGGAGCACCGATTTGCGGCTGCCCAGCCGCTCGCTCTTTCACCGTTTGCTATTTCGAGGCCCGTCAGCAGAGCATTTCCGTCACCGATTGCATGCGTGCAGCGCAGCACGTCTCGACTGCTGTCGTAATCGTACAAAGCAAGGACGGTTATCGGCGTGAACCGCCGAATTACACGGAAGATGGCGTCGAGAGCGTCAATGTAGTCGTTCGAATCACCAAGTAATCGTCGAACTTCTAGTAGAGCGACTCCTTCGACAGAGCCGGCATGGATCTCATCAAGTGCACGAATGTTGTTCGGACTCTCAGAGGCGACGGGTTGAAGTAAGGTTCTTGCCTCCTGACCGGCACGTATAGCGATGGGTGCGATATTCTCGTACGCAGCCATGAACGTATCGACAACGAGAGGGTCGTACATCATGCCACGTCGCTCGCGCAGAATATGAAACGCTGCCTCAATGGAGAGCCTAGGACGGTATGGACGGTCTGAGGTCAGCGCGTCGAAGCAATCAACCACCGAAAGAACACGTGCGCCGAGAGGAATATCAGTTCCGGCGATCCTATTCGGATAGCCAGTGCCGTCCCAGTTCTCGTGGTGGTGCCTGACTATCGGCACAACTGGATAGGGAAAGGGAATCGAGGATAGCAGGTCCGCACCGATTTCGGCATGGCGCTTCATCTTCTCGAACTCAGCCGAAGTCAATTTGCCTGGCTTGTTGAGAATATGTTCGGGAATCGCAAGCTTGCCCATGTCGTGTAAAAGTGCCGCCGCTTCAATTGCTGCTAACTGTCGCTCGTCGGTGACACCGAGACGCTTTGACAATTCGGCGGCATAGACCTGCACCCTGCGGATGTGCCCATGGGTGATCTGGTCTTTTGCGTCGACGGCCATCGCCAGCGTCTCGATTGTAGACAGATAGAGTTCGTTCAGCTGATTGACGTGGCGGTTGGCATCCTCCAATCGTCCCATTGACGTGCGAAATGTCAGATACGTGATCAGGAGAAGCGGAACGATAATGCCGAGGGCCGTAAGGTTTACGTTCGGGGCGTACGAGACGAGTAGTGTAGCAACGGAGGCGCCGGCGATGTAGTTTAGGCTCAGGCCAACGAAGTTGGTTCGCCAAATAGTGTAGGCCGGCACGCTACGCTGAAAGCTAAGGGCGATGGCGATGAGCCCGCTGTTCAGCAGGAAGTAGCTCAGAGCGAGGCAAGCGAGCGGGAGAAGAAGGCGTTCAAGTGATAGATTGATAGGGACCGCAGTTGTGCCAACTAACCAGAAGAATAATTGCCCAGAGACCCATATCGCGATTGAGCCGGTAGCAACGTTGAAGAGAAGACGGTGAACGGATCTGTGCGAAGCTTTCAGTCGAAGCGACATCACGAGAACGTCGAGTGCTACAACAATGGTGGCAATTTCAACGCCGTACAGCAGAACGGCGGCAATTACGAAAGTCTCGGAAACTGAGAGCCGAGCTGACACACCCGGCACTTTTACGGTGAAGGACCCGGTCAGAAGTGCAAGCCCCGCGAGTACAAGCCAATCTGCCGGTGAACGTACAGTGGCAGGGGCGGATGCCGCGAGCACGCCAGCACCGAGGACGCTTATCAGCGCCAGGTAACACCGCGCGGAAAGGGGAAGCTTGATGGCCTCGGCCATAGCCAATTCACCGGGCTCGGTTCACCGGCGAGCGGCTTATCGGCTCATTCGCCCCAGATAATTAGATGTCGCACGGCCGTATCTCCTAAATACAACTCAGACAAGGAGTTAGACGCTTAGTCGCCGATCAGCACGCCGTCGGACCAGATCAGCGCATCGGACCAGATCAGCGCATCGGACCAGATCAACGCGTCCGACCAGATCAGCGCATCGGACCAGATCAACGCGTCGGACCAGATCAACGCGTCCGACCAGACGGAGTCGGCGACTGCCCGGTCCGCGAATGCGATTCGGGCCGGCGAAATAGCTTCGCCCGCAATCACCGTGTCGAGACTGTGGTGTCGTGAAAACCTGGCTGTGCGAGCAGCGGCAACGTTGAGGCTGCCCGACCCTGTAGCGAGGAGAGGCTGACCTCTCACCCGCTCTGACGACCACTGCAGGGCAAGGCGCAGAGTGGCTGGCGACCCTTGAGAGGTTTCCCCCACAATCAGCGCCACCGCCCCGCTCACGACGGCCGCCGCCATGCTCGTGCCGGACAGCTCGAGCTGGGTCTCATTCCCCGTCCCGATCACCAGCTCCGGGTGCTCCCGGGCGATCGTCGCGCCCGGCGCCAGCAGGCTCCGGATCCGGTTCCCCGGCGCCACCAGATCCGGCTTCAGCAGCCGGTCGAACGGCGTCGGGCCCTTCGAGCTGTACGTCGCCATCACGTCGTCCGACCGGTACGCCGTCCCCTTCGTGTTCAGCGCCCCCACGGTGATCGCAAAGGGCGACGTCCCCGGCGACGTGATGCCGCCCAGAATCGGCCGCCCATCCTGCGTCTTCCCGAGGTTCCCGGCCGAGGCCACCACCACCAGCCCCGCCCGATACGCCCGCTCCACCGCCTGGCACATCGGATCGTCCCGCCAGGACTCGGTCACGGGACCCCCGAGCGACAGGTTGATCACACGAATCCGGTAGTCCGACCGGTGCGCGATCGCCCAGTCGATCGCCTCGATGACGTCGCTCGCCTTGCCCGACCCGTCGGCTCCGAGCACCTTCAGACTGACCAGGTGTGCGCCCGGCGACACCCCCGTCGTCGAATCCCACGCCCGCTGCGCCGCCGCCGCGACGATGCCGGCCACGTGCGTGCCATGGCCGTACGCATCGCGGCCACCCGCGGCCGGCCGCGAGCCGCGCCGCGTGAAATCCACGCTGGCCACGAGCCGCCTCTTGAGCGCGGGGTGCGCCGACACGCCCGAATCGATGATCGCCACCCCGACGCCCGCGCCGGTCGCGCCCGGCAGGCCGTCGAGGCCCGCCCACACCTGGTCGGCGCCAATGGCCATGGTCGTCACGGCCATCGACGACCGCACGCCGTGATCGCCGGACACATGGTCCACCCCGGCGTCCGCAGCCAGCGCCTCGAGCCGCCCCGCCGGCACCGTCAGGGCGGCCCCGGTCGCCAGGCGCTTCCGAACGCTCAGCCCGTGACGAGCCGCAATCGCGTCCACCTGGTCCTGCGTGCCCGTGATGATCACGTCGGCGGCAGCCTGGTCACCGGCCGCGAGCCGCCGGACGAGATCCTGCGACAGGCGCGGCCGGCGGTTGCCGGCCGCCACCTCCGGCGCGAGCATGAGCAGCGTGACCGTCGCCGCGAGAGAAAGAATCGTGACGCGCTGCAGGACAACCATGGTCGGCCTCAGGGGGACTGGAACCTACAGGTGTTGGGCAAAGCTCGAACGACAACGGCGAGGCGGAACGGCCATGCTCAATTGCGCGTCACCGGACGCGGCTCGAACGAGGCGGCCGCCGCCGACGCCGGGTACGCCTGCGGGCGGAACCCCAGGTCGTACAACGACTCCACGAGCACACGCTGCGATCCGCCCAGCGTGCGAATCGTCTGCAACCGGCCGTCGCGGATCCGGTTGTAGATCGTGCGACGCGACACGTTCAGCAACTGCGCCGCCTGGTCAATCGAGACGCTCCGTCCAAGACGGGGCTCCGAGCTACCCGCGAAGTCCGTATGCGAATCCATGTGGTGCTTGCCTCCGCGCGAACGCACAGGCACAGCGGATGCCAGCACGGCGGCCGCCTCCACACGCGGCCGTAACTCGCTGGCAGCGCAACGGTTGGTGCGCTACTATGACGCACGCGCCGAGCTGGGCCGATGGCCAGCCCCTTAACCGGATCCTCGTCGCTGCACGGCACGTGGGAGTTTCTGCACAGGAATGTTGAAGAAACCGCCACCATAGGCTGTCGTGGCCAACTTCTTGGCCGCACAGGCAGGAATTCAGCGCACACGATTGTCGGCCGATACAGATCCTGATCATGCGTGTCCGTCATCTCCTCGCCGTCGCCCTCGTGCTGAGTCTCCTGGCCGCCGGCGCGTTGTGGCGTCGATGGCCGGCGCCGGCCGTCCCGGTGGGCGGGACCCGCGGCGGGCAGATCGTCGGATCAATGCGCGGCGAGCCGAGCTCCTTCAATCGCATCGTCGACGCCCGCTACGGCACCGAGGTCGTCGCCCTGCTCACGCAGGGACGCCTGGTCCGCATCAACCGCCGGACCTTCGGCCTGGAACCGTGGCTGGCCGAGCGCTGGGAATCCTCGCCGGACGGCCTGACGCACACGCTGCACCTGCGGCCGGGCGTGACCTGGTCGGACGGCACGCCGTTCACGGCCGCCGACGTCCTCTTTACGCTCGAGGCGGTCTTCGACCCGAAGGTCCGAAGCCCGCTGGCGAGCGCGCTGACGGTGGCCGGCCAGCCGATCCGGGCCACCTCCCCCGACCCGCTGACGGTCGTGTTCGTGTTCGCCGGACCCTTCGGACCGGGTGTGCGCGTCCTCGACAACCTGTGGATCATCCCGATGCACAAGCTCGAGCCGGCCCTGCGGGCCGGCACGCTGGCCGAGGCCTGGACCACGAAGACGCCGCCCTCCGAGATCGTCGGCACGGGGCCGTTCGTCATCGGCGCCTACGAGCCGGGCCAGCGGGTGGTGCTCGACCGCAACCCGCGCTACTGGCGGCGCGCCGACGATGGCGGGCGTCTGCCCTACCTGGAGCGCGTGGTGATCGAAGTGATCCCGGATGACAACGCGCAGATCCTGCGGCTCGACTCGGGGGCCATCGACCTGACGGCCAACGAGCTGCGCGCCGACGACTACGCGATTGCCAGGCGCGCGGCCGACGAGGGGCGGTTGGCGCTCGTCGAGCTCGGCGTGGGGCCCGACGCCGACGCGTTCTGGTTCTGCCTCAAACCCGAGGCGAAACAGCACGACCCGCGGTTCGCCTTCGTCCGGCAGGCGGCATTCCGCCAGGCCGTCTCGCACGCGGTGAACCGTGAAGCCTTCGCCAACGTGGTGTACCTCGGAGCCGCGGTCCCCATCTGGGGACCGGTCACGCCGGGGAACACGAACTGGTTCTGGCCCGGCGTGCCGCAATACCCGTACGATCCGGGCCGCGCGCGCGAGCTGCTGCGCAGCCTCGGGCTGGAGGATCGCAACGGCAACGGCACGGTCGAGGACCTCGCCGGCACAGAGGCCCGTTTCACGGTCATGACGCAACGCGGCGTCACCACCTACGAGCGCGCGACGGCCTTTCTCCGCGACGAGCTGGCGAACGTCGGCATCGCGCTCGACATCGCGCCGCTCGAGTTCAACGCGATGATCGGGCGCATGCTCGCGGCGGACTACGACGCGATGTACTACCGGCCCGTCATGACCGATCTCGACCCGGCGATGACCAAGGACTTCTGGCTGAGCTCGGGCTCGTCGCGCTTCTGGAACCTGGCTCAGCCAACACCGTCCACCGAGTGGGAGCGCCGGGTCGACGACGTGATGCTCGAACAGGTTTCCACGCTCGACCCGGCGCGACGCCGAGCGCTCTTCAACGAGGCACAGCGCCTCTTCGCCGAGAACCTGCCGGTGTTGTACTTCGTGGCTCCGCGCCTTTACTACGCCCACGCGGCGCACGTCGTCGGCACGACTCCGTCAGTGCTGCGGCCGCCGGTGCTCTGGAATCTCGACACGGTCGCGGTGACGAGCCGTTGACGTGACGTCCCGTGCGCATTGACGGATCGACGACGTGATTCGCTTCCTCGCTCGGCGGCTGATCGTCGCGATCCTCCTGGTCCTCGTCGTGTCGTCCGCGGCGCTCTGGCTCACCCGGCTCGCGCCCGGAGACCTCACCTCGTCGCTCGTCCTGGCTCCTGCCGACGAGATAGCGCGCGTGCGCGCGCGGTTCGGGCTCGACCTGGGCTTCCTGGAGCAATGGGGCATCTGGATCGCGCAGGCGGCGCGCTTCGACTTCGGCGAATCGTTTCTCTACAACCGGCCGGTCGGCGGGCTCGTCGGGCAGAGCGCACTGAACACGGCGGCGCTCGCCCTGGCGGCGCTCGCGCTCGCCACGGTCGTCGGCATTCCGCTGGGCGTGTTCACGGGCAGCCGGCACGGCGGGCTGCTGCCCTCCGCCGTCGGCGGCCTGTCGGTGCTGTGTCTGTCGCTGCCGCCGCTCCTGACCTCGCTCGTGCTCGTGTGGATTGCGGCACGGACCGGCTGGTTCCCCGTCGGCGGGATGTCGTCGGTCGATGCGGGCGACATGGCGTGGGGCGGGTGGATCGCCGATCTCGCGTGGCACCTGCCGCTGCCGGCCGTCGCGCTGGCGCTGCCTGTCGGGGCCATGCTCGAACGCCTGCAGTCGCAGTCCATCGGAGAGGCGGTGCGCCAGCCCTACGTCGCCGCCGCGCTCGCGCGCGGCCTCTCGCACGAGCAGCTCGTGCTCCGCCACGCATGGCGGGCGTCGCTGCGACCGGTGTGCGCCTTCTACGGGCTCGTCATCGGGGCGCTCCTCTCGGGATCGTTCGCCGTGGAGTACGTGACGGCGTGGCCGGGGCTCGGGCGTCTCATGTACGAGGCGCTCCGCGCACGCGATATCTACCTCGTCGCCGGATGTGCCGCGGCCGGCGCCTTGTTCCTCGCGCTCGGCAGCCTCATCTCGGACCTCCTGCTGGCCGCCGCCGATCCGCGCATCCGCGACGCGGACGCGTCATGACGGAGACGCCGTGAGCGAGGACCCGTGACGCGCCGTGTCGGCGTGGCGCTGCTCGCGGGCATCGGGCTCCTGGCGATCGCGGCACCGGTCGTGGCGCCGAACGGGCCGGATGCCACGTTCCGTGACCTGGCGTTCGCGCCGCCGTCGCGCGTGTACGTGCTCGACCCCGCCGGATCGCTCGTGGCTCCCTACACGTATCCATACCGGGTGGTCAGCCGCCTCGAGCGGCGGTACGAGGAGGATCGAACACGGCCGCAGCCGATCCGCTGGCTTCGCAACGGCCGCCTGGTCACGGTCACCGACGCCGGCGCGCCGCTGATGCTGGTCGGCGCCGACAGTTTCGGGCGCGATATCTTCTCGCGCCTGCTCTTCGGCGCGCGGACCTCGCTGGCGCTCGCCCTCGCCGCGACCGCCGGGGCCCTCGCGATCGGCCTGCTCGTCGGCGGCGTCGCCGGCTACGCCGGGGGTCTCACCGACGAGGTCCTGTCGCGCATCTCGGACTTCGTGCTCGTGCTGCCCGCCATCTACGTGGTGCTGGCCCTTCGCGCGGTGATGCCGCTCGTGCTGCCCGACGCGACGGTCTTCCGGCTCATGACCGGCATCCTGGCCCTGGTCGGCTGGCCCTTCGTGGCGCGGGGTGTGCGCGCCATCGTCGTCTCCGAGCGCGCCCGCGACTACGTCCAGGCCGCCCGCTCGCTCGGCGCCGGGCACGGCCGCATTCTCTCCCGCCATCTGTTGCCGGCCACGGCGGGGTACCTGCTCGTGCAGGCCACGCTGCTCGTCCCGGCCTTCATCCTGGCGGAAGCGACGATGTCGTACGTGGGTCTGGGGTTCTCGGACCGGACCCCGAGCTGGGGGTCGATGCTTCTCGATGCGGCCAACGTGGCCGTTCTGGCCGATTTTCCGTGGGCGCTCGCACCGGCAGCCGCCATTTTCCTCGTCGTGCTGGCTGTGAACCTCGTCGTCCAGTCGCCGCTGCCGCATGTTACGATCCGGCGCGATTCGCCACCGTAGAGGGCCTTTCGGAGGACTCACCATGCGCAGATACGTTGCGGCCCTGCTCCTCGCGTCACTGCCCGCGCTCGCGCTCATCGCCGCCGACGCCGATCGCCTGACCCTCGATCTCTACCTCGAGCTGGAAACGGCAGCCGATCCGCGGCTGTCGCCGGATGGCCGGCACATCGTCTACACGCGCGGATGGATCGACAAGGTCAACGACAAGCGCGAGTCGTCACTGTGGATCATGAACGCCGACGGCACGCGCGGCCGGTTCCTCGCGAAAGGGACGAACGCGCGCTGGTCGCCGACGGGCGATCGCCTCGCGTACCTCGCGGAGGGTCAGCCAAAGGGGACGCAGGTGCACGTGCGGTGGATGGACGCCGAGGGCGCGACCTCGCAGGTGACGCGCGTCGAGAACGCGCCATCCGATCTCGAGTGGTCACCGGACGGCACGGCGCTCGCGTTCTCGATGCTCGTCGAGCAGAAGACCCGCTGGGACGTGAAGATGCCGAGGAAGCCGGACGGCGCGACGTGGACGGAAGAGCCGAAGATCGTCGAGCGGCTCAACTACCGTCGCGACGGCCGGGGCTTCACCGACGAGGGGTACCGCCACATCTTCGTGGTGCCGGCCTCGGGCGGCACGCCGCGCCAGCTCACGGCCGGCAACTACGATCACGCCGGCGGCACGTGGACGCCCGACGGGAAGTCCATCATCTTCTCGGGCCAGCGGACGGACGACTTCGAGTGGCGCGAGAGCGACATCTACGCCGTCGACGTGTCGGGCGGCGCCGTGCGCCAGCTCACCACGCGCAAAGGGCCCGACAACTCGCCTGTGGTCTCGCCCGACGGCCGGCGCATCGCGTATACCGGGTACGACTGGACGAAGGACACGTGGGTGGATGCCAGGATCTACGTGATGAACGCCGACGGCTCGAGCGCGCGGCTCGTCTCGGGCGACTGGGATCGATCGCCGCGGAATCTCACCTGGAAATCGGACGGGAGCGGCGTGTATTTCACGGCGCAGAGCGAAGGGTCGCAGAACTTCTACTTCCTGCCGCTCGGGGCGGCGCCGGGCACGGTCACGCCGGTCACGACAGGTACGCACATCCTCGCGGTGAGCGACCTGTCGGATTCGGGGCTCGCCGTCGGCACGCTCTCGAGCGTTCACAAGCCTGGGGATATCGTGTCGCTCGACGTGAGGCACGCGTCGTCGATCAGGCAGCTCACCGCCGTCAACGACGACATCCTCGCCGGCAAGAAGCTCGGCGCGGTGAGCGAGATGTGGAACGGCTCGCCGGACGGCCTGAAGATCCAGGGCTGGTACATCACGCCGCCCGACTTCGA
>JBOGIW010000639.1:0-7772 GCA_050748045.1 Vicinamibacterales bacterium | reverse complement strand
TCGCCTGCGCGCGCGCGCCGGAGAGCTCCCGGGCGTAATCCGCCCCGACGTACGGCTTGTCGGAGTAGCTCATGAGCATGGTGGCGGCGTTCTGCCACAGCTCGTCGAACCCGGACTCGACGCCCATCTCGCTCTGGGCCACCTCGTCCCGCGCGAGCTCGAGGACCTCGCCGCGGGCCGTCGCGTCGGGCACGAGCGCCTCGAATGCCTGAGCCAGGCGGCCCGTGGCACCCCGTTCGGCGACGATGTTGCCGGCGACGAACGAGGCGATCGTCCGGTCGCTCATGCGGTGAACGATCTCGCCCACCATGGGCGCATCGCCTTTGCCCGCCTGGTCGCGGTCGGCCAGGAGCGAGAGCATCATTTCGGGCGTCAGCCGCGAGGCCGCCTGCGCGACCGACCGCAGCGTCGCATCGAGCTCGTCCGCGCCTCGCTGGCTGGCGAGGCTGACGAGCCCTCGAAGGATCCGCAGGAGCGCGGCCGACCGCGCGCCCACTTTGGTGTCCGCGTCGCCGGCCGTCTGCAGGTGGGCGAGGAAGTCTCCGAGCCGCGACGGGTCGCCCGCCACCTCGAGGAGCGCTGCCAGCGCCGGCTCGTCGAGCGCCATGGCGTTCCCCCGCAGGCAGTTCTCGATGATGCGGTCCCAGGCGGCCTCGTCGCCGGCGGCGCGCTCGCGGAGCACTTCGCCGTAGTCGATCTCGCCGATCTCGAAGTGCGCCTGGCCCGTGGCGACCCAGGCCTTGACGATGCCGCCCTGCGCCATCAACTCCTCGGCAGGCTGGGCCATGAGCAGCAGGAATGCGTGCCAGTCGGCCGCGTCGGCGGCCCGTTCAATGCGGAGGCTCCCCACGAGCCGGTGATGCAGGAGGCTGGCGAGCTCGCCAATCGCCTGGTCCGGCCGCGCCGGCGTCCGCCCGTCGATCACGAGCGCATGCGGCATCACGACCAGTGTGACCTCGCCCGCGGCGGCGAGCTTCGCGCTCGACGTCACGACACGCCCGAGCGACGCCTGAATCGCCGGGTGCGTGGCGGGGTACAGCGTGACCGACCGCGCCGCGGCCTTCGCCGCACGGGCGAACTCGGCCAGGCTGGCCGCCAGGTCGGGTGGCATCGGCTCCGGTGAAGGGGCGGCACGCGTCGTCATGCGTCAGCCGAGGGTGCTCAGGGGGTCCAGCTCCAGCGAATCAGGGTCAACGGATTCCACGACGGCGCGGGAAAACTCCCCGCGCGCATCCCGCTCCCAGGTGTTGGCCAGGAACGGGCTCCTCGATTCTCTCGCCCTGTGCACGTCGACGGTGAACGCCGTTTCCGCCGTGCTGTCGCGGACGGCGCCGGCGAGCCGGTGAACGGAGGCCTGGACGACCGGATGCTCCGGCGGATACAGCGCCCAGTGACGGGCGGCGGCTGAACGCGCGCGGGCCAGCGCGATTGATCGCCTGCTCGGGAGACAAAGCCGGGGCCGATCCGGTCGGGCGCTCCACCAATGCCCGAGATTATACTTGTGCGTTCCGCATGCGGTACGTCGATGTCATTGCGAGGAAGCGCGACGGGCATCCCCTGACGCGCGAGGAGATCGATCTGTTCATCTCAGGCGTGACCGACGGGTCGCTGCCCGACTACCAGGCGTCGGCGCTCCTCATGGCGATCGTGCTGCGCGGCATGACCGACCAGGAGACGGCCTGGCTGACCGACGCGATGGTCCGCTCCGGCGATCGCGTCGATCTCTCGGAGATTCCCGGAGTCAAGGTCGGGAAACACAGCACCGGCGGCGTCGGCGACAAGGTCTCGATCGTGCTCGCCCCGGTGGCGGCCGCGTGCGGCGTCGTCGTCCCGAAGATGTCGGGCCGGGGACTCGGCCACACCGGCGGGACGCTCGACAAGCTGGAGTCGATTCCGGGGTTCCGCATCGACCTGTCCATCGACGAGTTCAAGCGGGTGCTCCGGAACGTCGGCACGAGCATCATCGGGCAGACCAACGCGCTGGCGCCGGCGGACAGGACGCTCTATGCGCTTCGCGACGTGACGGCGACGATCGAGAGCATCCCGCTCATCTCGGCTTCGATCATGAGCAAGAAGCTTGCGGAGGGCAGCGACGCCCTGGTGCTCGACGTGAAGTGCGGCCATGGCGCCTTCATGAAGGACGTGGCCGGCGCCCGGGCGCTGGCGCGGTCGCTCGTGGCCATCGGCGCGCACGCGGGCGTGCCGACCGAGGCGGTCATCAGCAACATGGACACGCCGCTCGGCCGCGCCGTCGGCAACGCCGTCGAGATCATCGAGTGCATCGAGATCCTCAAGGGACGCGGGCCGCGCGACCTGGCGGACTTCGTCGTCGGCTTCGCGGCGCGGATGCTGGTGGCGGCCGGACAGGCCGGCGGCGATGCGGAGGCGATCGTCCGCCGCGCGCTCGAGTCCGGTGCCGCGCTCGAGAAGCTGCGCGCGCTCATCGCGGCGCAGGGCGGGACCGGCGCCGTGATCGACGACTACTCGCGCCTGCCGGGCGCGGCGCGGCGGCACCTGGTGACGGCCGTCAGGAGCGGCTATGTCGCCCATCTGCGCGCCGAAGGCGTGGGGCGCGCCTCGGCCGCGCTCGGCGCCGGCCGCTCCCGCCTGGAGGACCGCATCGATCACGGGGCCGGCGTGCTCATCCACCGCAGGCCCGGCGAGGCGGTACGGGCGGGCGAGCCGGTGCTCGAGCTGCTCTACAACGACGATCGCGGCCTGGACGAGGCGATCGAGCGTGCGCGCCATGCGTTCGCCGTCGCTGACACACCGCCCGAGACACCCCCGCTCGTGCTCGATAGCGTGCGATGACGGTTATGACCGTAGACCCGTCCGGCCGTTCGTTGCGACTGCTGGCGATCACGCTGGCCGTCGTGCTACCCCTCGCTTCGTGGCTCCTCGGCGGTGTCGTCGGGTACCGCGGCCAGGCCGCTGCAGGCGCGATCTGCCTCATCGGCATCGTGGCTGCCTGTTCGCCGAACCTGCGCTCCGTGAACTGGCGCACGGTGCTCTGGGGCATGGCGCTGCAGCTCGGCTTCGCGCTGCTGATCCTCAAATTCGAGGTCGGCGGCCGCCGGCCGGTCTACGAGGCTTTCAGTGCCGTCGCCAACGGCGTCAAGCGGTTCCTCGAGTTCACCGACGCCGGGTCGATCTTCGTGTTCGGCGTGCTGGCCGACCAGCCGGCGCTCGGCGAGGTGTTCGGCCCGCAGAACGGGTTCATCTTTGCCTTCAAGGCGCTGCCGACCATCATCTTCATCTCATCGTTCTTCACCGTGCTCTACTACTTCGGCGTGCTGCAGCTCATCGTCCGGATGATGGCGAAGGCGATGATGTTCCTCATGCGGACGAGCGGTGCCGAGACGCTCTCGGCGGCGGCCAATGTCTTCATGGGCCAGACCGAGGCTCCGATCATCGTCAAGCCGTTCGTGCCGCGCATGACGCAGTCCGAGCTCCTGGCGATGATGGTCGGCGGCATGGCGACGATCTCCGGCGGCGTGATGGCCGTCTACATCAGCATTGGCGCCGATCCGGTCGCCATCCTCACAACGAGCGTGATGGCGGCGCCGTGCGGCCTGTACCTGTCGAAGCTCCTGCTGCCGGAGCTCGAGGAGTCCGAGACGCGCGGGGAGGCCCCGATCCACGTCGAGAAGCCGCACGTGAACGCCGTCGACGCGGCGGCCGGCGGCGCCTCCGACGGCCTGCAGCTCGCCGTGAACGTCGCGGCGATGCTCATCGCCTTCCTGGCGTTTATCGCGCTCTTCGACTTCCTCCTCGGCCAGGTGTGGGCGGGATTGACCCTGTCGAAGGTGTTCGCGGTCGTCTTCGCGCCGGTCGCGTTCCTCATGGGCGTGCCGGCGGCCGAGGTCGGTCCGCTGGCCGACCTGCTGGGCACCAAGCTCGTCGCGAACGAGTTCGTCGCGTTCGTGAAGCTGACCACCGAGTACAAGGACGTGCTGAGCGAGCGGACGTACGTGCTCGCGACGTTCGCGCTCACCGGATTCGCGAACATCTCGTCGATTGGCATCCAGCTCGGCGGCATCGGCGGCATGGCGCCGGCGCGCAGGAGCGACCTGGCGCGTCTCGGCTGGCGCGCGCTGATGGCCGGTTTCATCGCGACGCTCGTCAACGCCTGCGTCGCGTCGATGCTGCTGTGAGCCGCGACGCACACGAGGGGCCGCCGGCGATGTACGCCCGGGTCGAGGAGGCGGCCGCCAGCCTCCGCGCACGGTGCGGCACGCCCCCCGAGACGGCGATCGTCCTCGGCTCGGGGCTCGGCGACTTCGCGGACACGCTCCTCGCGGCCGTCGCCACGCCCTACGGCGAGATCCCGCACTGGCCGGCGTCGCGCGTCGTCGGGCACGCCGGGCGCCTCGTCATCGGCGAGGTGGCTGGCCGACGCGTGGCGGCGCTCTCCGGACGCGTTCATTACTACGAGGGGCACGATCTCGCCACGGTCGTGTTTCCGGTTCGCGTGATGGCGCGGCTCGGCGTGACGCGCGTCATCCTGACCAATGCCGCCGGCGGCATCAACACCCGCTTCGCGCAGGGCGCGCTCATGGTGATCGACGACCACATCAACCTGCTCGGGAGCAATCCGCTCGCCGGCCCGGGCGACGATCGGTTCGGGCCCCGGTTTCCCGACCTGAGCGAGGTGTACTCGGCGCGGCTGCGGGCGATTGCCGACGACGCGGCGCGCGCCAGGCGCGTGCCTGTCTCGCACGGCGTGTACCTCGCCGTCCACGGCCCGAGCTACGAGACGCCGGCCGAGATCCGCGCGTTCAGGATCCTGGGCGCCGACGCCGTCGGCATGTCCACCGTCCCCGAGGCGATCGCGGCCAGGCAGATGGGCGTCGAGGTGCTCGGCATCTCGTGCATCACCAACATGGCCGCCGGCGTGCTGCCGCAGCCGCTCGTCCACGACGAGGTGATGGAGACGGCGCACCGCGTCCGGGGCTCGTTCATCGCGCTCCTCGAGGGAATCATTGAGCGTCTCTAAGCTGGTTGCCGCCGCGCGGACGGCCAGGCGGGGCGCGCTTGCGCCGTTTTCGGCATTCAAGGTCGGCGCCGCGATCGAAACAGCCGACGGCACGATCGTCACCGGCTGCAACATCGAGAACGCCAGCTACGGCTTGACGATGTGCGCCGAGCGCGTGGCGATGTTCAAGGCGCTCTCGGAGGGGCATCGCGCGTTCAGGCGCATCGCCGTCGTGACCGACACCGAGTCGGCCACGCCGCCCTGCGGCGCCTGCCGCCAGATCCTCTGGGAGTTCGCCGGCGACCTCGAGGTCATCCTCGCCAACACCAGGCGCGAGACCGGCCGCTGGCGACTGAAAGACCTGCTGCCTCTGCCGTTCGACGCCCGCAACCTCGAGGCCAAGGAATAACCCGAATAACTCCCAACTCCCAATCTCCAAAGCCCAACACGGCCCGACGACCCAAAACCCAGAGACCAGAGACCAGAGACCAGAGACCAGAGACCAAAGGCCAGAGACGGTATCATTCCTTATGCTGCCGACAATCGAGTGGAAGGACGAGGCGATCGTGATGATCGACCAGCGCAAGCTTCCCTCTGCCGAGGTGTACGTGTCGTGCAGAACGGCGGCGGAGGTCGCCAAGGCGATCAAGACGATGGTGATCCGCGGAGCGCCCGCGATCGGCGTGGCTGCCGCGATGGGCATCGCGCTCGGGATGCGGCGGAGCCGCGCGACCGGGACGAAACAGTTCACCACGGAGTTCCAGAAGACGTGCGATCTGATGGCGGCCACGCGACCGACGGCCGTGAACCTGTTCTGGGCGATCGAGCGGATGAAGAGGGCTTTCGCCGACGCGGCGCAGCGCGGCTGCTCGGTGGACGAGATCGCGCGGCGGCTCGAGGCCGAGGCGCGGCGCGTGCACGACGAGGACGTCGCCAGTTGCCGGGCGATGGGCTCGCACGGCGCGGCGCTCGTGCCGCAGGACGCGCGGATCCTGACGCACTGCAACGCGGGCGCACTCGCCACGGCCGGCTATGGGACCGCTCTCGGCGTGATCCGCGCGGCGGCGGAGCAGGGCAAGAAGGTGGCGGTCCTGGCCGACGAGACGCGGCCGTTCCTGCAGGGCGCGCGGCTCACGGCGTGGGAGCTTGTGAAGGACGGCATCGAGACGACCGTCATCACCGACAACATGGCCGGCGCCATGATGCGCCTCGGCCACGTCGATCTGGTCGTCGTCGGCGCCGACCGCATCGCGGCCAACGGGGATGTGGCCAACAAGGTCGGGACCTACGGCGTCGCCGTGCTGGCGAGGGAGCACAGCATCCCGTTCTATGTCGCGGCGCCGATCTCGACGATCGACCTCGAGACGCCCGACGGGTCGGCCATCCCGATCGAGGAGCGGCCGGACCGGGAGGTCACGCACGTCGGTGCGTCGCGCCTGACGCCCGACGGCGCGCGCGTCCGCAATCCGGCGTTCGATGTGACGCCGCACAAGTACGTCACGGCCATCATCACCGAGCGCGGGATCGCGCGGGCGCCGTATGCGGAGTCGCTCGCCGCGCTCGTCAACGGGGTAGAGTCGCCGGCATGATTTCTGAGGCTGGTGCCGGCAGTTCATGATTGCACTTGTCCACGTACACGCAGAGACGCGGAGACGCGGAGGCGGCGCGTTCGCCCGGCGCCGCAGGCGGCTCGCGTGGGAGCGGGACGCACACAAACACGCCGTGCTCGATTCATGGCGGCTTGTTTGTGCGCGTCCCGCTCCCACGCGATGGCGGCCCGCTTTGCGGGCCGACCAGTCGAACGCATCTTCGTGTCCTTCGGATCTTCGTGGCCGCGTAGGTCTTCGCCCCTCCGCGCGGACGTGGACACATCCTGCACGTAGAGGCGCGTGAGAATCCTCGGCATCGAAACCTCGTGCGACGAGACGGCGGCGGCCGTCGTCGAGGAGACCGGCGACCCGGATCGTCCGTGGCGCCTGCTGTCGAATGTCGTCGCCTCGCAGGTCGACATCCACCGCGAATGGGGCGGCGTCGTGCCCGAGCTCTCGGCGCGGCAGCACGTGCGCGACATCTGCGGCGTCGTCGAACGGGCGCTCGAGGACGCCCGGATCGGGCGGGGCGGGTACGACGCCGTGGCGGTGACGCAAGGACCGGGTCTCGTCGGGTCGCTCCTCGTCGGCGTGTCGTTCGCGAAGTCGCTCGCCTGGGCGCGTAGCGTGCCGCTCGTCCCTGTGCACCACCTGGCGGGCCACATCGAGTCGCTCGTGCTGCAGCACGGCGAGATGCCGCTTCCGGCAACCGTGCTCGTCGTCTCCGGTGGCCACACCAGCCTCTATCGGATCCCCGCGCGCGGCACCTACGAGCTCATCGGCCGTACACGAGACGACGCCGCGGGCGAGGCGTACGACAAGGTTGCGAAGATCCTCGGCCTCGGGTACCCCGGCGGCCCGATCATCGACCGCCTCGCCCGGGGAGGCCAGGAGCGCGCTGTGGCCTTTCCGAAAACCCGCCTCACGCACGCCGACCGCAACGCCCCGCACCTGCCGGGAACACGCGACTTCAGCTTCAGCGGGCTCAAGACCGCCGTGCTGCGGCATGTCACGCAGCGCCGGCAGGCGCTCGGGCTCGGCCGCGACGCGCTGCTGCCGCCCGACGAGATGGCCGGCATTGCCGCAAGCTTCCAGCGCGTGGTCGTCGAGGCGCTCCTGGAAAGGCTGTTCGACGCGGCCGCGTGGTACGGCGCGGCGAGCCTCGGGATTGCCGGCGGCGTCTCGGCCAACAGCCGCCTGCGCGCCGA
>JBOGIW010000638.1:0-6478 GCA_050748045.1 Vicinamibacterales bacterium | reverse complement strand
CCGCCGCGTGCGGCAGCAGGCGCTGTCGCCCCGCGATCGCGTGGACCTGCTCGTGGGCCTCGGGCAGCTCCTGTTCCTCGGCGAGGCGTTCGGCGCCGCGGCCGAGCTCTTCGACAACGCGCTCGTGCAGACCGGCGCGCTGCCCTCGCGCACGCGGACGCTGCTGCTCGACTGGTGGGCGAGCGCACTCGATCGCGAGGCCCAGTCGCGCCCGGCCGACAAGCGCGCGCCGGTCTTCGAGCGCATCGTCGATCGCATGGTCGAGGAGCTGCGGACCGAGCCCGGCAACGCGCCGGCGTCGTACTGGCTGGCGGTGGCCGCGCGCGGCGCCGGCGATCTCGACCGGGCCTGGGACGCGGCCATCGCGGGCTGGGTGCGCGCGTCTCTCAACCCGGAGGCGGCGCCGGAGCTGCGCGCCGACCTCGATCGCTTCGTCACGCAGGCGCTCGTCCCCGAGCGCGCCCGGCAGCAGCCGATTCCCGGGCACGACGTCCAGCAGACCGCCGAGGCGCTCGCCGACGAGTGGGAGCTCATCAAGAGCCAGTGGAAGTGACGCGGGTCACGACCCGCTCGTCGTGACCGTGACCGCTGCCGACGACACCCGGTTGCCGTCGATGTCGTAGGCCCTGGCCTCCATCCGATGCGTGCCCCCCGGCGCGGTTCGCGAATCCCATGCGTACGAGTACGACGCCGTGCGGTCGATCGATCGCAGCACGCCGTCGATCCAGAAATCCACCTTCTCCACCCGCACGTCGTCGCTCGCCGCGGCGGCGATCGTCACGACGCCCGACACGCTGGCGCCATTGGCCGGCGACGTGACGCGCACGCCGGGGTTCCCGGCGTCCGAAGCCTGGGCGCATCGATCGAGCGTGAACGAGTCGATGGCTGCGCCGCTCCTGTTCACGGACCTGGCGACGAGCACGCAGGTCGAGGTACGCCCGCCCGTAGCTGTTCGACTGGCGCGCGTCGTGGTTGCCCATCGACGGGAAGAAGGGCCTGGTCTTCAGCCATTCCCGGTAGATGTCGAAGAACCACCATTGGTACGTCTTGTACGACGCGTCTCCCGAGGTGTTCGTCGAGCCGTACACGATATCGCCGACGTGGAGCGCGAGGTCCCATGCGTCGGACGTCATGCGCGCCGCCAGCGTCTTCTGCGCCCTGGACCCGATGCCGCTGTCGCCGAACGCGATGAACCTGATCGGGCCGGCATCCGGCGCCGTGCGGAAGCTGTGGCGCCGGCGCGCGCGTTCCCGACGCGAAGCGCGTACGGATACGATGTCCGGGCAGCCCGACTGCAAGCTCAGCTCTTTGCGTCGCGCCAGTTGTCGCCGATCCCCACGTCCACGGTGAGCGGCACCACGAGCTCAGTCGCGCCTTCCATGCGCTCCTTGACGAACGCGGCGGCGCCCGGCGCTTCTTCGCGCGGGCACTCGAAGAGCAGCTCGTCGTGCACCGTGAGGATCATCCGCGCCCGCAGCCCCCGGCGCCGCAGCTCGGCGTGGAGATCGATCATCGCGCGCTTCAGGATATCGGCGGCCGTCCCCTGAACCGGCATGTTCACCGTCTCGCGCTCCGACTGGGCGCGCATCTGGAAGTTGCGGCTGGTCAGGTTCGGCACGAGCCGGCGGCGGCCGAACATCGTGCGCACGACGCCGGTGCGGCGGGCCTCGTCGAGCGTCCGATCGATGAATGCGCGCACGCCAGGGAAGCCGGCGAAGTAGGCGTCGATGAACTCCTGCGCGGCCTCCTGCGAGACGTTGATGTCTTTCGCCAGCGTGAATGGCGTCTTGCCGTACAGGACCGCGTAGTTGACCATCTTCGAGCGGCTGCGCAGCTCGTAGAGGTCGAGACCGCTGTCGGCGCCGAACAGCTTGAGCGCCGTGCGCTCGTGGATATCCTCGCCCACGCGAAACGCCTCGATGAGCGTCGCGTCGCCGGAGAGGTGGGCCAGCACCCGCAGCTCGATTTGTGAGTAGTCGGCCGAGATGAGCACGTGCCCCGGGTCTGCGACGAAAGCGCGGCGGATCTCGCGCCCGAGCTCGGTGCGGATCGGGATGTTCTGGAGGTTGGGATCCGAGCTGCTCAGGCGCCCTGTCGCCGCCACCGCCTGGTTGAAGCAGGTGTGCACGCGGCCGGTGACCGGGTGGACCATCAGCGGCAGCGCGTCGATGTACGTGCTCTTCAGCTTGTGCAGCGCGCGCCATTCCAGCACGAGGCGGGGCAGCTCGTGTGTGACGGCCAGCTCCTCGAGCACCTCGGCGGCGGTGGAGAACGAGCGGGTCTTCCCGGTCTTCTTCGCCGTCGGGAGCTGCAGCTTCTCGAACAGGATCTCCCCGAGCTGTCTGGGCGAGTTGATGTTGAACTCCTGGCCGGCCAGCTCGTGGATGCGCGCCGTGCAGCGGGCCAGATCGAGCTCGAGGCGCTGCGACTGCACCGCCAGGGCCGCCCCGTCGATCCGTATCCCGGCGCGCTCGATGTCCGCGAGCACGGGCACGAGCGGCATCTCCAGGTCGCGGTACACGGCGTCGAGGCCATCGGTCACGAGCAGCGGCGCGAGCCGGCTCGAGAGCTGGCGCGCGAGGTCGGCGCGCTCGCCCGCGAAGGTCAGCGCCGCCTCCGCCGGGAGCTGCGCAAACGGCACCGTCCTGGCCCCACGCCCGCACACGTCATCTTCGGTCAGCGCCTTGTACCCGAGGTGTTCGAGCGACGCCTCCTCGAGCGGGTGGCCCGGCCTCGTGGCGTCCAGCAGATAGCTGGCCAGCATCGAATCAAACGCGAGGCCTCGCAGCGTGATGCCGTGCCGCGCGAGCACCAGCAGATCGAACTTGAGATCGTGGCCGACCTTGCGCACGGATTCGTCTTCGAGGAGCGGCTTCAGCCGGGCCAGCGCGTCCTGAAGCTCGATCTGCGGCGGAGCGCTCGCGGCCGACAGCAGGTCGCCGTCGCCGGCCGTTGCCCCATGGCCGAGAGGCACGTACCGCGCCTGCCGATCCGCCGTGGAGAACGCGAGGCCGACGATCCCGGCGCGCATGGCCGACGGTTGATCCGGGATGACGCGCAGCGCGAGCCCGCCGGCCGCGCGCAGCTCGACGATGAGCGCGTCCAGTTGCCCCGTGTTGACGACGAGCGCGTAGTCCCTCTGAACCGTCTCCGCCGTCGGCGCGTACTCGTTGACGAGCGACCGGAACTCGAGCTTCGAGAACAGCTCGTAGCACCGCTCGCGCGACGCCCCACGGTACCGCAGCGATTCGAAGTCGACCTCGAGCGGCACGTCGGTGCGGATTGTCACGAGGTCGCGGCTCTGCAGCGCGGCCGCCCGGTGGGTCGTCAGCGCCTCGCGCTGCTTCGGCTTCAGCTCGCCGGCCCGCTCCAGGAGCGCCTCGAGGCTGCCGAACTGCGTCACCAGCTCCACCGCCCCCTTCTTGCCGATGCCCGGCACGCCGGCCACGTTGTCGCTCGTGTCTCCCACGAGCGCGAGCACGTCCACGACCTGAGTGGGCCTGACGCCGAACTTCTCGACGACGCCCTGCTCGTCGTACCAGGTGCCATCCTCGCGAGGGTCGTAGACCCGGATGCCGTCGTGGACGAGCTGGAAGAAGTCCTTGTCGATCGACACGATGGTCACGTCGAACCCGTCGCTCGCCGCACGCGCGGCGACGGTGCCGATCACGTCGTCGGCCTCGTAGCCGGGGGAGGTCAGGATCGGCACGCCCATCGCTTCGCAGGCGTCGTGCACCCAGTTGATCTGCTCCTGCAGATCGTCCGGCATCGCGGCGCGCGTGGCCTTGTAGTCCGAGACGATCCGGTCGCGGAACGTCGGTCCCGCGAGGTCGAAGGAGGCCGCCAGGTACGCGGGATGGTGATCGTTGACGAGCTTCCGCAGCATCGTCACGAACACGTACACCGCGTGCGTCGTGCGCCCCTCCTGGTTCGACAGGCCACGCCCCCGGAACGCGTGGTACGCGCGGTACATCTGCGAGCTGCCGTCGATGAGGAAGAGCGTCGGTCTGGCCATCCGATGGGAGGTGAAAGCCATCAGGATATCATTGACGCTGATGCGCGCCTGCTGGATCACGATAGTCGTCGCGCTCGCCGTGGCCGCGTCGTCGTGTCGGGGCGTGCTGAAGAAGGAGTACGAGTACGAGGAGGAGCTCTTTCTGAACCTCGACGGCTCCGCCACGCTGTACGTCAACGCCTCGGTGCCGGCGCTGGTATCGCTGCGCGGCGTGGATCTCGACGTCGACCCCGGCGCCCGCTTCGACCGGCGGCGCGTGCGGGCGATCTTCGAAGGGCCCGACGTGCAGGTGCGGACGCCGACGAGCTCGAGGCGCAACGGCCGCCGCTTCGTGCACGTGCGTGTCGACGCCGGCAGCCTCGGCAGCCTGCAGGCGCTCGCGCCCTTTGCCTGGTCCCGCTATGCCATGACCTATCGCGGCGAGGTGATCGAGTTCCGCCAGGTGGTCGGCGCGTCCGCCGCCCGGGCCGTCGGCGACGTCGGCTGGACCGGCGCGGAGCTCGTCGCGTTCCGGATGCACCTGCCCAGCCGGATCCCGCACCACAATGCGCCGTCGAAGACCGTCGCCCGCGGCAACATCCTCGAGTGGGAGCAGCCGCTCGCCGAGCGCCTCGAGGGTGTGCCAATCGACATCCAGGTGCAGTTGGAGACGCAGTCGATTCTCTACTCGACGCTGCTCCTCTTCGGCGGCACGATCATCGCCGCCGCCGCGACGTTCGCCATCGTGATCTGGTGGGTTGCGAGAAAGGGCGGACGTCCGAGGTGGAGCTCTAGATAACGGAGGGAACGGAGGCTGCGCCCTCCAACCGGTCACATTGGTTATGGCAGCGTGACTGGTTGAAGGGCGCAGAAACTCCGTTTCTCTGAGTCTCTGTGTGATCCCGTTCCCTCCGTCCCCCCTCCGTCCCCCCGTTCACTCAGTCCATGCTCTCGAGCGCCGTTCTCACCTCGGCGTCGGTCTTCAGGTTGTTGGTCACCGAGAACGCGCCGGAGTGGCTCGCCAGCGAGCGCGCCAGCATCCGCTCCACGTGGCTGTTCACCACGCCCTCGAGCGTCACGCGTCCTCGCTCGACGATGACGTGGATCGGCGGGTTGACCATCGCGGCATAGCCCCAGAACGAGGAATTGCCGTAGATCGCGCGCGCGATCTGGTAGCGCAGGTCGTCGTCGTGGATCGAGACAGGGAGAACCTCGATCCGGTTGTGCACCTCGCGCACGCCATTCACTCGCGCGACGCGCTTCTCGATGTCAGCCCTCTTGAACGGCATCGTCACCTTCCCGGTGAGCGTCACCACGCCCTCGTCGACGTTGGCGTGGACGCTGTCGAAGATGGTGAACCGTGAGTAGCGCAACACCTGGTTGGAGACGTCGCGAAAGATCTGCAGGTCCTCCCGGTCCGCCGCGTAGCCGCTTACGGAAAGACCCACGATCAGGACCACGGTGCTTACAAGTCGTGTCAACATTGTCGGCCTCCAGTCGACCATTCGAGAGTCTCTCAAGGCTCGTGCCAGAGGTTGCGGCCGGTAAGTCCTTGCACCGATGGATGCGGCGTTATCCGACGACGTCGATCGGCGTCCTCCGGAGGAGACGTGCCGCTCGGACGGCTGTGGTTCAGAAGAGCAGGATCGTGGCGATGCCGGCGCCGACGAGCAGCACCTGGCGGAGCGAGCTGCCGTCGGTCCGGCCGCGGTGCAGGCCCGGGATGAGGTCGGCCATCGCCACGTAGAGGAAGCTCGCGGCGGCGAGCGCCAGGCAGTAGGGGAGGATGAGCGGCGCGAGGTCGAAGGCTACCAGGGCGAGCATCGCACCCGCTCCGCCGGACGCGGCCGACACCACGTTGATGACGAGCGCCCGGCGGCGCGAGTAGCCCGCGTGGAGCAGGATCGCGAAGTCACCCACCTCCTGCGGGATTTCGTGCGCCGCAACCGCGATGGCGGTGCTCACGCCGAGCGGCACGGACGTCATCACGGCGGCGGCGATGACCGCGCCGTCCACGAAGTTGTGGAAGGCGTCCCCGACGATGACCAGTCCCGCGGCGCTCTCGTGCACTTCGCACTCGTGCGTGTGGCAATGCCGCCACAGCACGAGCTTCTCCAGGACGAAGAACAGCAGGATGCCCGCGAGCAGCGTCGCGAACACGTGCGTTGGCGGAAGCGCCTCGAGCGCCTCGGGGAGAATGGCCAGGAGCGACACACCGAGCAGCGCGCCAACCGCGTAGCTCACGAGCCACGGCACGAGGCGAGCGCGGGCCGAGTCCGTGAAGAGGAGCACGCCGGACGCCACGAAGAGCCCGCCCAGGCCGCCGAGCAGGCTCAATCCGATCGCGATCGCAAACGTCGGCACCGGGGGGATGATATCGAGTCAACTCCCAACTTCCAATCTCCAACTCCCAATCTCCCAACTCCCAATCCCCCAACTTCCAACTCCCAATCCCGCTACCCCTCAGCTTCACCACTCTCAATC
>JBOGIW010000637.1:0-26373 GCA_050748045.1 Vicinamibacterales bacterium | reverse complement strand
ACGCAGCTCTGAACCCTCTATTCAGCCCACATTTTGTCGCGACAAGCGACGCGCGGACTGTCTGGTCAGGCCGCCCCTTCTGTGCGCCATCGATGGATTCGCTTGTCGCAGCTCAGAATCATCTAGCCAAGTCAGTTGAAACCAGCCCACCATCGCGCCCTCCGGCAACTGCGGCTCTCCGGCATGGCCGCCGTCCTCGACACGCGGCTGCGGCAGGCGCAGACCGAGAAGATGGCGCCGATCGATCTCGTCTCCGCCCTCGTCGCCGACGAACTCCGCCGGCGGCAAGACCGACTGCTCGAGCGCCGACACAAACTCGCACGCTTTCGTGACCCGGAGCGCTCGCTCGACACGCTTGATTTCGACTTCAACAAGAAGATGAATCGCGCGCTCATCTACGAGCTCGCCACAGCCCGTTTCATCGCGCAGCGCGAAGACGTCCTCTTCCTCGGATCTCCAGGCACCGGGAAGAGCCACTTGGCTCAAGCGATCGGCCGTGCGGCTGACCCTTGTCGCGGCACGTCAGAGCGGCACATTGACCTGCGGTGGCTGCGAGCCCTGCCGCGCCTGGTAGTACGCGAGCCCCCCGACCAATGCGAGGCCGATCGCGAGCGCCAGGCCCGTACCGGGCAGATGCTGGGTGAAGGTGGACACAACGAACGCGGTCGCGGCGAGCGCCACGACGACACGGCCGATCGCACCGAGCCGCCCAAAGAGATACCCCTCGAGCAGAATCGGGAACATCGCGAGCCAGAGCAGTCCCGCAAGCGCATCCAGGACCATCCGCACCACGTCGCCCGACAGGATGTTCGTGTAGGCGAACATCAGTGGAATCAGGAACATGCCCTTGGCGACGTGCAGCGCCTCCCAGCCCGTTCGCATGGGCGACGCGCCCGCGATCTTCGCCGCGACGAACGCCGTCATGCACACCGGCGGCGTGATCGTGGCGGTCTGGGCGAACCAGAAGATCAGGAGGTGCGCCCCGAGCAGCGTCATGCCCAACTGCGCCAGGGACGGCGCGCCGAGCGTCGATACCACGATATAGGCGCTCGTGACCGGCAGGCCCATGCCCAGCAGCGTCGAGACGGCCGCGACGATGCCGATCGCCGCCAGGAGGGACCCTTTGGCGAGCGCCAGGGTCAGCGACGTGAACTTCAGCATCAGACCGCTCGCCGTGATGATGCCCAACACCGTCGCCGCAATCGCCGACGTCGCCGAGAGCACGAGCGCGTCGCGCGTCGTCAGCTCCAGGACGAGCAGGAGCTTGCGCCAGTTCAGCCGGCTCTCCTTCCGCAGATACGACACCGCCCACAACGAGACGACGCACACGGCGGACGCGTAGAACGGACTGTAGTCGCGCGCAAGGAGATAGATCAGCAACCCGAGCGGCACCATCAGGTACGAGGCGCGCATCAGGGCGGCCCAGAGCGCCGGGCGCTGGGCGCCGGTGCGGAGCGGTCGCATGCCGCATTTGCGCGCCTTCACCTCGATGTAGGCGTAGATGCTTCCGAAGTAGAGGAGCGCCGGCAAAATCGAGTAGCCCAAAATCGTGAGGAGTGGAATCCCCGTGATCTCGGCCATGAGGAACACGCCAACGCCCATCACCGGCGGCATGATCGCCCCGCCGGTGGCGGAGGCGGTTGCGATGGCGGCCGCCTCGTGTGACAGGAAGCCCGTTCGCTTCATGAGCGGAATCGTGATGGATCCCGTTGTGGCGACGGTCGCTATCGTGCTGCCGGTGACCGTGCCCATGAGCGCGCTGCCCACGACGGATGCCTTCGCGGACCCGCCGATGCTGCCGCCGGCGGATTCGACCGTGAGCTGCGCAAAGATCTGCTCGCCGCCGGCGAGTCGGAGCATCGTCCCGAACAGCAGAAAGACGAGCAGGTACGTGGCCATCACGCCGGTGATCATGTTGAAGAGCCCCTCTGGAACGAGGTAGAGGTGCTCGATCAGCATCGTATAGGGCACACCCTTGTGCTGGATGAGCGTGGGCATCAGAGGGCCCCACAGCGCGTACGCGAAGAACACCAGCGCCAGGATGACCAGCGCCCATCCGAGCGTCCGGCGCGTCGCCTCGAGTACGAGCGCGATGGCCGCGGTTCCCAGGATCAGGTCGATCCATGGGATCGGCTCCACATAGACGAGCCGCCACATGATGCGGTCGCGATCGAAGACGATCCACGCGAACGAGATGAACGCCAGCATCGCGCACGCGGCGTCGAGCGGGGTCAGGCGCCGCTCGCCCCGCGTGCGAGGGAAGAACAGGAACACGAGCGGAATGGCGATCGCCAGATGACCGGCGCGGCGCGTCAGCGTATCGAACCATCCGGTGAACGCCATCAACACGGTGAGGGTGGGCAGCGCAATCGCGGCGACCTGCGCGATCCTGCCCACGGCGCCGCTCAGGTCGCGCTGACCGGCGACCGAGGCGAGGGGCGGCAGCAGGCTCATGGCTGCACCCATCCCCGCTCGCGGTAGTAGCGCGCCGCGCCCGGGTGCAGCGGAATGCCGCCGCCATTCACCATCTCTTTCGGATTCCAGGTCCGGAATCCGACGTGGATGCTCTGGAGATAGGGCTGGTTCGTCGCGACCGCTTTGGCCAGACTGTAAACGTAGTCCTCGCGCATCTCGGCCGTCGTAAACAGGCCAAAGGTGATCCCAACGGTCGGGATCTCGGCCGGCTGGTTCGCGTAGGTGTTCCCGGGCAGTGTCGTGAGTTCCACGTGCCACCGGTCCCGCAGCGCCTCACGCGTCTCGTCGTCCATCGGCAGGAAGCGCGCGGGCCGGCTGAGCATCAACTCCGTGACGACCGCCGACGGCGCATTCGAGTTGAAGACGATGAGATCGATGTGATCGTCGCGAAACAGGTCCGCGCGCTCGGCCGAGCCGAGCAGATCGATTCGGCCGCCCCACGCTCGAATGTCGTCATACGTGATGCCGGCCAGGGCGAGCGACTCTCGAAGCAGGAGCTCCTCGCCCGACCCCGGAGGTCCCGTCCCCATCCGGACGGCCAGCTGCTGTGTCTTGATGTCGGCCAGCGACGCGACCGTCAGCTCGGGTGAGACGATCAGGTGCAGCGTGTTCGAAATGAGCGATGCGACGTGGCGCAGCTCGCGGAACGCGTTCGGGTACGGCGGCGCGCCCTCGTACGCCAGCCGCAGGAACGGAACGAAGGCCACGCCGAAATCGCCCGAGAATCGCGCGACCCGCGCCGGGTTCGAGATCCCGCCCGCGCCCGGCACCGCCGTGACGAGCTGGCCGCCGAGCAACGTGTTGGTGTGGAGCGCGACCGCCGATCCGATGCGGTACCAGTCGCTGCCCGTCGCGCCGGTGATGAGGTTCACGTGCGGCAATCGGGTGGAATCTCCCGATCCACATGCCTGAGCCAGTACCCCGGCGACGATCACGAGGACACCTGCGGCCGTGCGGCGCGGGAACGAGGTCGGACGAGCCATCGGATGTCCCCGTGGGTGGCGATGCGCGCCTGTGGAAATCTCAGCTCCGTGATGAAACGTCACAGCTCACGAGAGAGCGGCCACCGCCGGCAGCCCAAGCAGCGCGCGTGCTTCGGCGGGCGTCGCCGGTCGCCGGTCGTACTCACTGCAGAGATCGACGGCCAGTCCGACGAGCTCGGCGTTGCTCTGCGCCAGAACACCCTTGGCCTTGTAGATGTTGTCCTCGAGCCCGGTTCGCACGTGGCCTCCCCGGGCAAGGGCCCAACGGTTCACGAGGAGCTGATGGCGGCCGATCCCGAGCGCACCCCACGTGGCATCGGACATCACGTCTTCGAGCTGGGCGATCAGCACATCCAGCACCGACTCTCGCGCCGGAAGAGCGTTGGGAATCCCCAGCACGAACTGCACGTGCGCGGGACGCTTGATCAAGCCCGCCGCCACCAGATTCGCGCCGTTGTAGAGCATCGCGAGGTCGAACACTTCGACCTCGGGCTTGATGCCGAGCTCCAGCATCCGCCCTGCGAGGCCCGTCACGAGCTCGGGCGGGTTCTCATACACGAACGTGGCGAAGTTCACCGAACCGGTGCTCAGTGACGCCATGTCCGGATGGAGCGCCAGTGACACGCCGCGCTCCTGATGATGACGCCCACGACCGCCGGTCGAGAACTGCACGATCATGCCAGGGCAGTACTTCCGGACGCCCTCCAGGACCCGCGCGAACCGCTCGGGATCCGACGACGGGCGCTGCTCGGCGTCGCGCACGTGGATGTGGACGACGGCGGCCCCGGCTTCGAAGGCTTGTTGCGTGGACTCGATCTGCTCGTTCGGCTCGACAGGAACCGCGGGCGTGTCTCTCTTCGTCGGCACGCTGCCGGTGATTGCAACGGTGATGATCGCTGGGATAGGCATGAGACTAATCCACGAGTCACGACGTCGTGTGCCGAGCGCCGGAATGCGGCACACACCTGCCCAAGGCGCTGAGCCAGCTACATCCGGCCCGCGTCCACTCTGATGCGGTCGGCAGTGATCGCCCTTGACGCGTCACTCGCGAGAAAGAGCGCGGCCTCGGCGACCGTTTCCGGGTCCACCCACGTTCGCAGCGCGGCGACGTCCGTGTAGGCCGTCCGGACGATGTCCTCCGGCGCGCGTCCCTCGGCGGCAGCACGGCGGGCGATCACCCGATCCATCAACTCCCCCCTCACCGCACCGGGGCACAGGGCATTGACGCGAATGCCATGCTGGCCGAGTTCGTGCGCGACCGATTCGGTGATCCCTATGACCGCGAACTTCGTCGCCGCGTAGGCGCTGCGCATCGGGTAGCCGCGCAAGCCCATGAGCGAAGACATGTTGATGATCGATCCGCCTCCCTGTCGAATCATCCGCGGCACCGCATGCTTGATGCACAGGATGACGCCCCGGATGTTCGTCGCGACGGCCTCGTCCCAGAGCGCCAGGTCCATGTCCGCCGCGTTGGCAATCGGCCCGGGAATCCCCGCGTTGTTGACCAGCACGTCCAGCCGGCCATACCGAGCGTCACACTCGCGAAAGGCCCGCTCGACGTCTGAGTCGCGCGCGACGTCCATCTCGAGCGCGGTCCCGCCGATCCGCGCGGCGACGTCCTGGATCGGACCGGGACGGCGCCCCGTCACGACGACGGCGGCGCCGGCGTGAGCGAATCGAATCGCGATCGACCGGCCGATGCCCGTCCCACCGCCGGTGACGATCGCGACCTTCCCCTCGAGTACCCGCTCACCTGGCACCACGCCTCCCTCAGTGCGCCCCGTGACCGCGAACCAGCCTCTCGAAGGCGAGGAGGAAGGCATCGATCTGTTCGTCGGTGGTGCTGGTCGCGACACATCCATGGAGCTGAGGCGTCAGGAAGAACCCCTCGTTCAAGAGCGCCAGCGACGCGATCTCCTGCCACTGCATGTCCGCCGTCAAGGTCGATCGATAGTTGAGCAACTCCCGCGTCGTCGCGCTGATCTTGAAGAGCGAGCCGATCCCCGTGATCTGCAGCGGCAGCCCGCGGCAGATGCGCAGCAGGCCCTGACGGACGCGCGCGCCTTTCCCGTTCAGCACGTCGAAGGCTTCCGGCGTCAGCGCGTCGAGCGTGGTGAGGCCGGCGGTCAGCGTGACCGGGTTCGCGGCAAATGTACCTGTGTGATACACGTGGGCTGGCCGGTCGGCCTCGAGGACGGCGAGGCTCTCGGCACGGCCGGCGACGGCGCCGACCGGAAACCCGCCGCCGATGATTTTCCCCAGGGTCGTCAGATCAGGCGTGACCCCGAGGAGCCCCTGCATCCCGTGATACGACGCACGGAAGCACAACACCTCGTCGAAGATCAGCAGGATGCCGTACCGCGTGCACAGCTCGCGCACGCCTTCGAGGAATCCGGGACGAGGTGGCACGAGTCCCATGCGGTTGGCGGCAGGCTCGACGATGATCGCCGCCAGGCGGCTGGCCTCGCGCTCGACGATCCGCTGCACCGCGTCCAGATCGTTGAACGGGAGGATGACAGTGCGGCCGTGCGGCGGCAACAACCCGCCGGATGCTGCCACGGGAACGGGGGCATCCGCCGGTCCGCAGTCGTCTGCCGTTGGCGCAATGGACCACAGCACATCGTCGTGATTGCCGTGAAAGCTTCCCTCACATTTGCCAACGAGCGGCCGGCCGGTGCAGCTACGCGCGATGCGCAGCGCCATCATGACCGCCTCGCCGCCGGTGTTCAGAAAGAACACGCGCTCCGCCGACGGCAGGCGCTGGCAGATCCTGCGCGCCAGCTTCAGCTCGAGCTCCGTCGGCGCGAAATAGGCCGTGCCTTTCGGCAACTGCTCCGTTACGGCCGCCACCACTCGCGGATCGGCGTGGCCGAGCGGAAGGGCCGTCGCGTTGAACCAGAAATCGACGAGCTCGCGCCCGTCGACGTCCCTGATGTGGCTGCCCGATCCGCCGGAGAGATAAAGAGGATACGGCCTCCGTGAGACGCCCTGCCGCGTCGAGCCGCCGGGCAGGACCATGCACGCATCCTGAGCAAGCCGGGCTGACGAGGGCGTGCGCGCGCGGTAGGCCGCCTCGATTCCGGGCGCCGCCTCTTTCAGGCCCATGTAGTAGTGCGTCGCCACGAGCGGACTCACCGAAGCCACTTCCATCATCCTCTCCTTCGGTCGGGGTCCCGCCGGACGACGAGGCGCCCACCGAGGTTCGATTCACGCAGGCACGACTGCTGGCAACAGGCCGACTTCCTCCAGCACCGCCCGAACACGATGGCGCTCTTCGGACGTCAGAGGACGAATCGGATCGCGCGTCCAGCCGCCCGGCCGGCCTAGCAAGTCGAGAGCGGCTTTCACGGCGGCGGGGAACGTACCGATGCCAAAGAAGCCGGCGTTGAGCCTGGCCATCTGGTTCTGGATTCGCCGGGCCGTGACGAGATCGCCACTCGTCGCAGCGCGGTAGAACTCGACCGATCGCGATCCCAGTACGGCCGTGCTCGAATCCATGTACCCGACAGCTCCAATGGCCAGGGCTCCAAGACCCAGCACGGACACGTACCCGGCGAACACGCCGATGCGATCGCCGACGCGCCGCACCATCTCGGATAGGAGCAGGAAGTCCTTCGAGCTCTCCTTGAGCGCCACCACCTTGGGCTCCTCGGCGAGACGCTCGACGAGCGTGACCGACAGGTTGACCCCGGTCCGACGCGGGATGTTGTAGAGCACGATGGGCAGCGACGAGGCCTCGACGATCTGCAGGTAGTAGTCGAGCACCTCATGCTCACCAGGCATCACGTAGCTTGGCGGCTGAACCATGACGGCGTCACAGCCGGCCCGCTCCGCCTGCTTGACCTTCCTGATCGCGTGGCGCGCGAGCATGGCGCCGCATCCCACGACGACGGGCACGCGGCCCGCCGCCTGCTCCGCGGCCGCGCGGAACAGCTCGAACCGGTCGTCGTCCTCAAGCGCCCACGATTCGCCGGTGCAGCCGGCCACGAGAATGCCATGCACACCATCGGCGATGACGTGATCGACGAGGCGGCGGAACGCCGGCACGTCCAGGGCCCGATCGTCAGTAAACGGGGTGGTCAGCGCCGGGATGACGCCCTTCAACTGCAGCACGGTCGTTCTCCTTTCTACCTACGCCGGCACGAATCTACCTACGACCGCAGGAAGCCGACCGAACCTCGTCTCTGGCCTGATGTACAATGACGCCTCCCCTGGAGACGATGCCCTTTAAACTCAACAAGCTGAGCGACTTGTCGTTTCCGACGCAGGTGAACCGTCAGGCGTTGGCTCAGCTCGTGGCGGGCCGCCTGCAGCCAGGCGATCGGCTGCCCTCAGTCCGGCAACTCGCGCGCGACCTCCGTGTGTGTCGCACGACGGCCGAACGCATCCACGAAACGCTCTGCGAGGCCATGCTCGCCGAGATGCGGCCGCGCAGCGGCACCTTCGTCGCTGCTCCGGGAGCGTCGCAGGAATGTGCACGCGGAGGCGATTGGGCTCAAGAGCTCTGCGCGCTGGTCAAGCTCGTCGTGGAGCGCTGCCGCGCGCTGAACCTGGATCCCACGCAGCTCGCTCACCTCATCGCAGAGCTGGACCACGCACGTTCGGGCCACCCGCTGATGACCTTCGCCCTGGTCGCCACGCACGACTGGTACGAGTGCGTCACGCACGGCTTGTCTGACGAGGTCCCGGCGCATTTCGCCCACATTCCGTTGACGGCCGACCCGGCGCAGCTTCCGCCGCGCACGCGATACCTGCTGGCGGGCTACTACGGGCACGAGGACGCGGTCCGCCTCGCCCAGCGGATCGGGTGCTCCCTCCTCTTCGTTCGCTACAACGTCGAGCTCTTCAACCGCGCCTTGAAGATCCAGCCCGGCGAGCGCCGCTACTTCGTCACGCGCGACCGTGACAATGCCGAGGCCACGGGCGAATTCTTCGGCAGCGCGTATCCCGAGATGCCACTGGACCGCTACGAGATCGTGACCGCGAACGAATGGCTGCATTCGCCGGACGCTCGACGCGCGAAAGGAGAGGTGTGGACGACCATCACGGCTGCCCCGCTCGTGCGTGATTCCGTTCAGCGGCCGTACCTTCGGCTGCTCCACCCCTTGCTCGCTCAGGATTTCGTGGACGAGCTGCGCTACCTCGCGCTTCTCGCCCGATCCGTCTGACCGTCTCACCGGCATCTACCTCAATCCCGGCCGCCACTCACGCCGGCGCCTGCGGGGGCAGGACGATGTCGCCGTACGCGAACTCGCCTGCCAGGATGTCAATCGGGATCGGCCGGATGGGCGGCCGCGGTGTCCACCGTCCTGTGTTCTCCCTGCCTCCGACGCGCGCAGCCACCAATTCCGCCGCGGTCTCACCGCACGTGCGCCCCTGACAAGGCCCCATGCCGCACCGCGTCCACGCCTTCAGCTCGTTCATGCCCCGCGCGCCGCGTGCCACCGCATGGTCGATGTCATTCCGCGTGAGGTCCTCGCACCGACACACGATCGTCTGCGGCGTCATCAGGTCGAGGAGGCCCTCCGGAGCCTGCATCATTCCACGGACACCTCGCGCGAAGCGCTCATCCCACGCGAGCGACCGCCGTATCTCGGCGGCTCGCCGATCGTGCGCTTGACCCGACAATCGGCCGGCGTCGCGCACGACAGCCAGACCGGCGAGCCGGCCGTGCAGGACCGCGGCGCTGGCACCGGTGACACCGGCCCCGTCGCCCGCGACGTACAGTCCCGGCACCGACGTCCTGACGCGGTCCTGAGTGATCGGCACCCATCCGCCACTCTCCCGGCGGTACGCGTGGGTGGCGCCGAGCAACTGCGTGATCTCGGTGGCCGGAATCAGCCCGTGCCCGATCGCGAGTGCGTCGGCGGCGAACATGCGCATGGTGCTCCTCGGGTGCGGACGCCCGTCGGGCCCTACGCTGGCCACCCGGACCTCCTCGACGCCGTGTCGGCCGCGGACTTCGACTACGGCGTGACGGCCCAGCATGGGGGCCCCACTGCGTCGAATGTCGCGGAGCAATCCCAGGCCGTAAGCCAGGCGCCCCGGCCAGGTCGCCAGCGCCGGCAAGGCCCGCAGGAGCTCACCTGGTCCGTTGAGGTCTACGTAGGCGGCAATCGCGCCGCCGGCCTTGACGATCGCGGCGGCCGCGACGGGCAGCAGTGGACCACATCCGGCGACGACGGTCCTGCGCCCGGGCAGAACCTGCTGGCCCTTCACGAGCAGGGTGGCCGCGCCCACACCGATCACGCCCGGCAACGTCCAGCCCGGAAACGGCACGATCCGTTCGTACGTCCCTGTCGCAACCACCAGCGCGTCGCCCTGGTAGCGGCGCAAGGCGCCGGTGCCGAACGTATGGACGTGGAACCCCCGTGTCACCAGCCAGACCGTCTGCTCGGTGACGAGCCGCACGCGGCTGCGGCCGACCAGCGCGCGCAGCTTCTCGCCGTCGCGCGTGTCGCGCGACCGCCGCGAGGCGCCGAGCCTGAACTCGTGCGGCGGCGCCTTGTACACCTGGCCACCAGGCGCGGGCGCCTCGTCGATGAGCGTCACATCCAGGCCATTCTCACTGGCAACGACAGCCGCCGAGACGCCGGCTGGTCCCGCGCCGATCACGATGACGTCGCTGCGACTCATCTCGTCGTTTCCACTACCATGCCGTCGCCGACCAACTGCTGGCACGCCGGCACACGCCGGCCGTTGACGCGCAGGACGCACTCCTGGCAGATCCCCATTCCGCAGAAGAGGCCGCGCGGCTCTGCCAGCCGAGGGCTGGATCGGAAGCCGCGGAATCCCGCGGCACGCAGCGCCGTCGCGACCGTCTCACCCGCGTACGCGGCGACAGCCCGGCCATCCACCATCACCGTCACGATGGCATCGCGATCCACGTCACGTTCGATTCGCAACAACATGCCGGGTTCCGGTTCCGCTCATCCGTGAATCGTCGCCACGAGCGCCCATTGCGCCTCGGCAGGGTCTGCTCACACCTGACGACGGGCGCCTGCGCACCCGCCTCGACGCTCGCCTGTGCGAATCGGTTGGGATCGAACAACGGGCGCTCGGGTTGACGTCCCAGGATCGCTTCGCCAAGTAGCTGCCCCACATAAGGTCCGATGGTGTATCCGCCGCGGACGCAGCCGATCACGAACGCATTCGCGAGGCCGGCGAGTGGCCCCACCAGAGGCAGGAAGTCCGGCACGTGCGCTTCGAGCCCGTGCCACACCCGGACGAGCCGCGTTTCGACCAGCCGTGGCACCGCATGGACCGCGAGCCGCAGGTTTCCACGCAGGTTGTCGAACACCACCTCGGTCGGCACCTGGCGATCGCGGTCGCCGGACCCCTGCCACCCGCCACCGATCAGCACCGTGCCGTTGTGCGACTGCTTCAACGTCAGCACGCCCAACGCATGGCCGAGTATCATCCGCACGATCGGACGGCAGCGCTCCGTGACCGACACCATGTTCACGCGGCAGTGGATCGGCAGATCCGATCCAAGCATCCGGCTCAGGTGATTGAGCCACACGCCGCCGGCAATCACGATCCGCGCCGCGCGGGTAGCGGTGTCGCCCACTCGGACGGTGTATCCGTCGCCGTCGCGATCGATGCCGGTGACGTTCGCGCCCTCGCGCACGACGGCGCCGGCCCCCATGAGGGCGGCGCCGAACGCGACCCCTGTCAGGCTGGCGTTTGCGTAGCCGTCCAACGGACAGTAGCTGGCGAGGACGACCGCCTTCGACAGGCCCGGCTCGAGCGCGCGCGCCTGATCTCCCGTCACGATCTCGACAGGGGCACCGGCGGCGCGCCGCTCGGTCATGCGCTGCACGAGCGTCTCGGCTTCGCCCTCGTCGAATGCGAGCGTCAGCCCGCCGCGCACCTGGAACCAGATGTCAATCCCGAACCTCGCGGACATCGCCTTCCAGAGCTCATAGCCGCGGAGCGCGTACGGCACGAGCGCCGCGCGCTTGATCTGCAGCGAGAGAGTCCCGGGGTTGACCCCGGACGCCTCCATGCACAGGCTCCGGCGCTCGAACACCACGACGCGCATCCCGTTCTCCGCGAGATGGAGCGCGGTCGCGCAGCCCATGATCCCCCCGCCGATGACCGCCGCGTCGTACTGGCTCATGCTGCTCTCAACCCCCGGTCAGGGAATCCGCGAGACCTGAACCGCCGCCGCGGGCCCCAGGAAGCGCTCGAGGAAGGTGAGCACCCGCTCGTACGAATCGATCTGGTGGTCGACATCGCGCAGTCCGTGCCGCTCACCCGGGTACATCAGGAGCTCGAAGGACTTGCCCGCTCGCCGCAGCGCGTCGGCGTACCGGTACGTCTGCGTCGTGTCCACGATCGTGTCCTCCTGGCCGCCGATGAGCAGCAGGGGAGACCGCAGGTCCTGCACGAAGGTGATTGGGGACGCCTCGGCATATCGCTCCGGCGCTTCCTCCTCCGGGCCAAGGTAGTATTCCCAGGATCGTCGGCGCTGAAACCGCCGGTCCACGGTCCCGAATACGCTGACACCCGCGCGGAAGAGGTCCGGCGCCTTCACCAAGCCGAAATTGACGAGCGATCCGCCGAAGCTGTAGCCGATGATGCCGAGACGCCGCGAATCGACATAGGACAGCGACTGCAAGTACCGCGCGCCGTCCACGATGTCCTGCACGATCTTGCCGCCGTGCTCGCCAACGGCCAACTCGAGAAACGCGCGTCCGTACCCGCTCGAGCCGCGGTGGTCGAGCCTGAGCACGACGTAGCCCGACTCGACCAGATACGACAGGAACGGATCCCATTCGTGGTAGTTCTGGCCCGGGCAGTACGTATGCGCGAAGACGATCGCGGCGAGCCGCTCGCCGTCGGCCATTCGCCGCGGCGTATGGATGTAGCCCTGCAGCCCCACGCCGTCGGTGGCCTTGAACGAGAATCGCTCCTGATTCGCGAAATGGGACTCCCGGAACGCGGCTCGCCGGGTATGTGTCACCTGGCGCGGCGCACTGCCGAGCGGCCGCACGTAGAGATCCGGCGGCGTGTAATGGTTCTCGTACACGTAGGCGATGGTCTTCGCGTCCACCCACCCGACGGGATGGTACGATCCCTCTCCGTTCGTGACGCGCTCGGCGCGACCATCGACGACCGAGACGACGTAGAGATCCAGCGCGCCACCGCGAATCGCGAAGCAGAGAATCCGCGACCCATCGGGAGACCAGAACAGGCTTTTCGTCTGAATGTATTCGTTGTGGTTGTAATCCTGGTCCTGCTCGAGATTGAGGACCTGCCGCGCGCCCGTGCCGTCCGCCTTCATGATCCACAGCGAGCGATACCCCGACCGATCGGAAATGAAGGCGATGCGAGATCCGTCGGGCGACCATCGCGGCAGGGTGTTCCACGACGCATCGTTCGGCGTGAGACGACGCGGCACGGCGCCGCCGCGAGCCGAGACGACGAAGACCTGCCGCGCGAAGTAATGGGCGCCCGGCGCCACGAACAGAATCTCGTCGCCACGCGGCGACCACGAGAGATCGCTCGCGCCGACGGTATCGCTCGTGAGTTGGACCAGCGTGCCCCTATCGCCGTCCGGCGTCATCACCCAGATGCGCCGGCCCTTGGGCCGGATGGGCAGCGGCGTCGTCGCCGCCGCCCATCCGGACCTCGCGGACACGAACGCGATCCGCTTGCCGTCAGGCGACCAGACCGCGTCGCCATCCGGGGCCTGGTCCGTCGTGAGACGCTGCGTCCGACCCGTCGAGAGATCCGCGATCCAGATGTCGTCCTCGGCCTCGTAGATCACCCGATCGCCGGCCGGCGAGAAGCGCGGATTCGTTTTCGGACTGGCGCCGCTCGTCACCAGCGTCACGTGACCGGAGGCGAGCGAGACGACCCGGATATTCGTGTCTTCGGATCCCAGGGCCACAATGGGATGACCGAAGTAACGGCTCCCGGGAAACGACGAATAGGCGGCCGAGCGGCCATCGGCGGACAGCGTGAACTGACCGGGAATCGCCGTCCTGACGGCTTCCTCCAGGTTGAACGCGGGAACGCGCGGTCCGCCCATGACGCGGATCGGCCGACCCGCTTGCGCGTCGTTCCCGGCGTAGGCGACGCCCGAGCGGGGCGACGGCACGCCGCCGTACAGCAGCACCAGGCCGGACGCCACGATGCAGTGTGCGAACGCCTGATGCCTTCTCAATGTGATCGCTGCGCTGGCGGACCGCTTCCGCATCGTTCCTACCCTCCCCGCCGAAGACGTCGCCGACTCGCGCGCGATCGCCGTATTGCCGACCATCGCGACGAATCGGTCGTCGCTCGAACGGGCCCGCGTGGTCGGCTCACGGCGTCACGCCGCTACGGCTGGTCGGCGCTGCTCGTGGGCGTGGGCGCGCCGAGCACCTTGGCCGCAAGCTCCACCTGGAACCGCGCCTTGCGAACGATACCGTCCACGGTGACGAACTCGTCGATGCCGTGCGCACCGCCACCGCCACCGCCACCCACGCCGAAATAGATCACCTTGCTCCCGAGCTCCCACAGGTCCGGCCGTCCGGCACCACCACCCACGCCGTTGGACCACTCGGGCTCGCGGCCCGTGTACTTCGGCGCGACCTCCGCGATCGCCTTGAAGATCGGATCGCCCTCGGTGACCTTGAACCAGTCGCTGTAGGGGACGATGCTCTTCCAGATCCATTCGATATCGACGTCGATCTCCGGATCGTCCTTCTTGAGACGGTCGAGGAGCGCGAGCAGCGCTTTCTCGATCTGCGGCTGCGTCATGTTCGGGAGCGTCCGCATGTCGATGTCGGCCTCGGCGCGATCGGCGATCATGTTGATCTGGTGCCCGGCGACGATCTTCGTCACGTCCGCCGTCGGCTTGCGGGTCTCGAACGGCGGCTCGGCCTTCCAGGTGAGCCAGTCCTCGACCTTGATGACGCGCGGCAGCACCTTCAGCAGCTTCTCGACGGCATTCACGCAGCCGTTCGCGGTGCACGGCGGGTGCACCTGCGTGCCGTGTACGATCAACTTGAACCAGACGTGGCCGGCGTGCATCCGCGTGAAGTTCCCGCCCCCGCCGCCACCCATGTACCAGTCGGCCCGGATGAGCTCGGGACGGTTCTTCACGACCCACGGCATCGCGAACTCCGTTGCGCCTTCGCCCGGCATGAAGACGACGACGAGATCGCCGTTCCGCTTGATCCCCGATTCCTTGAGCGCTCGCGCGGTCTCGATGTCGCCCGCAACGCTGCCCTTCGAGTTCGCGGCGCCGCGCCCGTAGATCTTCCCGTCCTTGTACTCGCCGCTGTGCGGATCGAAGCTCCATTTCTCTCGGCTTCCGACTTTCACGTTGTTGTAGTGCGTCGCGAAGCCCAGCGTCGGCTTCCCGGTGGCGCCCTTCAGGCGGCCTACCACGACCGGGAAGTCCGGATCGCCGGCCACGACCTCCACCTGCATGCCAAAGCTGCGAAGCTCCTTGGCGATGAAGTCGGAGATCTCCTTGTGATTGTGGACCACCTTGTACTCGTACTCGCTGTTGATCCTGACCAGCTGCTGCGTCAGCCTGATGATGCGATCCCGGTTGACGTGTTTCGTGAGCTCCGTCACGGGGGGATTCGGGAGCGGCTGACGGCGGCGGCCGCCTCCCCTCTCCTGAGTGGCGGTGGTCTCGGCGGAGCACGAGGCCATCGTGAGCGCTATCACTATCGCCGCAGCGCCACTCGTCATGCGTCTCCAGTTGGCCGTTCTCATTCTGATCTCCTCCGGCACAGGGCCGACGTAGCCGCTCTTGCGGCTCCTCCCGTCAGTCCAACGGGTCTCGCTTGTGGACTGGACGCACCGCGTCCCCCTCCATCGGGGCCGCACCCGGCTCGATCCGCACGCCGTGCGGCGACAGTCTCCGGTTCACCGCCGCGAGCTGGCCCGTCACGACGCCCTTCAGGCGCGTGACGCCGCGCCGAACGTCGGAGGCGATCTCCTCGATGGCCTCCAGATCCTCTTTCCGGGGCGCTGCGTGCACCGCGTCGATGCTGCCGAACAGACCCCGAAGGCTCGCGTACGCCTGATCGACGTCACGCCTGAGCGCCAGGAGGTCGCCCTCGAGCGCCCGTACCCCGTGACCCTTCAGCACGGCGGGGGCTGTCGGGCCGATCTGCTCCCTGGCCCTCGCGAGTTGCTCGTCGATCCGACGAAGGGTCTCGTCGGCCGCCACCGTGCGCGCGGCGAGTTCGTGCAGCTCGACAAGCGCGCGCTGCCGCGCCTGGAGCGCCGCCGGATCGATCTGCAGGAGCGGATCGAGGCGCACCGGAATCACGCTCGATGAGGCCTCCGCGGTCTCGGCCCGGACGATGTAGGTGCCGGGAAGGACACGTGGCCCCTCCATCCCGCCAACCGCCGTCGTCCTGAGGTCCCACACCACCTCGTGAATACCGCGCGTGGCCGGGCCACGAAGCCTCCGGAGCACCGCGCCGTCCTCGCCGACGATTTGCAGCGTGACTTCGCCGGTGCGTGGCTCGCGGACGTAGTACCGGATGCGGGCCCCGAGCGGCGGGTTCCGGGCCGAGTACGTGCCCGCGTTCCAGTACCGCGGGCCCGCGTCGACGCCTTCGCGATGGGAGAGCGGCGACGGCGGGTAGTTCATCGCCGTCGCCTGCCGCACCGGAAAGACGTGCACCGTACGCGAGGTGGCGGTGGACAGCCGCTCGAGTGGCGTGATGTCCTCGAGAATCCAGATGCCGCGGCCGTGCGTTCCCGCGATGAGATCGTTCTCTCGCGGGTGAATGACCAGGTCGTCCACCGGGACGTTCGGCAGACCGCCCGTGACGCGCGTCCATCGAGCGCCGCGATCCAGCGACACGTACACGCCCAATTCCGTACCGACGAACAGCACATCCGGGGTTCGCGGATGCTCCACGATGACGTTCACCGACCACTCAGGAAGCCCCGCCGCGATGCTCCGCCACGTCACGCCGAAGTCGTCGCTCGCGTAGACGTACGGGACGTAGTCGTCCCGGGAATGGCCGTCAAAGGTCGCGTAGACCGTGCCGTCACGATGGTGCGATGCGACCAGCCGGCTCACAGGCGTGCGCGCCGGCAGCCCCGGGACGTTCTCCGTCACGTTCGTCCAGGTCGCGCCGTTGTTGCGTGTCGTCTGCACGAGGCCGTCATCGGTTCCCACGTACAGGACACCGTGCCGGCGGGGCGACTCTGCGAGCGTCGTGATCGTGCCGAAGTGCGAGACACCGTCGTGCATCGACAGCATCTTCGGGTGTGGCCGCACCGTCATGATGGGCAGTTTCGCACGATCGATGGCGCGCGTGAGGTCAGGGCTGATCGGCGCCCAGCCGTTGCCGCGATCGCGCGTCATCAGCACCATCTGCGCCCCCGCGTACAACGTGGCGGAGTCGTGCGAGCACACGATGAACGGCGTGCTCCAGTTCCAGCGGTACGTGAGCCCCGGTGGATTCCGCGGCTGGATGCGCTGGCGCTCTCCCGTCGTTCGATCCACGCGCAGCATCCTGCCGTTCTGCGTTTCCGTGTACAGAAGCCGCTCGACCGTCGGGTCCGCAGCCGTGTAGAACCCATCCGCTCCAGCCACGTTCATCCAGTCGCCGTTCCAGATCCCGCCGCCGTAGCGCGTGGCGCTCGGCCCACACCACGATCCGTTGTCCTGCAGCCCGCCACAGATCCAATAGGGATCGCGCATGTCGGCCGCAATCTTGTAGAACTGCGCGATGGGCAGCCCGTCGAGGTGCCTCCAACTGCGCGATCGATCGAACGAGACGAAGACGCCGCCGTCGTTGCCGAGCAGGATGGTGTTGGAGTTCTCCGGGTCAATCCAGATCGCGTGGTGATCCGAATGCACGCCCGGATCGCCGTCCTCTCGAAACGTGCGACCACCGTCGTCGGAGATCAGCAGGGTCCGGCCGAGCAGGTAGATCCGGTTGCCGTCGGAAGGATCGACGCCGATCCCGTCGAAGTACGTCGGGCGCGGATTGACTCGGCTCATCTGTTCCCAGCTCTCGCCGCGGTCCCGGGATCGGTACACGCCGCCGTGCGGGGTCGGCGCTTCGATGCGCGCGTATAGCACCGCGCTGTCGTTTTCGTACCGCTCCAAACCGATGCGTCCGATGTCACCCGTCGGCAGGCCTCGGGACACGCGCGACCACGAGGTACCGCCGTCGGTGCTGCGATACACGCCGCCGCCCGGCCCACCGCCGTTGAACCCCCACGGGGTGCGCCGCCGCTGATACATGCCGGCGATCAGCACGTTCGGGTTCGCCGGATCGATCACCAGATCGTTGGCGCCGGTGTCACGGTCGACGAAGAGCACCCGTTGCCAGGTGCGGCCGCCGTCAATCGACCTGAAGACGCCCCGCTCGTCGTTCGGTCCCCACAGGTGTCCGAGGGCCGCGACGAACACCGTGTCGGGGTTCGTGGGGTGAACGGCCACGCGCCCGATGTGCCGGGTCTCTCGCAGCCCCATGTGCTGCCAGGTCAGACCGCCGTCCACCGACTTGTAGACGCCATCGCCCCACGACGAGCTCTGACGGTTGTCCGGCTCGCCCGTCCCCACCCAGACCGTATCCGGGTCCGATCGAGCGATCGCGACATCACCAATCGACGCGGCCCCCGCGTGATCGAAGAGCGGGTCCCACGTGGTCCCGAGATTCGTCGTCCTCCACACGCCGCCGGAGGCCGTCGCGACGTAGATCACGGCGGGATTGCTCTCGAGCACTGCGAGGCTGGTCACGCGACCGCCCGGACGCGCCGGTCCGATGCTCCTCCAGCGAAGCCCGTTGAGCGGCGGCAGGACATCGACTTCGCCATCACGCCGCGGCTGCGCGTCCGCGCCATGACCACGCACGGCGCGCTCCGAGCTCGCCGCCAGCGCCACCGCCAGCACGATCGCTCGGATGTGAAACCGCGTCATAGGCATCGTTGCGGGCACGCTGCTTCGGAAAGATGTCGAGGGCCCGCGTCACGTCGAACCGTCGGGACCTCAGGCTGGGGTGAGGACACGAGACCCTCACCCCAGATGGTGCAATCACCGATCGCGCTACGCGCTCTGCTAGAAGTCGAGCCGCACGCCGAGCCGAACCGTGCGCGGCTGAACGATCTGCGCCGGCAGGAGGTAGTTCGGCTGGTCGTGGAGCAGCGACTGGACGGCAATGACCGTACTCGCGTTGAACAGGTTGAAGACGTCAGCCAGAATGCCAAGCTTCATCTGCCGGACGCGGAATTGCTTTTCTGCGCGGAGCGCGACGAGGTTGCGGAACTCCGTGCGGCGCGATCCGCGCTCCTCGCCCCGCACTTCGATGAAGCTCTCCGACACGATGAGCGGGCTCACGGAGCGGCTGAACCGGACGCGGCTCGCGCCAGGCACGCCCGATCCCGTCGTGGACGGTATCTTGGACAGGAACCCTTCCTGTCCGAGATAGTAGGCGCTCAGGACGATGTCGTAGGGCGCGAGGTAGGACCCCTGCAGCTTCAGTTGAAGCGGGAGATCGATCGCCAGCGGCCCCTCCTGGAAGAGGAGCGCGTTCGGGTTGGAGAAGTCGTCACCCGTGTTCCCCTTCGTTGTCGCCAGGTTCATCGACGCGAGGAACTGCCAGTTGTCGGCCATCCGCTTCTCGGTCACGAGCTCGAGGCCCACGTAGCGCTCGAATGCACCGTCCACGTTCGTGAGCTCCTCGACGCGCTGCACGCCCTGGAACTCCGGCTTGAGCGCGTAAATGGTCAGCGGCTCGTTGTTGAGTGGATTGGTCACGGTGACCGGGTTATAGGCGCTGAACGGCAGCGTGTCGAGGGCTTCGAAGAAGTTCGTGTGGTTCTTGTAGATGCCCGTGATCGTCAGGCCCCAGTCATTCGAGAGCTGTCGCTCGACTCCCACGTGAATCGCATCCACGTAGGGTTGACTCAGGTCGGGGTCGATGACGTTCTGGCTCGAGCGGAGATCGCGGCGCAGCGTCCCGATTTCGTTGGGCTGCACGAGGAAGTCGTTGTTGAGATCCGCCCAGTCGTGCTCGCGGAACCCGAGCCGGTTGCGGTTCGCGGGATTGGCGGTGCTGATCGTGATGGCGTCGAAGTACCGCCCGTAGCTCGCCTTGAGGGCGGTCTTGCGGTCGGCATCGAGGGCCCACACGGCGCCGAGGCGCGGTGACGTGTAGAACCAGTCGACCGCTTTCGCGACCTCGGGGAAGCTTTCCGGGGGAAACCAGCGGCCGCCGCCGCCGGACTGCTCCGGCAGGTACGCTTCCGCCGACTCGAACCGTACGCCAAGGTTCAAGGTGAGGCGGTCGCCGACCGTCCACTGATCCTGCACGAACCCGCCGACACGCCGGTAGGCGCTCTTGGCCTCGCGCGGCGTGTTGTAGAGGCGCACACGATACGGCGCGCCGTTGCGCAGGAGGTAAAAGGTGTCATCCGGGACCAGGTGCTCGCGGAAATAGGGCGCCCAGTCGACTTCGATGCCGCCCTTCAACTGGTGCGAGCTGCGGAAGTGCGACACGGTGCCCTTGGCCATCTGGACGTCGCGCTTGAAGTACTTGCCGAAGTCGCGGTGCCATCCTCCGGAGAAGACCTGCGTCACGACGTCCTGATAGCCGGACGTATCTCCGAGCGGGAAGATGCGATCGAGCTGCCAGCGCGTGCGGCTGAACTGACCGTCGATGTACGTCGAGGAGTTGAACACGTGCGTGAGCTTGGAGTTATAGACTCTGTTGTCGCGCACCGACTCGAACCACGTCGTCTCATGCACGTTGAACCTGAAATCGTTCTCGTGGGGGAAGAGGCTCTGCGTACGGTGGGCCATCGAGAACTCCGCCCTCGTGCTCTGGAGCGCCTGGCCGGTGAACTTCACGAACCACTGGTGCTGGTTCTTCTCCTGGTTGCGCTGTGTGAACTCGGGACGCTGGGTCTCCTGGCTGAGCCATCGCAGCGTGCCGAAGAACCACAGGCGATCCCGCTTGATCGGGCCGCCCAGGTTGAACCCGTACTCGGTGTCCTTCGGCGTGGTGTTGCCCTGTGCTATCGATCTGCTCAGCTCCTCGGTCAGGTTGCTCGACTGGAAGTCCTCACCCGATATGAAGCCGCTGGCGCCGCCATGGAACTCGTTTCCGCCTGACTTGGTGATGTAGCTGAACACGGCGGCGCTGGCCTGGCCGAACTCTGCGGAGATGCCGCCCGTCGTGACCTGCACCTGCTCGAGCATGTCAACGGGGATCTCCAGCATCAGCGATCCGCCGGACGGGTCGTTCGCCACCGCCCCGTCGATGCTCTGGAGATTATCGAGCTGCCGTCCGCCTTGGACGCTCTGCGCCTCGAAGAGACCGCCCTCGATCTCGATGACGCTCGGCAGCGTCGCGACGATGGCGCCGGCGCGCCGGTCCAGGGGAACGTTCTCGATGAGCGTCTCGCCGATCGTGCGCGTCACTTCGCTGTTCTTCACATCCACGAGCGGTGACTCGCCCACGACCGTGATCGTCTCGTCGACGCTGGCGATGCCGAGCCTGAAGTCCACGCCAAGCGACATTCCGGCACGCAGCGAAATCCCCTCGCGATTCACCGTCCGGAAGCCCTGGAGCTCGACCGTGATGGCGTACACGCCCGGCGGCAGGGCCTGCACGCGATACTCACCTTCGCCGCCGGTGACACGAATCTCCGCGGCCTTGATGAGCTGCGGGCTGGTGATCGAGACCGTTGCCCCAGGCAGACGTGAGCCGTCCTCGGCGGAGACCGTCCCGTAGAGGGTGCCGGTCACATCCTGCGCACGCGCCGCTCCAGGCCCGGCTAGGGACAGAACGACAAGCAGCACACCGACCCACCGGACCTCGTGTCGTACCGCGTACAGCATGCGGGGCATTCTCTCCTCCACTGGCTGAGCCGTTTCGGCGCGTTTTGACGTGTTACTGCATGGCTTCCGGCCGTGTCACGGGTGACGTGGCAACCCGAACCTGGCGTGTACGCGTGGACTGTGTGAAGGACAGAGCCGCGCAATCCCGACCAGGCGATCGACACGGTGCACAACTTATAGACCGGGCGGTTCAAGAGGAAAAAGGGACAGAAACGGGAACTGTCGTCATGACCGCCTGCCCTGGGGCGTCAGGCGGAGCGGATCGGCGGCCGCGTCGGCGGAACGGCGCTCTTGCCGCTCATCCCTCCCGGAGGGAATGCGCGGGGTCGATCGCGAGCACGCGCCGCGCCGGCACGTAGCAGGCGACCATCGCCACGAGCCCGAGGCCGATCGCCACGACGAGCAGGGTGAACGGATCCAGCGGCGACACGCCGACGAGTACGCCCCGCACCAGTCTGCCGGCCAGGTAGATGCCCGGCGTGCCGATCAGCACTCCGATTCCAACGAGCACCGTACCCTCGCCGAGCACGAGGCGCATGGACGGGTGGCGAGCGCTCCTGAAGTTCACCGGGTTGCTCGAACTCGAACAGGTTTGTGGGAGACCAACGCCCGCCAAGGCCCGTCCGCCGCTTTCAATTCAACGACCCCGCACACGGTAGGCGCCGCGAGGTAGTCCGATAAGTGGCGTTCCCGGTCAGCCGACGCGTGCCAGAGTTCGGTGTCCGCCTGGCGCTCGGCGCGCCGCCGTCCGATCTGCTCCGTGCAATGATGATCGAGAGGCTCCGACTGGCGGCGGTCGGGATCGTCGCGGGCACCCTCGCCTCGCTCGCGCTGTCGCAGTTGCTCGCGGCCGTCGTGACGGAAGTGAGCCCGCGCGACCCGGGCACCCTGGCGGCCGTCGGCGCCGTCCTCCTTGTTGCGGCCGCGGCTGCCTGCTTCGGACCGGCGCTTCGCGCAACCCGCATCGATCCAATCCAGGCCCTGCGCCTGGAGTAGTTCGCTTTGGGATCGTGCAGCACGGCATCCGCCCGGCACGGCGAGCGACAACGTCGGCGTGACGACCCCGCGTGCGATCGAGCCGCCCATCCTGACGCGTTCGGTGAGCCCGTGCTCAATCTTCCCCGAACGGAAGGCCGCCATCGTCCTGGTGCGCAAGCTCGCGCCATGCCTGTAGCGTCACGTTCGTGTGTTCACCGTGCCATCTTCGGCGCGCGAATTGGTCGTCCGGGTACGCGATTGCCAATGACGATCCGCCGGCCCTGGATCTGCGCGGTGTCGTACAGCTCTCCCGCACGCACGACAATGACGCCGTTGACGAGGACGTGCATGATACCGTCGGAGTACGCAGCCGCATTGGTATAGGTGGACCGGTCGATCACCGTCGCGGGATCGAAGACTGCGATATCCGCGAAGGCGCCAGCGCGCAGACGGCCGCGGTCGCGCATGTCCGGCACCCGCGTCTCGAGCCGCCGCGCGGGTTCAATCGTCATGCGGCGAATGGCCTCCATGAGCGTGAGCACCTTCTGATCGCGGACGTAGTGTCCCAGCACGCGCGCAAACGCGCCGCTCGCGCGAGGATGCGTCGGCTGATCGGCCGCATCGCGCCCGCCGTCGCTCGCGAACATGGGCGTGGGATCCGCAATGCTGATGCGCAGGGCCTCCTCCGTGTTCGAGTGCGAGATCACCGACCCGCCCTGCGCGCGATATTTCGCGAAGGTCTCGCGTGTCAGGCGCTCGCCGGACGCGGCCCACTGGAAGCGGCTGAATCGCTCGTCGGGCCACGAGTCCCAGTCGTCGTAGAGCGCCGATTGAATCAGCGTTGCGCCTGCCGTGTATGGATAGACCTCCGTGGTCACGTCCGCGCGTTGCCTCCGCGCGTCGTGAATCATATCGAGCCACGTTGGAATCTCGTTCCCCGCGGTACTGTTGATGTGCGCGACGTGCAGCGCCGCGCCGGTCTTGCCGGCAATGCTCAGGATGGACCTGAACCCCGCCGTGCGTCCGCCCAGGTGCGCGTGGACGAAGGCCCCGTGCCTGGCGGCCACCTCGAATACCGCGGCGACCTCGTCGGCCGTGGCCCCCGGCGTGTAGGCAGTCCCGAGCCCCACGGCCACGCCGCCATCCTCGAGGCCCGTCTCCAGGAGTGACAGGATGTCGGCCACCTGCGCTGCCGACGCCGGTCCGCGGCCAGAACCGGTTGGGAGCAGGAAGCCCTTGTCTCCGAGCACCTGCATGCGGGCCGCGATATGCCCCGCACCCACGCCGAAGTTGACGAGGCGCGAGGGTCCCAGCATGCGATACCAGGCATCGACGTCCGCCGCGCCGATTTCGAGCTCGAACACGCTGGTGACACCGTCCCGCGCCGCGTAGCGGTACGAGGTATCGCCGTGCGCGTGGCGGTGGACGTCGATGAACCCGGGCGCGACGACGAGCCCACGCGCATCGATAGTCTCGCGCCCTTGCAGCGCATCAGCGCTGACCGCGGCCACGCGGTCGCCCCGGATGCCCACGTGCCTCACGGCATCGAGTCCGGACTCGGGGTCCATGACCCGTCCACCAGCGATCACGAGGTCGAAGGATTGCCGGGCCACGGCAGTCAGGCTCAGCGCCAGCAACAGGCTGGAGACGGTCAGCGAACGGAGGAGCATGTGTGACATGACGCCTGATTGGACGATGACACGCAGGCGTGTGGATCGGGCAGTCTGTGCGATCCGACCGGATTGGACATGGAACCGCCGGCGCGGCGCGTTCGTCAAGGAGGAAGCCGACCGATGGGAGCGCACGAACTGGCATTCGTTGGATTGGCGGGGTCGGGTTTCGGGACGGCACTCGGCGTTCCGATGCTCTGGCCGTGGTCCCGCCGCGCGCTCGACGTGCAGTTGCTGGGTGCGGCCCTGCTGCTCATGTCGGCCATCGCGGCGCTCATCAGCGCGCGCCTTGCGGGGCTGGCGCCCGCATCGGCCGTCGTCGACCATGCCATCAACGTGCTCGGCCTCAACGCGGTGCCACTGGGCGTGTTGTACGCACGGCAGGCCACAGCGGCGACGGTCACGCTCCGCTGGGTGGGCTGGTTGTGGGCGCCGGCCGCTGCGTATCTGGTGCTCGTCGTGAGTCGCACCCTGCTCGGTCTGGACACCCGCGTGCCGTTCGCCTGGCTCCTGCCGGTGGCGCTGGGATTCACCGCCGTCGGCATCATCACGCTCTCGACGCGTGGCCGGGGCCGACGCCCCGCATTGGTGCCGGCTGAATGGGTGGTGGCATTCATGGTGATGCTGAACGCGGCCCAGATCGTTCGAATGGAGTTCGGTCACGTCGCGGTGGTCCGCGCCGTCGTCCCGCTCGTGCTCTCGATCGGCTTTGCGGCGATGGCAGCCTTCGCCGCGTGGCGCAGCGCGGCCACGACGATGGCGATGCTCTCTCCCGAGCCCGCCCGTGTTCCGTCAGTGCGATACGGACGGTCGGGGCTCGGAGAGTCCGACGCTCTGGACCTGCTGGATCGTATCGATCGGGCGTTGACCCGGGATCGCCTCTTCGCGCGCGCCGATCTGACCCTGGCCCAACTCGCCGTCGCCGTCGGCTCGACGCCGCACCTGGTCTCCGAGGCGTTGAACTACTACGCCGGCGAGTCGTTTCACGACCTGATCAATCGCCGCCGCGTCGAGGATGTCAAAGCCCAACTGCTCGATACAGCGAGTGAGCGATTCACGATCGAAGGGATCGGAGCTTCCGCAGGCTTCGGATCCCGCTCCGCGCTGTATACCGCCTTTCGACGCTTCGAAGGGATGACGCCGGCCGCGTTCCGCGCGTCACGTCAGCCACCGCAACGTGAAGCGCCATGATCACGCCTGTCACTCAGCGAGGTTGTGATCTCGTTTTGACTTTCATCACCATGCGTGAACGCGGCTTCACGCAGCATCGGTCGGCGAGGCCGGGCAGGACAGGCCTCATGCTCGCACACACCTACCTGGACACCATCCTGTTGGTCCAGATGTATCTCCCGGCGGACTGATCTCGATACCGCATGTGGGACGGAGAGCTGGTTATCGTGAACCACGGGGTGCTCATTGGCTCGGCGGAAAGCGCCGGGTGACGTACTCCAACACCAGTCCCCAGGCGACAAAGAGGACGCCGAATGCCAGCGCGGTGGCCGCCAGCGTGTCGGGCGTCGCTGCCAGGGCCGACCGGGCCGCTGGCGGCGGAACGGCGCTCAGAACCCCGAAGAGAATCAAACCGCATAGAAGGCCTGGCCATGGCCGACGAGCCTGGACCCGCGAGCGAAGTGCGAAGAACACGAACGCCACAGGGCTGCCAATGATCGCACCAAAGGCCACGACCTCCAACGATCCGCCAAGAGAGAAGCCCACCGGCATGCGTGCTTCAAGGGCGACGAATCGCATCGTCACGCGCGCCGCAACGCCCAGGAGCAGACCGCTTAGGCACGAGACCACCAACGTGCGAGTCAACCGGCCAGTACGCATATCAATGACTTGAAACACCAGCGTGCGAAACGCCCAATGGACACGACGCGGCCGCGTGCCGGCAGTGTGGCGTGGCTGCCACGCTCGAGACGCGATCTTGATCAAAAGACATGATCCATGGCGGCGGCTGCAAACGCTGGCGCGCGCCGGAGATGTCGGCAGGTTTACGGAGGTCCTGGACCAACATGTCGCCCATGGCATGCGTGTTCTACACGAGTCAACGGTCTGTCCGCAACCAGGAAGGCCCCGCGCTACTGTGACATGGAGACAGTCGGGCCGGGGTTGCCTCTCGCCTGGCGAAACTGCGCCTGTAGGGATCAAATGAGCTCAGGCCGGCCGAACTGTCATCGGACTCGATGCAGCCCCCGATCGCCGAGCACGGAACCAGCCAAGCGCCGGAGCCGTTCTCGCTCGTAACTCCTCCGCCAACTTGCGAGCCGAAGACGGGCGGCGGATAATCAACCGCCTGTCCCTCTCTGGGAGACCGGAATGCCTGGCAGCAACAGGGAATCGTTGAGATCGCTTATCGCGGAGCGCGCGATCGTTCGCGGTCCGTTCACCTTGAGCGGCGGCGGTGTCTCCGCCTACTACTTCGACTGCAAGCGGCTCACGC
>JBOGIW010000636.1:0-4261 GCA_050748045.1 Vicinamibacterales bacterium | reverse complement strand
TGGCGATCCACGGGAACCACGTGCCGTAGTTGCCATGGCCGAGGATGATGAGGTGGCCGTGCAACTCGATCATCCCCGGCATCATCGTCCGGCCGCTGGTGTCGATGACGGTGGCATCGGGTGGAATCTTCACGTCCGCGGCCCGGCCAACCTCGACGATCCTGTTGCCCTCGATGACGATGGCGGCATGATGAATCGGCGGCACCTCGTAGCCGTCGAGCAGCATGCCTCCGACGAGCGCCAGCTTCTTGCCCGGCGCCGCCGTCTGGCCCTCGGGGCGCGCCTGCGCGCCGAGCGTGGCCGCGGACGCGATCACGAGGACGGCGAGCCCGAGCCACCGATGTAAGTTCCGCATGATGCTGTGTCCTCCTGAAAGCTGATAAGGTCCGCGATTCGCGACGACCCCGGTCATGGTCCTCAGAAGGCGAAGCGGAGACCGAGTTGCACTTCGCGCGGGTTGAAGTAGCTCAGCGGGGTGCCGAACCCCGGACCCGGCGTTGCCGGATTGATTCCCCACTGGTTGTCCACCGTCCGCACGTTGTCCCGGTTGTAGATGTTGAAGGCTTCCACGGTCGCCTGCAGCCGCCTGGCCCCGCCAAACGGGAGATTCCACGTGAAGCGCATGTCCAGCGAATGCGTCCCCGGCATCCGGAAATCGTTGCGGCTGAACCCCGGGACGCGATCGTTGAAGTTCCCGTCGTTGTTCAAGTCGACCGTCGAGCCCGAGCGGGCATCATGGGCGAAGCCGGTGCGCACCTTGAAAATCGCGGATACCGACGCGAACCGGTTGATCTCGTACGAGCCGTTTGCGGTCATCCGGAACCGCGGCGTGTCCACCTGCGTTCCGTACTCCCGCTCGGGAAATCGCGGGTCTTCGACCTGCGTGCTGAAATTGTCGCCCTGGTCGAACGCCCGCGCGATCGTGGCATTCGTGCTGAAGAAGAAGCGGCGGGTCATCCGCTTGCGCGCTTCGAGCACGAGGCCCGTGTATTCCGCCTTGCCTTCATAGCTGTACTGCCGGATCGCGCGGAAGTTCGGGTCGGGCCTGGTAAAGCGCTGCGTGGCCTCGTTGAACACGAGGTTCCGATCGAAGAGGACCTCCTTGTCCCAGCCGCGGCTGTACAGGACGCTGACGCCGACCGCGAAGTCGTCGCGGAACGCATGGTCCACCGAGCCGACCGCCTGGTACGCCGCGGGCACGCTGAACTGCTCGGGCACGATGAACACGTTGCGCACGCCGAGCGAGGCGCTTGCGGGAAGGGCGTTCGGGAACGTCTGCGGGTACACGGGCGCCCCGGGCTGGCCGAAGTTCCACGTCGCCGACACCTGCTGGAGCACGTCGCGATTCTCGAAGAACGTGGGCGTGATCGGATTCTGGAAGATCCGGTCGTAGTAGATGCCGTTGCTGAACTTCGCGATGGTCTTGCCCCGGCCGGTCAGGTCGTACGACAGCGCCACGCGAGGTCCGAAGTTGTTCCGGTCCTGATCGCCGAACGCCAGCCCCTGGTACTTCGACAGCCACTCCAGGTCGTACCGCAGGCCCAGGTTGAGCGTGAGGCGGTCGGTCGCGGTCCAGGAATCCTGGACGTAGCCCGAGACGTACGAGTGGTACCGATCGATGCGCGGCTCGCCGAACGTCTGGCTGTAGGTCGTGTACCGTCCCTGCTGGAACGCCGCGATGGACGCGAAGTTGTAGCTGCCCGTTGCGGGACCCGCGTAGCGGAGGTAGACGAAGTCGACGAACATGCCGTCGACGCCGAACTTGATCGCATGATTGCTCTTCGAAATCGTGGATGAATAGATGACGTGCCACGGCCGCGTCATCATCTCGAGCTGGAGCCGGCCGCTGCCGAAGTTCGCGACACGCGTAATGTTCACGGACGGGGCGCCGCTGTCGCGGAGCTGGCCTTCCGTCGTCAGCGGTGGACCGCCGACGTTCGGCATGTCGAGCGTATAGTCCCGCGGGAAATACGACCCGCGCAGCTCGTGAAGCCACTGACCTCCGGCCGCGATTCCGGTCCACTGCGCCTGGTAGGCCTGATCCGTCGAGGTGAGCCGCGACCGCCGCGACCGCGTTCCGAAGGAGGCGAAGCTGCTGGCGTTGACATCCTTCGTGATCACGTAGGCCAGCTGCACGGAATGGTTCTCGGTGAGGCGGTGGTTCACCTTGCCCATGGCGAAGGTGTCCCGGAGCGTCCCGGTGATGGCGCCGATGTCCTCCGCCGGCAGACCGAGGATGCGCCCGGACTCCGCCGTGATGTTGTTGTCCTGCGGCGTGTCCTCCTGGAGCCGCTCCGCCGCGCCAAAGAAGAACGTCCGATCGCGGACGACGGGGCCGCCAAGGGACCCGCCGTACAGCTGGCGCTGGAACTCCGACTTCGGCGCCCCGCGCTGCTTCGAGAGCGGATCCTGCGAGCTCAGGCTCGTGTCGCGAAAATAGCCGTACCCGGATCCGGAGAGGGCGTTCGTGCCGGACTTGGTGACCGCGTTCACGATGCCGCCGATGGCACGGCCGAACTCCGCCGTGCCGCCCATGCTGACGACCTGGAACTCGGCAATGGCATCCTGGCTGTACTTCAGGCGCGGGAACGTGAACGACTCATCCGTGTTCCAGAAGCCGTCCACGAGCAGCGACCCTTCCTTCGCCCGCGACCCACCGACATTCAAACCAACGCCCTGCGCCGTGGTGCTGACGTTCTCCACCGTCGCGGGGGTCAGGAGCGTGAAATCAAGATAGTTCCGGCTGTTGGTCGGGAGCGTCTCGATCTGCTCCCTGTTGATGACCGTGCTCAGATCCGTGCGCGCGCTCTCGATGATAGGCGCCTCACCCGTCACGGTGACGGTCTCCTGCAGCGTCGACACGCGCATCACGGCGTCGATCGTGGCCAGCGACCCGACGTTCAGCGTGATCTCGGGGCGCAGGAACGTCGCGAATCCTGGCAGCTCACAGGACAGCGAGTAGCGGCCCGGCTGGAGGCCGGCGAAGGTGAAGCGGCCTTCCTCATTGGTCACCACGGTTCTGGCCTGGTTCGTCGCGAGATTCGTGACGGTGACCGTCGTGCCGGGCAGCACGCCCTGCGTGTCGTCGACGACGCGCCCGGAGAGGGTTGCGGTCGCCGTTCCTCCTTGCGCATACACGGGCACGGCGACAACAGACGCGCACAACGCTCCGACCAGCAGAATCGCGAGCGTACGAACCGGGTACAGCACAACCTTCATAGGTCTCTCCTCACCAGCGGATCGGTCGCAGCCGCATCGCCCTTGTTCCAGGGACACCTCCGGCACGAGGGACGCGTCGCATGGAGTAGAACTGCAGGCAGACCCGTCGTGTGTGAAGACGAAGGCAGGACTAAAGTACAACACAACCGCCGAGCTGGCGTGGGCGATCGGGACTCAGTGCGGCAGGTGAACCGCCGTGCCGGGCTCGAGACTCAGGCGCGATGTGAAGGCGGGCACGCGCTTCAGGATCTCCGCAACGCCGGAGAGCTGCTCGTACGCCGACTGACGTTGCACGGGCGTGCCGTCGGGGAGGTCGATGGTGAACGGATCGGACGTCAGGCCGGCGGTTTCGAGCGGTGTGGTCGCGACGAGCTCGCGGGTGGTGAACCGGCGCCGCCCGTCCTCGAAGACGTACCGCTCCTCGGTCCGAACGCTCAAGAAGCTGTCCCGGGCGATGTAGCGTACGATTTCCGCCTGGGCGAGCCTGATGAGCGGCGGACCCGAGCTGCGCCAGTTGAACGTCACCGATGCGGAGTCGAGGAGGCGCACGCGATAGACCGGGACCCCGTTCAGGCGGTGAGACTGGTCGAACGACACGAGAATGCGCGGCATCTCGGGGATGTGATGTGCCGGCGCGTCCAGCATGGCGCGGTTGAAGTTCCGCTCCCCGGTGATGGGGGCGTAGATGTAATTGCGGTCGAGGTAGACGCGCAACGCGCGCTGGACGGACTCGGGGAAGGCACCGAGCGCCGACTCGAACTCGTGACGCGTCGGTTCGATGTTCATCACACCCAGCCGCTCCTGAAACACCCCGGGGCTGAAGTACACATACGGCCGGTACGCGCCGTCCTGCAGTCTCGTCGAGTACGCGATCTGGAGCTTGCCGTCCTGCGAATACCATCGGCCGGCCACGCGGTCGAAGTCGGCTCCGTCCATCCATTCCTCGATGATGCGCTGGCTCGGCGTGGTTCCCGCGCCACCGGGGGTCGTCGAGCTGGACGTCACCTTCCATCGGCGGTACAAGAGCTGTCCCGGGCGCACC
>JBOGIW010000635.1:0-3556 GCA_050748045.1 Vicinamibacterales bacterium | reverse complement strand
CGCCGGCGGCCTGCGGCTGCTCGACGGCGCGCGGATCCAGATCGCCGACATCGACAGTGGTCGGATGCTGCTGCACATGCACGGCACGGGCGGCCGCGACCGCTACGGGCCGCTGCCCGCGCCGCTCCTCCCGCGACTGCGCGACGACTGGCGCACCCATTGGTCTCGCGAGTGGCTCTTCCCGGCTCCCACGCGTCGCGGGCTCCAGCACAGCCTCGCGCACCAGGGCGGGCCGGTCACGCGCCGCAGTCTCCAGCGTGCGTTTCGTCGTGCGTGGCGGAAGAGCGGGATCGCCAAACGGGCCTCGGTGCACACGCTGCGCCACTCGTACGGGACTCACCTCCATGACGCGGGCGTGAGTCTTCGGGTGATTCAGGAAATCCTCGGCCACCGGCGCGTGCGCACGACGCCGATCTACACGCACCTGACGTCGGCCGTGCGGGCCACGCTGACCGACCCGCTCAACGACCTGATGTCCGGCCTCTGAGCCCGTCGAGGCCGACATGCGCGCGGTGGCGGAGATCGTCCGCCTCCACGGCGCGGCGTCTCGCGCCCACGTCGGGGACCGTCTGCTCCCCAGCCAGGCGCGAGTCCTCCGGGATCTCGCGGCGTGTCGAACTGCGTACTTCGGCGGCCACCTGACGCCGTGTGATCACTGCGACCGGCAGGTCTTTCGCTATCACTCCTGCGGCAATCGCCATTGCCCGACGTGTCACACCCCACACACCGAACGCTGGCTCGAGACGCAGCGCGCGCAGCGCTTGCCGTGCCCGTACTCTCTCGTGACCTGCACCCTGCCGCGTGACCTGCGCGCGCTCGCGTTCGCGCACCCGCGCGTCGTCTAGGGCGTGCTGATGCGCAGCGCGGCGGCGGCCCTCCAACGTCTGGCCGCCGATCCGGGCTACGTCGGCGCGCGGCTCGGGTGTCTCGCCGTCCGCCACACCTGGACGCGCGCGATGCGCGACCATCCCCACGTCCATCTGCTCGTGACCGCGGGCGGCCTGTCGCCCGACGGCACCCCGTGGATCGCCCCGACGAATCCCGCGTTCCTCGTCCCCGTGCAGGCGTTGTCGGTCATCTTCCGAGCGAAGGTGTGCGCCGGACTTCGCCGCGCGGGGCTCCTCGACCACGTGACGCCCGCCGTGTGGACCACGCCGTGGGTCGTCCATGCCCAGCCCGCGGGTCGTGGGCCACGGGTGCTCGACTATCTCGGCCGCTATGTGTTCCGGATCGCGATCGCGAACAGCCGATTGGAGGAGATGACCGATGACAACGTGACGTTTCGCTATCAGGACAATCGGACACACGAGACGCGCCGCGTCACGCTCACCGGCATCGCGTTTCTCGAGCGGTGTCTGCAGCACGTCCGGCCACGCGGCTGCGCCACGGTCCGCTACGACGGCCTCTGGAGCGCCGCGCATCGCGCCGATCGCACCCGGGCGCGGGCGCTGCTCACGGCCCTCACCGTGATCGCCGCGCCGCCGGCCCCCGAGCCCGCACGCCCATCATCCCTCAGCGACCTCCCGCGGTGTCCGCACTGCCGCGTGGGGACGCTGATCGTCATCGCCGTGCTCCGACCGTCGTGGAGCCGGCCGCCATGAGCACGCCATGCTACGCCGCGCTCTGCCACCGCTTTCAACACGCCGATCGGCCGTGCGTGGCGTCGTGTCGCCCATCGCCCGTGCCCTCACGTTCCCGGCACCGTGGAACCTCCAGCTCGCCGCTCACATTCACGCCCACCGCACCGACTGATCTCGTGTGATCGTCCCCCCCGACGGCTCACCCCACCCGTGTCACGCGCTGACACGCGATACGAACCCCATTCGCAACGCTCGTGCCCGGATTTCGTCCAACCCAGGATTGTGTCGCGGCTTCGCGCGACACGAATCCTTTTTTCGTTAGGCGCCACGCCGGTTCGCTCCAATTCTCGGCAGAAAACGGCCGGTCTCGCTCATGTACACTCGATAGGCGTCGCCAAAGCGAGCCAACAGCTTCTCTTCCTCCGTTCGCGTTCGCACGATGAGCAGAAGCAAGACGATGCTGCCGGTCAACAACATGAACCAGTTCGCCGCGATCAGAGCGATCGCCAGGATCAGCACCGCCAAGGAGTCGTAGAACGGGTGTCGGACCCAGTGATACGGACCGTGTGTCACCAGCGTGTGCACTCGCCGCGTCACGACAGTATCTGTCAGGTTCGTTCCAAGGCCACGGAGAGTCCAGGTGAGCAACCCAGCGGCGATGACGCACCCACCGACTCCAGTCCACCGAAGCCAAGTCGGCAGTGGGATGGACGACCACGCCATCCAGGCCGGATTGACCATGTAAGCGATGACGGCCAGCCAGAGCAGGAGACCGACCGGGCGCAACGTCGTCAGGATGAACAGGCCTTCCTGCCGCCGATCGAGCTTCTCTCCAGAGGCCCAGGAGTTGAGCCGGTGATACAGAGTGATGAGAACGACGGCCAGAAAGCCGACGACGAGGACGGGGCGGAAGGTAGCATCTTGGTTCATCGAGCTCGCCATCTTCGCTTCGTGCGGCATAACGATCGCGCTTCAGCCGCGAAGGCGCGTACGAGGCCGCCGCCTTGGGGTAGTCCTTCGATGCGCCTTCGTCGGCTGCACGCGCTTGTGAGGCGCCTCTTCAAGACGATCTTCTTCGTCGGGCTCGATGTCTGGCACCTGTGCAAGCGCCGCGTCAAACAGTGCGCGGGAGCCCCGTTGTGCACGGGCTTCAAGATACTCTTCCGTCAACAACGCCGACATCTTTTCAGCCAATGCCGATGATACGAGTTGGTTGATCGAGATCCCTTCACGGCGCGCCAACTCCCGCGCCCGCTCATGCAAAGAATTGGGAAGACGAAGGCTGAGAGCACTCATAAGACAACTCCAAGAAACCGCAAGAAGTCTCGCGGGGTTTGCGCGTGGACGCCCAATCTTTCCGAGCCGGAAAAGTCGCGAATGTTGAAGGTCACAATGCGGTCGCAACGACCATGCGCAGCGATTTCCAGCACCAGGTCATCGCTCGGATCCGGCAAGACCGGGCGCCACAGGAAGTAGATCGCCTGCCGCTGAGCGGTCGTACACACGTAGTCCAGCACATCGTTCCGCACGGTACGCGTGAGCCGGATTCCCGATGCCGGTCGCATCACCGCCGCTTCATACTCGAACAAGAGAGCTACGGAAACCACGTGGATGAATCGTCCGGTGCCGACCAGCGACAACAGGCGGTGCGAGGCGCCCCCGCGCGACCGCAGGCCCGACACCAGGACGTCCGTGTCGAGGACAACGCGAGGTGCCATGTCGGTATCATATGTGATACCTCTTCAAAGTCAAGGCGGAACCTGAACAGTGCGCGTAGCGCGCCAAATGAGCCGCGCGCCGCGGCGACACGATCGCACGGGGACGGTTGGCGCGTCGGCTCCATTTGGAGGTTGGACTAAATCCGCCTGCGGCGGATAGATACGATCCGCGCGCGTCGCTCTCAAGTGATCACGACAACAACTGACGGACGATCGCTCTCCAGGGAGGCTGGACCCCTCCCTGGAAAGAAAATCGTC
>JBOGIW010000634.1:0-3470 GCA_050748045.1 Vicinamibacterales bacterium | reverse complement strand
TCACGGGCACCTGGCTCACCGCCCGCGCCTCTCCGGTTCTCACGTCGGCTATCCACGCTTCGGTCGCCGCCTGGAGGTGCGCGATGAACGCGAGCCGGGCGCCGTCGGGCGACCAGCGCATGTCGCTCACGAAGGTCTGCGCCGGCAGCGTCACCGGGTAGACCCGCCGCTCCTTCAGGGAGTAGAGGTTCAGGCCGTGGTTGCCGTACGTCGCGAGGCGCCACTCGCGGTTCACGGCGGGCACGATCTCGAGCATCGCCAGCCGGAGCGTCCGCTGCGACAGGAGCTTCAGGTCCGTGAGCTCCTGGAAGCGCGGAATCACGAAGTGGTCGCCGTCGGGGCTCGCCCGATTCAAGGCCGCCATGTGCTTGTCGCGACGGAAGAGATCCTGGACCACCTCGTTCGGCAGCACGTAGCCGTCGCGCTCCATGCTCTGGCCCCCGGCGGGCGCCGGCATCGTGACAATCGCGAGCGTCAGCGCAATAACCGTGCAACGGAAAATCGTCGTCATGGCGCAGCTCCTGGTCAGCACGCGATTGTAGGCGCGTTCCCGCGGGAATGGAATCGAGGAACACCGGACCGGCCTTGTCGTGTGCAATTGACAACCCGTGTCCGGGGCCATACAACGGGGTCCTTTCGAAGCTTCGGAGGATGATGACATGACTTCCGCCGCGCGTGTCGCGCTATTCGCGCTCGTCGTCCTGCTCTGCCTCTCGTGGTCCGCGCCGGCGCTGGCGCAGACCGGGGGGACGCTGCAGGGAACCGTCACCGACGACCAGGGCCTGGCGTTGCCGGGCGCCACGGTGACGTTGACCAACACCGAAACCGGGTGGACGCGGGCCGCGGTGAGCGACGTGCAGGGGTGGTACCGGGCCGCCGCGCTTCCGCCGGGCGTCTACGAGATCAAGGCGGAGCTGAGCGGATTCGCCACCGCGGTGCGCAGCCGCGTGCCGCTGACCCTCGGGCAGGAGCTGACGGTGAACATGGGCCTCAAGGTGGCCACGCTCGCCGAGACGATCACCGTCACCGGCGAGGCGCCGCTCATCGAGACGTCGAGCAGCACGCTCGGCACGACGGTGAGCCGCGAGCAGCTCGACGCGCTGCCGGTGCCGGGGCGGACGTTCACCGCCCTCGCCCAGACGGCGCCGGGCGTCACGGGCGTCGGCGGCGGCGGCGTGAACGCGGGGGGACAACTGACCCGCAACAACTCGTACCGCATCGACGGCGTCAGCAACGACAACAACATCCTCGCGAGCCCCCGGGGCGGCCTCTCCATGGAGGCGGTGCGCGAATACGTGGTCATCGCGAACCAGTTCTCGGCGGAGCACGGCGACGCCTCGGGGGCGATCGTCAGCGTGGTCACGCGCGCCGGCACGAACAACCTGCAGGGCCGCGCGTTCATGTTCCACCGCGACGAAGCCTTCGACGCGCAGGATCCCTTTTCGAAGGCGCAGGGATCCGGCAAGGCGCCGTTCAGCCAGCAGCGATACGGCGGCTTCCTGGGCGGACCGATCAAGCGCGACCGCATGCACTACTTCGGCACGTACGAGGGGCTGAGGCTCGACAAGACCGCCGTCATCACGTCTCCGCTCGTGCCCGCGTCCGATCGCGAAGTGCCGAACAACGAGACCGGCGATCAGTACTTCGCGCGCACCGACTACCGCCTCACGGACACGCAATCGATGTTCGTCCGGTACCGGCTGGACAAGCAGGTGGAGTTCAACAACAACGTCGGCGGCCTGAACACCTTCGAGCGCGGGGTCGACTCGATCAACAAGAACCAGGACGCGGTCCTGAGCCACACGGTCGTCCTCTCCTCGCGCGCCTTGAACGAGCTGCGGGTGCAGTTCGGCCGCCATTTCGCCGACAACGTCGTGCGCATGCCGCTGGACTCGCCGACCATCAACCGCCCGTCGGGGAGCTTCGGCAAGGCGAGCAACCAGCCGCAGGGGCGCACCGAGGATCGGTGGCAGGTCGTCAACAGCTTCAGCTTCTCGGTGGCCTCGCACGACATGAAGTTCGGCGTGGACTACAGCCGGGTCTACGCGACGAGCTACTTCAACAACAACACGGGCGGCACGTTCACCTTCGCCACCGATCGGCCGTTCGATCCCGCGGACCTCACGACGTACCCGACGCAGTACACGCGCAATATCGGCGACCCCAACCTCGTGCGGAAGAACGACATCGTCGGCGTGTTCGCGCAGGACAGCTGGCGGCTGCGCCCGAACGTGACGCTGAACTACGGCGTGAGGTACGACCACGAGAACGCCTTCAAGCAGGCGGCCGGGGTGGCGGACGCGAGCCTCAACCTGGCGCCGCGGATCGGCTTCGCCTGGGACCCGATGAACGACCAGAAGACCGTGGTCCGCGGGGGAAGCGGGCTCTACTACAGCAAGGTGTTCCTGAACATCACGGGCAACATCATGCTCGCGCGCCGCTTCGTCGGCGTGACGGTCGTCAATCCGGGCTTCCCCGACGCGTTCTCGCGTGGGACGCAGGCGCCTCAGTCGGCGCCGAGCACGACACGCGCGCCGTCGGAAATCAACACGCCCGTGACGCGGCAACTGAGCATCGGCGTCAAACGCGAGATCGTGGGCGGCATGGCCGTCTCGGCCGACTACGTGAACAGCCGCGGCCGGAACCTGTACTACGCGCCCGACGTGAACGCGCCCGACCCGGTGACGGGCCGCCGCCCGGATCCCGCGTTCCTTCGGATCACCGAGTACCGATCGGAGGGGAGCTCCTGGTACAACGGCCTGCTGCTCGGTCTCGAGCGCCGCGCCGGCGGCCGCTGGCCGCAGCTCGGCGTGTCGTACACCCTGTCGAAGCAGGAGCGCAACGTCGAGGACTTCAACTTCGTCCCGCAGAACAGCTACGACCGCGCCGCCGAGAAGGGGCCGGCGTTGAACGACCGGCGACACCAGGTGGTCACCAACGTTGTCTGGGCCCTGCCCGCGGGCTTCCAGATTGGCCTCTTCGCGCAGGCGCGATCGGCGCTCCCGTTCAACGTCACGACGGGCATCGACAACAACCGTGACACGAGCACGACCACCGACCGGCCCGACCTCGCGGACCCGACCGGCGATCCGCGCGACCGCGCCACGTACAACGCGGCCTTCACGGGGCGTTCGGGCAACCTCCCGCGCAACTACGCGCGGGGCGACGGCTACTTCGAGACGCACCTGCGCATCTCGAAGTTCATCAACCTGTCGCGGGCGCGGCTCGATCGCCTGGAGCTCTTCGCCGAGGCGCTGAACGTGACGAACCACGTGAACCTGGCGAGGCCGCAGGGCAGCCTCCGCTCGGCCTTCTTCGGCCGCGCCACGGGGCTCAACGACGATTCGAGCCCGCGGCAGATCAAAATCGGGTTCCGTGTCGACTTTTGAAGCCACGACAGTCTCGAATGGCGGACAGACGGCGATCGTCCCTCCTGTGGATCGCCGTGCGCACGACGGCCTGGGCTACAC
>JBOGIW010000633.1:0-14961 GCA_050748045.1 Vicinamibacterales bacterium | reverse complement strand
GCTATACCGGTTGCTTGACCAGACGAACGACCGCAAGTCCGTCGATCACGTGCTGGCTCTGCTTCAAGTGCTCAACTGTGAGGTCGTTCTGATCGTTCGGACAAAAACCGCGTGAAGCACGCCAGGGCGCGCCGCGCCTCAGAACTTGTTCAGGCGCAGCTCGCTGCGCTCGAGGTCCATCGCCACGCGGTAGTTCCCCAGGAACTTGTGGCCGACGATGCCGCCGACCTGGAAGCCCAGGAGCACGCTCGGGGCACGGAGGTTCAGGACGACGATCGGGAAGTTCCGGTACTCGATGGCGTCGAAGTTCAGGTCGACGCCCGGGAGCAGGAACGCATCGCGATCCCACCCCGACGTGCCGTACACCTTGAGCGGGATGCGGCGCGGCGAGCGGGTCTCGAGCGTGTCGGCCGTGTCGGCGCTGATGGAGATGACCTCGCCGCCGGTGTCGATCACGAAGTACGCCGGCTGGGTGCTGTTCAGCGTGCCGCGCACCATCGCGAGGCGGTGGATCCGCATCGGCAGGCGGAAGTCAGGCTGGGTGTCAGGCAGCGCCCTGGCAATCGTCAGCAGGCGCCTCTCGTAGTCGATCATCATCGACATCCCGAGCGAGAGCGGCGAGAAGCTCTCCCCTTCGCGCTTCGGGATGCCGCGCAGCGCCGGGTTCTTGATGAGCACCGGCAGGTTACGGACCTTCAGCGTGCCGATCTCGAGCGAGTCGAGGCGCCCGAGCTGCAACCCGCGCAACCCCACCTCGCCGACCCCCGCGCTGAGCGTGTAGGTGATCGGCGTCACGCGCGCGCGCGACGCCGTCTGCCGCGAGAGCACCGTCTCCTCGGAACCGGTATCCAGCACGAACTCCTGCGTTCGGCCGCCGTTCACGCGCCCGTGGACGATCACCTTGTCGTTCACGAGCCTGAAGGGCACGGTGTGCAGCAGGCCGGCGTCGTCCCCGTCGATCTGGACGGGCACTTTGCCCTCGAACGCCCTCAGGAACCTGACCTGCGCGCGCGACCAGGCCGCCTTGTCGCTCCGGTCCCTGTTCGGCAGCAGGTTGATGTAGTTCGTGTAGGCGTTGGCCGCCTCCTCGAACCGGTGCATCCGCTCGTAGATGTCCCCGGTGACGTGGTGAATCTCGGCGTCGCGCGGCGCCGCCGCCGACGCGGCCAGCACCTCGTTCAGGGCGTCGTCCAGCCGGTTGCGCGTCGCCAGCGATCGCGCCAGGCCGAAGCGCGCCCGGGACGAGGCAGGCGACAGCGCCAGCGCGTCGCGATACGCGTCGTCGGACTCGTCGAAGAGCCCCGCCGCCCACAGCGAGTCTCCGTGCAGCGTGAGCGCCTCGGCATCACGCGGCGCCTCGCGTCGGAGGGTTTCAGCCTCCTCGCGCGCCAGGCCGAACGCGGCAATGCGGAGCGCGGAACGAATCCGGCCCTTCTTCGACCGGAGCGCCAGCGCCGGATCGCTGGCCGCGCGGGCCGCGCGGCGGAACGCTTCCAGCGCCTCGGAGTAGCGGGTCTCGTTGAAGAGCGCCGTGGCAACCTGGTACTGCAGGTCGGCGTCGTAACTGGCGATGTCGGCATCGGTCGCGTGGAGGACGAGCACGCCGGCACCGGCCACGGCAAGGGTGAACGCCGCGAATCGAACCATGCGAAGCATCACGGCCACTCCCACTCCGAAATCCCGGATCCCCGGACTCCATCCCGGCGGGACTCGGGATCTCTCGATTGCTAGTGCGTGTACTGCTCGATCTGAACGCCGTCGTACATCTCGTCCACCCGCAGAATCTGCGTCTCGCGGCTGTAGCTGCCGAGCTCGTAGTCCTCGCTCATGATCAGCGCCTTGACGGGCTTCGTCGGGCACACCTCCGAACAGAGCCCGCAGAAGCTGCAGCGCGACAGGTTGAAATCGAAATAGTCGAGGATCTTGATCTTGTGTCCCGCCTCACGATGGCCGCCGAGCACGATCAGGTCGTCGGGGCACGCCTTGGCGCACTGATCGCAGACGATGCAGGTCTGGGCGCCGGTGGCCGGCTCCACCTGCAGGCGCAGCACGCCGCGGAAGCGCGGCGCCACGGGCCGCCGCTCGGCCGGGTACTGGAACGTGAACGCAGGTTGGGGCGTGTACTTCAGCGTGACCCAGAGCCCCTTCAGCAAGTCGACCAGGAAGATCGTCTTCAGGAACGTGATCACGGCGCTATCCCCGGTCCCCGACAAGGATCGGCTCGGTCCCGCCGAGCGGAATCACGCGCTGCTTGCGGAGGATCGTGCTCTCTTTGCGGATCTTGTCCTGCAGCCGCATCAGGCCGTAGAGCAGCGCTTCAGGCCGCGGGGGACAGCCGGACACGTACACGTCGACCGGTACGATCTTGTCGACCCCCTGGAGCACGCTGTACGTCGGGAACGGCCCCCCCGCGTTCGAGCAGCTCCCCATCGAGATGACCCACTTCGGCTCGGGCATCTGGTCGTAGAGCCGGCGCAGCACGGGCGCCATCTTCTTCGTGACCGTCCCGGCGACGATCAGCAGGTCGGCCTGACGCGGCGAGGCGCGGAAGACTTCCGAGCCGAACCGCGCAATGTCGTAGCGCGACGCCGACGCGGCCATCATCTCGATCGCGCAGCACGCCAGCCCGAACCCCATCGGCCAGATCGCGGAATACCGCGCCCAGGTCAGGATCTTGTCGATGCTCGTCGTGATGAAGTTGTCCTCGAACCGGTGATCGATGAGTCCCATGTGTCAGTCTCTGGTCGCTGGTCGCTAGAGCCGATAGTACTGCGCGTTGACGCCCGCAAACGCCTTCCACTTCCCGGGCGTCTCGTCGAGTGCGAAGATGGCCTCGACGGGACAGGCCGGCACGCAGGCACCGCAGTCGATGCACTCGTGGGGATGGATGAACAGCATCTCGGCCTCGGCGAACCCCGGCTCATCCTTTCGCGGATGGATGCAATCCACCGGGCACACATCGACGCACGCGGAGTCCTTGGTGCCGATGCAGGGCTCGCAGATGATGTAGGCCACCGGACCTCCGGCAAAGTATATCCGAATGACCCTGGCCTGTTTAACCCTGTCGTTCCTGGCCATCCTGGGCGGCTTCACGGAAGCGCCCGCCTTTGTGCCGTTGTTCACGCCCCGCGGCGTGCCGCATGGCACATACCGGACGTATACGAGCCCACAGGGCCTCGATACGGTGCTGGCGGCGATGGGCCGCGACTCATCCCTTCCCGCCGGCGATGGCCGCTTCGAGCCGCACTCCGTCCTCGCCTCGGACGCATTCGGGCAGAGCGGCGGGTACAACCGGTGGAAGCTGGCCCTGGTGTACGGGGCAAAGCGGACACGCGTCGCGCGCGGGCCGCGCGTCGAGAACGGCCGGGTCGTGGAGGCCTGGACGCTGGTGTCTCCGTACCCGGACGCACGCCTCGAGCGCTTGAACCCCGGCACGCTGCTGATCGTGTTGAGATTGACGGATTGACGAGCCGGTCACCGGTTCGTACCCGGCCGTCCGGCGAGCCTCCGCGGGCGCGAGGTGCTCGCGGTGCCCGATTGGTCGCCCGCGGCAGCGGGACACGGTGGGATGAACGTCACCAGCCCTGCAAGGCGGCGGCATTATAATCGACGCGTTCACGCCCATGCGTATCGTGGCTCTGCTCCTGGCGTCGTACGGGATTGCGGCCTGCGGCCTCGCCTCGACGGCCGCAGCTCAGGCGCTGCCGTCGGAGCCCGTCACGTTCGGGGGCGGGCGCGTCGTCCTCGGGGGCGAAGCGGCCGCCTCCATCGCGCCTGCCGATACCGGCTTCTTCAACTACAGCGACTACGAGCACAGCACGCTGCGGGAGTTGCGCATCGGGCTGACCGCCTCGGTGCGCGCCAACGACCGTTTCTCGCTCCTCGGCGAGCTGCGCACGGAGAACTTCGAGCGGCTCAACCCGTTCGCGTTCTACGTGCGCGCGCGTCCGTGGCGCGATCGCCGCCTCGACATCCAGGCCGGGCGCATCCCGCCCACCTTCGGCGCCTTCACGCGCTACGCCTACGGGCACAGCAACCCGCTCATCGGGTATCCGCTCGCGTACCAGTATCTGACCTCGCTTCGCGCGGACGCCGTGCCGGCCGACGCCGACGAGCTGCTGCGGATGCGCGGCCGCGGCTGGCTCTCGAACTTCGGCGTGGGCAACCTGGAGCCGGCTCGCGGCCTCCCGCTGGTGACCGCGTTCAGCTGGGACACGGGCGTGCAGGTCAGCACCGGATGGCGCGCCCTGGACGTCACGGCCGCCGTGACCAACGGCAGCGCCTCGAACCCCCGCGTCGAGGACGACAACGGCGGGAAGCAGGTGGCGGCGCGCGTGATGCTGCGCCCCACGGTGGGGCTGCAGCTCGCGACGTCGTTCTCCCACGGTCAGTTCGGCGCGCGCCCGCTCGTCGACCTCCTCCCGGCCGACGAGGACCGCCGCTTCCTGCAGCGCGTCTTCGGCGCCGACCTCGAATACTCACGCGATCACTGGATGGCACGCGCCGACCTCGTGCTGAGCGAGTGGCGAATCCCCGCGATTCGAGCGCCGTTCGTGCCCGCCCCCCTGCGCGCGCTGGCGGCACGCGTGGAGGGGCGTTACACGTTCATGCCCGGCATGTACGCGGCCGCGCGGGTGGAGTACCTCGGGTTCAATCGCATCGCCGGCACCGATCGCGTCACCGAGTGGGACGCGCCGGTCACGCGCGTTGAAGCCGGCGGCGGGTACTACCTCCAACGCAACCTCATCGCCCGCGTGTCCGTGCAGGTGAACCGCCGCGACGGGGGCCGCGTGCGCCAATCCGTGCTGCCCGCCCTTCAGTTGCTGTACTGGTTCTGATATGGGTGCATCAGGTGCATTAGGTGCATTAGGTGCATTAGGTGCATTAGGTGCATTGGGTGCATTGGGTGCATTAAGTGCACTGGGTGCATCGGGGGCATCAGGTGCACCCGACGCCACCGCCTCCCTGCGCGGCCGCGTGGAGATCCGCCGCTCGCTGCCGGCGCCCGAGCGCCGGCCCGCGGTCCACGATCTCACGTCGCCGGCCCCGCGCGATCTGCCCGACCGCCGCCGCGCGGTGGTGTACCTCGAGACCGCCCCCGGCGGCGCCTTCGAGGATCGCGAGCCGCAGCGTGCGCGTATGGATCAGCGCAACGAGACGTTCCTGCCGCACGTGCTGGCGATCGCGGCCGGCACGGTCGTGGACTTCCCCAACAACGACAGCACCTACCACAACGTGTTCTCGCTCTCGAAGGCGAAGCGGTTCGACCTCGGCCGCTACGCGCAGGGCCGCTCGAAGTCCGTGCGCTTCGACCGCCCCGGCATCGTCCGCGTCTTCTGCGACATCCACTCGCACATGAGCGCGTTCATCATCGTCTTCAATCACCGCTACTTCGCGACGACCGGCGCGGACGGCCGGTACCGGATCGACGGCATCCCCGCGGGCACGTACTCGGTGATCGCCTGGCACGACGGCGTCAACCGCGACACGCGGACGATCACCATTCCCCAGGCCGGGACCGTGGAGCTCGACTTCCTGGTCCAGTAGCGATGCGGGCGCTGTCGTCGCTCACCAACCGTATCTTCCTGGTCTGTGCGCTGCTGGCACTGGCCGCGCTCGGCTTCGTCTCGTACTTCGTCAATGCCCGGGTGTCGAGCGAGGCGGAGGCCGAGCTGCGCCGCGGCGTGCAGGAGGCCGGGCGTCTCGTCGACCAGCACCGGTCCACGCTCACCGACATGTTCACGCGCTTCGCGCGGCTCGTGGCCGATCTGCCGCGGTTCAAGGCCGCGGTCGAGACGGGCGACCCGCCGACGATCCGGCCGGCGGCCGTCGAGTACCGCCAGCAGATCAACGCGGCGCTCGTCGTCGTGACGGGGCGCGACGGCCGCGTGCTCGCCGCCGACGGCGTCGGCAATCCGGAGAAGCTGCCGCTCGACGCGCCGTCGCCGACGGCGGAGGTCTCGATGCTCTGGCCTCACGATCGGGGCCTCTTCCAGGTGGTCAGCGTGCCCGTGTTCCTCGGGAGGGAGAACCCGGAGATCTTCGGGCGTCTCAGCCTCGGCTTCCTCCTCGACGACGCTTTGGCGCAGCAGTTCAAGGAGGTCACGGGCAGCGAGGTGGCGTTCACGGCCGGCGGGCGGGTGCTCGCCTCCACGGTGCCCGAGGCCTCCCGGCCGGCGCTCGCCGCCGCGCTGGCAGCCGACCGCCTGTCGACGGTGACGGTGGGCGACGAGGAATACATCGCCCTGCGGCATCCGCTCGGCAGCCTCGAGGACGTCAACGGGCCGGCGGCGCTCCTCCTCCGCTCGCGCACGGCGCGCCTCCAGTTCCTCAGAACCATCCGCAACGGCCTCGTCGGCGCGCTGATCGCGACGGTCCTCCTCGCGACGATCGTGAGCTACGCCGTCGCACGGACCATGACACGCCCGCTCGCCGCGGTCACCAACGCCATGCGCGACGTGGCGGCCACGGGCGACCTGACGCGCAAGGTCGCCCTCCACAGCCGCACGTGGGACGACGAGGATGCGCGCCTGCTCGCCACGACGTTCAACACGCTCACCGATTCCATTGCGAGGTTCCAGCGGGAGGCGGCGCAGAAGGAGCGCCTCTCGTCGCTCGGGCGGCTCTCCACCGTCATCGCGCACGAGGTGCGGAACCCGCTGATGATCATCCGCACGTCGCTGCGCAGCCTGCGGCGGGATGGCGCCACGCACGCCGAGATGCGCGAGGCCGTGGCCGATATCGACGAAGAGACGAGCCGCCTGAACCGGATCGTGACCGACGTGCTCGACTTCGCGCGGCCGCTCCGGTTCGATTACGCGGAGGCGGCGGTCAACGCGCTGTGCCGGGCGTCGGCGCAGGCGGCCGAAGCGGGAGAGGCGGGGCCGTCGATTTCCCTCGACCTGGATCCGTCGGACCCGCGGATCGTCACCGACGCCGAGCGGCTGCGGACGGCGCTCGTCAACATCCTCACCAACGCGCGCCATGCCGTCCAGGGCGTCGCCCGGGTCGCCGAGACGGGAGGGGTGGCGGTGGCCACCGCGCCGGTGATTCTGCTGCACACGCGCGCCGCGGACGACCGGGTTACGATCACCGTCGCCGATCGCGGCACCGGCATCGCTCCCGAGGACATGGCGCACATCTTCGATCCCTATTTCACCACCCGCCGCACCGGCACCGGCCTCGGTCTCCCGATCGCGCGCAACATCGTCGACGGGCTGGGGGGCTCGATCACCGTGTCGAGCCGGCCGGGCGCCGGCACCGAGATGCGCCTCGATCTGCCACGGCAAGCGCCGCGCGCGTGACGCCGGGCCCATAAGTATGGCCATTCGCGGCTCGATCCTGCTCGCCGACGACGAAGAGAAGATCCTGAGGCGCCTCGGCCGCGCGCTGCGCGACGAGGGGCACGACGTCGTCGAGGCGGCCAGCGCGCGCGAGGCGCAGCGGCAGCTCGGCGAGCGGGCGTTCGACCTCTTCGTCGTCGACAACCTGATGCCCGGGATGACCGGCCTCGAGCTCATCCGTGAGATCGCGCAGTCGCTGCCGTCGGCCGAGCGGCCGCAGATCGTCATGATGACCGCGCACGGCTCCACGCAGATCGTGCGCGAGGCGTTCAAGCTGGGGGTCGAGGACTTCCTCGAGAAGCCCTTCGAGGTGGAGGAGCTCATCGCGCTCGCCGGCCGCGCGGTCAAGTCGCAGCGGCTGCAGACCGAACGCCAGTACCTCCTCAGCGAGCGCGACGCCGAGTTCAACCACTACGGCATCGTCGGGCGGAGCCGCGCGATGCAGGAGGTCATCCAGCGCGCGGAGCTCGTGGCCCAGACGAAGAGCACGGTGCTCATCACCGGCGAGACCGGGACCGGCAAGGAGATGGTGGCCCGCGCGATCCACCATCGGAGCGCCCAGCGGGAGATGCCGCTCATCAAGGTCAACTGCGCGGCGATCCCGGAAACGCTGCTCGAATCCGAGCTCTTCGGGCACGTCCGCGGCGCCTTCACCGGCGCGACGACGAACAAGCGCGGCAAGTTCGCGCTCGCCGACGGCGGCACCATCTTCCTCGACGAGATCGGGACGATGACGCCGGCCCTGCAGGCCAAGCTGCTGCGCGTGCTGCAGGAGCGCGAGTTCGAGCCGCTCGGCGCCGAGCGGACCCAGCGCGTCGACGTCCGCGTGATCGCCGCGACCAACCGCGACCTGAAACAGATGGTCATCGAGAGCAGGTTCCAGGAGGACTTGTACTATCGGCTCAACGTGATCCCGATCCAGATTCCCGCCCTGCGCGAGCGGCCGGAGGACATCGCGGTGCTCATCGAGCACTTCGTCGAGAAGCATCGCCAGCGGACCGGCAAGAAGATCGCGCGCATCGAGGAGGACGTCGTCAACGCGCTGCAGAAGTATGAGTGGCCGGGCAACGTGCGCGAGCTGGAGAACACGATCGAGCGCGCCGTCGTGCTCGCCACCGGACCCGTCATCGCGTCGGCCCTGATCTCGTTCCTCGGCGCGACCTCGACGCCGTCGCCGGGCCTCCCCTCGATGCGCCTGCACCAGAACCTCGAATGGGTGGAGCGCGAGACGATCAGACGCGCGCTCGAGCAGTCGGGCGGCATCAAGAAGGACGCCGCGGAGCTGATGGGGATCAGCCAGCGCGCCCTGAGCTACTACCTCGCGAAGTACCGGATCGACTAGCGGTGGCGTCCCGGTGGCGCCCGACCAGCCTTACAACAACCGTCGCGGATTACCGGCCCGGTAAGCACCGGCCGGCGAAAGCCCGGTTTTCCTCACAGAACTGCCCGCGGCCCGCGGGCACCGCCCTTGCTGAGGATGCCGTTGACCCCGGCCTCGTCCATGAGCCTGAACACTGCTTTCCGTTGGAATACTGGTTTCGAGTGGAGCACGGCCTTCGATTGCGCGGCCGGTATCGCCGTTGCCCTCCTCGCATACGCAGGCTTGGCGGCGGCGCCGGCTCCCCCGCGCGCGCAGGCGCCCGAGCCGCGTGTCGTCGAGGTGGTGGCGAAGCGGTTCGCCTTCGAGCCGACGCGCATCGAAGTGAGCGAGGGCGAGACGGTGCGGATCATGGTGCGGTCGGCGGATGGTGTGCATGGGTTCGGCATCAAGAAGTTCAAGGTGGCGGAAGAGATTCCGCGCGGCGGCCAGCCCGTCGTGATCGAGTTCACGGCCAACGCCGTGGGGGACTTCGAGATCCTCTGCTCCGAGTACTGCGGCAAAGGGCACGAGGAGATGAAGGGCAGGCTGGTCGTGCGCGCGCGTGAAGGAGGCAAACAATGAGAGCTCCCGTGTTGCTCATGAGCATCGGCATCGGTGCGGTCGTCGTGGCGGCCGCGTGTGGCGGCGGCGGTGGAGGAGGTGGCGGCACCCCGACCGGCCCATCGAGTCCGACCGTCACCACGATCACGATCACCGCGGATGGCGCGAGTCCGAGGATCGCGAGCGTCACGGCGGGCGCCCTGGTCAGGTTCGTGAACAACGACAGTCGGATGCACGAGATCTTCACGACGCCGCACGAGCTCCATACCGACTGTCCCCCGATCAATCAGGTGGGCACGCTGGCTCCAGGACAGGGCAAGAACACCGGTCCCCTGACCGCGGTCAGGATCTGCGGGTATCACGACCACATGAACCCGGACGACCAGCGGTTTCGGGGACAGATCAACGTCGGCACCAACGAAGGCCCGGTGCCCGACTACCGGACAACGCACTGAGCTCCCCACGAGGAGAGCGAATGGCGATGACCTGGTCGAGAGTCGTGATGCTGACTGCGGCACTGGCGGTGGCGGCGCGGATGCCGGCGGCGGCGCAGGAAAACGGCGACGGCGAGAGGCCTCCCGCCGCGGCGGACGCCGCTGCGGCGGATGCTGCCGCGGCCGCCCAGCCGGAGGACGACCCGGACCTGGACCCGAACCCGGCACAGCCCGACTTCACGGTCGTAAACCTGCCGACGGCGTTGCGCCTGCCGCGGCACAAGAGCGCGTTCCGCGTCACGCACCGCTTCGCGCGCCCGCTCGGGGAAGGCAGCCTCGGCGACCTGCTCCAGAATGCGTTCGGTTTCGATTCCGGAGCGCAGATCGGTCTGGAGTATCGGTTCGGCCTGTTTCGCGGTACCCAAATCGGCGTTTACCGGGCCAGCGACCGCACGATCCAGCTCTTCGCGCAGCACGATGTCGTCGCGCAACGCGAGAACCGTCCGTTCGGCTTCGCCATCGTCGCCGCGATCGACGGCACGAACAACTTCCGCGACGAGTACACGCCGGCGATCGGTATCAACGTCTCGCACGCGTTCGGCGACTGGGGCGCCGCCTACCTTGTCCCGATGTGGGTGCACAACGCGAACCTGTTCGGCCTCGATCCTGCCGAGGACAACTCCACACTGGTCACCGCTGTCGGCGCCCGGTGGCGCATCCTGCGCACCGTGTACCTCGTCGGCGAGTTCGCCCCGCGCGTCGCCGGCTACGCCCCGCGCGCGCACCAGGCGTCGTTCGGCATCGAGAAGCGCGCCGGCGGGCACTCGTTCCAATTGAACTTCAACAATGGGTTCGGCACGACATGGGGGCCAATCGCGCGCGGCGGCCCGGGCCGCGACGACTGGTACATCGGGTTCAATATCTCGCGGAAATTCTTCTAATCAAGAACCCGGAATCAGCGTCACCTTCGCGGTTCGGGGCACATGCTCGTATCATGACCACATCCACCCCGACGATGGCCGCTTCCGGAGGACCATCCTCGTGGGCGTGAGCGAACCCGGCCCGGCGCCCGGCTACCGGACGTCGAGCCAGCTCCCCCCCAGGAGAGCGAAGACGCATGGCATGGACGCGATGGATGATGGCAGCGGCGCTGGCGCTGGCGGCGTCGGCCCCGCTGGCCGCACTCGACCTTGACGACGCAGACAGGAAGGAGGCGGACAAGAGAGACCAGCAATCGGAGGCAGGGGGCACACCCCTGTCCAAGGCGGCGGCGGCGGCCGGCACCGCATCCCAGGAGGAAGACGACCCCGATCTGGATCCAAACCCGGCGCAGCCGGATTTCAACCTGGTGAACCTGCCCACGGCGCTGCGGCTGCCCAGGCACAAGAGCGCGTTCCGCGTCACCCACCGCTTCGCCCGGCCGCTCGGCGCCGGGAGCTTCGGAGACCTCGTCGAAGACTTCTTCGGCTTCGACTCGGGCGCGCAAATCGGGCTCGAGTACCGCTTCGGCCTCTTCCGCGGCATCCAGGCCGGCATCCATCGAACCAGCGACCGCACGATCGAGCTCTTCGGCCAGGCCGATCTCAGGCCGCAGACCGAGGGCCGGGTGTTCGGTCTCGCCCTCGTGGCCTCGGTCGACGGCACGAACAACTTCCGCGACGCATACTCCCCCGCCCTCGGCGCGATCGTGTCGCACGCGTTCGGCGACTCCGGTGCCGCGTACGTGATCCCGATGTGGGTCGACAACGCGAACCTGTTCACCGTGGATCCGCTCGAAGACGACTGGACGTTCCTCGTCGGCGTCGGCCTGCGCTACCGGCTCCGCCCGACGGTGTATCTTGTCGGCGAGTACGCGCCGAGGGCCGCCGGCTACGACGCGCGCGTCCACCAGGGGTCGTTCGGCATCGAGAAGCGTGCCGGCGGCCACACGTTCCAGCTCAATTTCAACAACGGCTTTGGTACGACGTGGGGCCAGATCGCGCGCGGCGGCACCGGGAACGACGACTGGTACATCGGCTTCAACATCTCGCGGAAGTTCTTCTAGGGGCGCTCAATGAACCGGAAGCTGGTCGGGACGGGATTGATGTTCGCCGCGGCGGCGGCGCTCGCGATACCGGCATGCAGCGGCGGGGGCTATGGCGGCGGCACTCCCACGGAACCGACGCCGCCCCCAGGCGGCGGCACCGGAGCGATGACGATCACGATCGGCGCGAATGGCGCGGTCTTGCCGACGACCCTCACCGTGCCCGTGGGATCGCGCGTGACCTTCGTGAACAACCACGACCGCCCGCACGACATGTCATCGGATCCCCATCCCGACCACACCGACTGCCCGGAAGTCACCGTCGGCAACCTGCAGCCGGGCCAGACCCGGCCGACCCAGAACCTGACCACCGCGCGGACCTGCGGCTTCCACGACCATAACGAGCCGTCCAACACGGCGCTGAACGGCACGATCCGCATTCAATAATCAACTCCCAATCTCCAACTCCCAATTCCCAAACCTCAACTCCCAATCTCCAACTCCCAATCTCCAACTCCCAATTCCCAAACCTCAACTCCCAATCTCCAACTCCCAATCTCCAACTCCCAATTCCCGCGCCGCACGAAATGATTGGACAGCCCAGGTGCGTCAGGCGTTTGCCGTCAGGCCCGCGGCCTGATGACTATCAACGCGCTGTCCAATTCTCGTGTGCCGGTACACTCCAACTCCCAATCTCGAATTGGAAGTTGGGAGTTGGGAGTTGGGAGTTGATTAAAGGCCTTCGAACCTCGGGGGGCGTTTCTGCAGGTTCGCCTCGAGGCCCTCGGCTGCGTCGGCGCTCTCGAAGAGGCGCTGCTGGAGCTCGCGCTCGAGGGCCAGCCCTTCGTGGAAGCCGACCTCGAGGCCCGAGTGCACGGCGCGCTTGATGTGGCCGACGGCTTTGCTTGCCGCGTGCGGCGGCGTGAACCGCTTCGCGTAGTCCAGGGCGGCCTCCCGGAACGACCGCCCCGCGAGCGCCGTCTCGCCCCACACCTCGTTCACCAGCCCGATCGCGTGCGCCTCGTCGAACGACAGCAGCCGGCCGGACGCCATCAGCTCGATCGCCCTGGCCTTGCCGACGAGCCTCGCCAGCCGTTGCGTGCCGCCTGTGCCCGGCAGCACGCCGAGCTTCACTTCGGGCAGGCCGATCCGCCCGGCGTCCTTCCTCGCCACGCGGAGGTCGGCCGCCATCGCCACCTCGAGACCGCCGCCGACGCAGTGGCCGTTCAGCGCGGCGATCACCAGCTTCGGCGTCTGCTCGAGCCGGTTCAGCGTCTCGTTGGCGTGAAGGCAGAAGTAGTACTTCCACGCGGGATCCGCCTGCGCGAGCATCGAGATGTTCGCGCCCGCGCAGAAGAACTTCTCCCCGGACCCGCGAATCACGACGACGTGGACGCCGGCCTCCATCCGGGCGGCCAGGACCGCGTCGTCGATCTCGCGCATCATCTCGTAGGAGTAGGTGTTGGCGGGCGGGTCGCGCAGCTCGATCTCGGCCACGCCGTCACGGGTCGAATAGTGGATCCTGGTGTAGGGCATCGCAATCCGCAATCCGCAATCCGCTGTCCGCAATCCGCGAGTCGGCGGTCGCGGGTTACGCCTCGGTCCTGACGTACTCGAAATCGATCGGCTTCTGGTTGATGCCCCGGATGGGCGGCGCGATGTAGTTGGCGAATCTGCCCGGCTCGTAGACCGGCCTGGCCTGGATGTTCATCAGGTACTCGTTGTCCGACGGCACGGGCAGCCACTCACCCTTGCGCGCCTCCCACTCGTCGGCCTCGAGCGCCCGTCCCCACGGGTCGAAGCGAAGGCCGGCGAACACGCCGATGTTGCGGTTGAACTTTCTGTCCGGAAGGTGGAACTCGAAGCCGATGCCGTGCGACGCGAGCTTCTTGTTCCAGCGCTCGAGGCCGCTCCGGCAGTCCTCGACGTACCAGTCGCGCAGCACTTCGTTGAGCGCGTTGCGCATCGGGATCTCGCGCTTCGTGAGGCGGCCCTTGTCGTCGAGGACGTCGAGCACGTATACCTCGCCGGCCAGCACGTGGTCGTCCGTGAACTTCTCTTCCTCGGCGCGCCCCTTGAGGCCGTTCGTGAAGTAGCTCGCGGCGTTGCTCGAGACCTCGCTCCCGTGCAGGTCGAGGCTCTGGCTGAACCAGAAGTTGACGTACTTCTGGATCGTGGCCAGGTCGATGCCGCCGACCGTGCGCACGTCCTCCGAGAAGCCCGCTGCCTTCATCAACTGGCAGGTGCGCTCGATGATGCGCGACAGCCCCGTGTCGCCCACGAACATGTGGTGCGACTCCTCCGTGAGCATGAAGCGCGTCGTCCGCGAGAGCGGGTCGAGCGAGCTCTCCGAGAGCGAGAGGAGCTGCGACTTGCCGTCGCGGTCCGTGAACATCGTGAACGCGAAGAAGTCCAGCCAGGTCTCGATGGGCGTGTTGAACGCCTCGAGCATCCGCGGCTTGTCGCGGTTGCCGCTCTGGCGCTCGAGCAGCTCCTCGGCCTCGTCGCGGCCGTCGCGCCCGAAGTAGGAGTGCAGGAGGTACACCATCGCCCAGAGGTGCCGGCCCTCCTCGACGTTCACCTGGAAGAGATTGCGGAGATCGTAGAGGCTCGGGCAGTGACGCCCGAGCATCCGCTGCTGCTCGACGCTGGCCGGCTCGGTGTCCCCCTGCGTGACGATGAGGCGGCGGAGCTGGTTGCGGAACTCGCCGGGCACCTCCTGCCAGGCCGGCTGGCCCTTGAACTGGCCGAAGTTGATACGGCGGTCCGGCGTCGGCTCCGCGAGGAAGATGCCCCACCGGTAGTCCGGCATCTTGATGTACTCGAAGTGCGCCCACCCCTTGGGATCCACGCTGACCGCGGTCCGCAGGTACACCTGGTGATAGTCCTGGAAGCCTTGCGGCCCCATCTCCTGCCACCATTGGAGGTATTTCGGCTGCCAGTGCTCGAGCGCCCGCTGGAGCCGCTTGTTACTCGCCAGATCGACGTTATTCGGAATGCGTTCGTGCAGATTCATCATTTCGACCAGAGACCCGCGACCAGGGACCCGAGACCAGAGACCAAAGACCCGAGACCCGAGACTGAAGACCCAAGATCAGAGACCTCAACATCGCCGCCAGTCGAACTCCGGACGACCGTGGCGGCCGTAGACCTTCAGCGCGCCGTGCTCGCCGACGGCGTTCGGCCGCTGGAAGATCCAGTTCTGCCACGCCGTGAGCCGGCCGAAGATCTTGGTCTCCA
>JBOGIW010000632.1:0-18951 GCA_050748045.1 Vicinamibacterales bacterium | reverse complement strand
GTGTATAAGAGACAGCGACGAAGATCGCCGTCGGCGCGGGCGCCGGCGCCGCCGTGGGCGCCATTCTCGGCGGTGGGAGCGGCGCCGCGAAGGGCGCCGCGATCGGCGGGGCGGGCGGAACCGGGCTCGTGCTCGCGACGCGCGGCAACGAAGTGCGGCTCGGCCCCGGCGCCGATGTCACGACGAAGCTCACCGCTCCGCTCACGGTTCGTGTGAAAGCGTCGTAACACATCGATATACTGGCCGGCATGACACGCATGCTTGCCGGCCTGCTCTCCGCTTCCGCGCTGGTCGCGGCGGTGTCCGCCGCACCGGCGCGGACTCCGTCGTCGTTTCCGCTCACCATCGACAGCATCATGCGCGGGCCGGCGCTCGTCGGCTATCCGCCGACCGACCTGCGCTGGTCGGGCGACTCGCAGGAGCTGTACTTCGAGTGGCGCATGCCGGGCGAGGACGAGGCCGCGACGTGGGTGGTCGGGCGCGACGGGGGCGAGCCTCGCCGCCTCACGGACGAGCAGCGCACGAGCGCGCCGCCGCCCGGCGGCGTGTGGGACCGCGCGCGCCGGCGCGTGCTCGGCGTCCAGGAAGGCAACGTCGTGCTGATCGACACCGTGGCGCGTACACGCCGCGCACTCACGCGCACCACGGCGCGTGAGTCGAGCCCGCGCTGGGCACGCCACGAGACGCACGTCACGTTCGTCCGCGACAACAACGTGTTCATCGTGCCCGTCGACGGGAGCCAGGGCAACCTCTTCGTGCAGCTCAGCGACGTCAGCGCGAAGAAGCCCGATCCAGCCGTGACGGAGAGCCAGACCTTCATCAAGGAAGAGGAGCTGAAGCTCCTGGAGGCGGTGAAGGAAGCCGCGGAGCGGCGGAAGAGGAACGAGGAAAAAGAGAAGCGCAATGCCCTGCCGAAGTTCGACCTGCAGGAGCGGCAGTCCGTCGCCGACGCTGCGCTCGCCGAGGGCGAGGTGCTCTACCTGCTCATCACCGAGCGGCCCGCGAACCTGAAGACGGCGATCGTGCCGAACTACGTGACCGAGTCGGCCTACACCGAAGACATCACGACGCGCACGAAGGTCGGGGACACGCAGAACAAGACACGGCTCGCCGTCTTCGACCTCGAGACGGCCAAAACGGCCTGGGCCAGCGTGCCCGGCGTCGATGAGAAACGGGACCTCCGATGGTCGATGCCGGTCGTCTCCGACGATGGCCGGCACGCGGTGGCGGCGGCGCGCGCCGGCAACAACGAGGATCGGTGGTTCGTGCTGCTGTCGCGTGAGGGCACGGGCAAGGTGGTCGATCACATGCACGATAGCGCCTGGGTCCGCGATCCCGGGTTCGCCGGCTGGCTGCCCGATCATCGTCGCTTCTGGTTCGGCGCGGAAAAGGACGGGTGGGCGCATCTCTACACCGTTGACGTGACGGCCGACACACGTGTGGCAACCGCCCTCACGTCCGGACGGTGGGAGGTCGCCGCCGCCGCCCTGTCGCAGGATGGCACGAGGTTCTACATCAGCACCACGGAAGTGCACCCGGGCGAGCGTCACATCTACTCGGTGCCGGCCGATGGCGGAGTGCGCACCAAGCTGACGTCGATGACGGGGGCGAGCTTCGGAGTGGTCGCGCCCGACGACAGCATGCTGGGCGTGATCTACTCGTACATGAACAAGCCGCCCGAGGTGTACCTCATGGTCAACCAGCCGGGGGCCACCCTGACGAAGGTGACGACCAGCACGTCGGCCGAGTGGCGGGGCGGCAAGTGGTTCGAGCCGGAGCTCGTGACCTTCAAGGCACGCGACGGCATCGACGTGCCGGCGCGGCTCTACACGCCCGAGAGGCTGGGCGCGCGGCGCGATCGGAACGCGCCGGCGGTGATCTTCGTGCACGGCGCGGGGTACCTGCAGAACGCGCATCGCTACTGGTCCACGTACTTCCGCGAGTACATGTTTCATCACGTCCTCGCGTCGCGCGGCTACGTCGTGCTCGACGTCGATTATCGCGGCAGCGCCGGCTACGGGCGCGGCTGGCGGACGGCGATCTACCGGCACATGGGCGGCAAGGACCTGGACGACATCGTCGACGGCGCGAAGTACCTGGTCGAGAAACACCGGGTCCACCCACGCCGGCTGGGCGTGTACGGCGGGAGCTACGGCGGGTTCATCACGCTGATGGCGATGTTCACGTCGCCGAAAACGTTCGCCGCGGGCGCCGCGCTGCGGCCGGTGACCGACTGGGCGCACTACAACCATCCGTACACGTCGAACATCCTGAACGAGCCGCAGGCCGACGGGGAGGCGTACCGCCGGAGCTCGCCCATTTACTTCGCGGACAAGCTCGAGGGGGCATTGCTCATCCTGCACGGCATGGTCGACGTGAACGTGCACTTCCAGGACTCGGTGCGCCTGGCGCAGCGCCTCATCGAGCTGCGGAAGGAGAACTGGGAGCTGGCCGCCTATCCGGTCGAGGACCACGGGTTCGTGAAGGAAACGAGCTGGGCCGACGAGTACAAGCGGATCCTCAAGCTGTTCGACCTGCACCTCCGGGGCGTCGTGGTAAACGGCCGCATCACCACGGATTAGCACGATCCGGGCGACAAAAAATGACAATCGGACAGGCCCTTTTCAGGCCCTATACTTCTTGCCAGCACGACGTTTCGTGCCCCCGGAGGGATCTGTACGGGCATATCGAGGTGGCGGTCGCGTGGGATCGTGGTCCTGGCCGGCGCCGCTCTGCCGGCGGCGATCCTGTCGGCGGAGCAGGTCAGCCCGTCGACTCGCGCCTCCATGTTGACGCCGGTGGCCAGCCACCGCGCGGCCGGACTCTCCCCCGAGGCGCAGGCGACCATCGTCACGCAGTACTGCACGGCGTGCCATAACGACACGATGAAGGCGGGCGGGCTGACGCTGGTCGCCTTCGACGCGGCGCAGGCGCCGGCACAGGCGGGCGTCGCCGAGAAGATGATCCGCAAGCTGCGGGCGGGCATGATGCCGCCGGCGGGCGTGAAGCGTCCGGACGACTCGACGCTCCAGGCGCTCGCTTCGGCGCTCGAGACGCGGATCGACCAGGCGGCCGCCGCGCGTCCCAACGCCGGCTGGCGCCCGTTCCAACGGTTGAATCGCGCGGAGTACGCCAGAGCCGTTCGAGACGTGCTCGCGGTGGACGTGGACGTCACGGCCTTCCTGCCTCCCGACACGATCAGCCACGGCTTCGACAACATCTCCGACGAGCAGGGCTTCTCGCCGACCCTGATGGAAGGTTACCTGCGCGCGGCGAGCCAGATCAGCCGCCTGGCAACCGGCGATCGGCATGCGTCGGCCGGTTCGGTGACCTACAAGGTTCCGCGCGATGCCTCCCAGATGCGCCACGTCGAGGGGGCGCCCATCGGGACGCGCGGCGGCGTGTCCGTCGTGCACACCTTCCTCGCCGACGGTGACTACGCGTTCAGGATGCTGCTCCACAGCGGCCCGACCGGGGACCTCTTCGGCGGCGCGACGCGCGGGGAGCAGATCGAGGTGTCGATCGACGGCGAGCGGGTCGCGCTGGTGCCGATCGACCACACGATGCGCGAGTCGGATCCGAATGGGCTGAACGTGTTCACGCCGCGGATTCACGTCAAGGCCGGCGCGCGACGCGTATCCGCGGCGTTCATCCAGGCGGGCGACGGTCCCATCGACGATCTGATCACCCCGATCGAGCACACGCTGGCCGACACGAACATCGGCGAGACGTTCGGCGTCACGGCGCCGCCGCACCTGCGGGAATTCGCCATCACCGGCCCGCACGTCGTCACCGGCGTCTCCGAGACGCCGAGCCGGCGAAAGATCTTCTTTTGCCGGCCGACCGCCCCCGGCGAAGACACGGCCTGCGCCACGCACATCATTACGCGTCTGGCGACGCAGGCGTACCGCGGCTACGTCGGTCGAGACGACGTCGCCGACCTCATGCGGCTCTACGAGCAGGGACGGCGGACGGAAGACTTCGAAGCCGGCATCCGTCTCGCCGTGCAGGGGATGCTGGCGAACCCACGCTTCCTGTTCCGCGTCGAGCAGGCGCCGGCGTCGCTCGGTGCGGGGCAGACCTACCGTGTGAGCGATCTGGACCTCGCATCGCGCCTCTCGTTCTTCCTCTGGGGGACGCTGCCGGACGCCGAGCTGCTGGCGGCCGCGAAATCCGAAACGCTCCGCACGCCCGCCGTGCTCGAGCAGCAGGTGAGCCGGATGATCGCGGACCGGCGATCGGCCGCGCTCGCGTCGAGGTTCGCGGGGCAGTGGCTCCGGCTGCAGGACGTCGGCAAGACGCGGCCGGACACGCTGACTTATCCGCAATGGGACCACACGCTGTCCGAGGCGTTCGTACGCGAGACGGAGATGTTCTTCGAGAGCCTTGTCCGCGAGGACCGGAGCGTTCTCGACCTGCTCACGGCCGACTACACGTTCGTGAACGAGCGGCTGGCGAAGCACTACCGGATTCCGAACGTGATGGGCCACGCATTCCGCCGCGTGGAGATTCCCGACGAGCACCGGCGCGGCATCCTCGGGCACGGCAGCATCCTGCTCCTCACGTCGGTGGCCGATCGCACGTCGCCGGTCCTGCGCGGCAAGTGGATCATGGAAGTGCTGCTCGGCAGCCCGCCGCCGCCGCCCCCGCCGAACGTGCCGGACCTCGAGGAGACGCAGGGCGTCAGGGACGCCAGGCTCCTCTCCGTGCGCGAGCGCCTGGAGGAGCACCGGGCGAACCCGGCGTGCACGTCGTGCCACAGGGTCATCGATCCGCTGGGCCTCGCGCTCGAAAACTACGACGCCACGGGCGCGTGGCGCATCAAGGACAACGGCGTGCCCGTGGATCCGACGGGCGAGCTGTACGACGGCACGAAGCTGGATGGGCCGGCGGCGCTCCGGCAGGCGCTGCTGAAGCACGCCGACGTGATCCTGCTGAGCTTTACCGAGAGCCTGATGACATACGCGCTCGGCCGGTACCTGGAGCCCGAAGACATGCCGGCGGTGCGCGCCATCGCGCGCGAGGCGGCGCGCCACGGCAATCGCCTGTCATCGTTCATTGCGGGCGTCGTCACGAGCGCGGCGTTTCGGATGAGCACGGTGGATTCGGCGACGACGACCGACGACTCGAGGAGGTAGGTCAGATGTTTCTCTCGCAGAAGCACATTTCCCGCCGGACGGTGCTGAAGGGCATGGGCGTGACCGTGGCGCTGCCGCTGCTCGAAGCGATGGTGCCGGCCAGGACCGCGCTTGCGAAGACCGCGGCCGGACGGGTGCGCCTCGCGTGCATCGAGATGGTGCACGGCTCCGCCGGCGCGACGACCTACGGCGCGGCCAGGCACATGTGGTCGCCCGCGGCGGTCGGCCGCGACTTCGACCTGTCGCCGAGCAGCCTCGCGCCCCTGGAGCCGCTGCGCGAGCATCTGACCATCATCAGCAACACGGACGTGAAGAACGCGGAGGCCTGCACCGCCCCGGAGATCGGCGGCGACCACTTCCGCTCGAGCGCGGTGTTCCTGACCCAGGCGCACCCGAGGCAGACCAAGGGTTCGAACGTGCTGTCCGGCACGTCGCTCGACCAGTACTACGCGCAGCGCTTCGGGCAGGACACGGCGATTCCCTCGCTGCAGCTCTGCATCGAGAGCGTGGACCAGGCCGGGGGCTGTTCCTACGGCTATTCCTGCGTGTACACGGACACGGTCAGTTGGGCGTCGCCGACGCAGCCGCTGCCGATGATTCGCGATCCGCGGGCGGCCTTCGACCAGCTCTTCGGCGTCGGCGCGACGCCCGAGGAGCGGGCGGCGCGGCGGCGGGAGGACCGCAGCATCCTCGACACGATCCACGCCTCGGTCGCACGCCTGCGGCGCGGGCTCGGCGCCGCCGATCGCGCACGCCTGAGCGCGTACCTCGACGAGGTGCGGGAGGTGGAGCGGCGCATCCAGATGGTCGAGACGCGGCACGCGAGCGGCGAGCCGCGCGAGCTGCCCGGTGCGCCGGTTGGCGTCCCCGATTCGTTCGCCGAGCACGTGAAGCTCATGTTCGACCTGCAGGTGCTGGCGTTCGCGGGCGATACGACGCGCGTGTTCTCGTTCAAGCTGGGGCGCGACGCCTCGAGCCGCTCGTATCCGGAGAGCGGCGTGAAGACGGGCTTTCACCCGGCCTCGCATCATCAGGAGCGTGAAGATCGCATCGCGGACTTCGAGAAGATCAACCGGTACCACGTGAGCCTGGTGCCGTACTTCATCGACAAGCTGAAGCGCACGCCCGACGGCGACCGGACGCTCCTCGAGAACACGCTCGTCCTGTACGGGTCGCCGATGGGCAACTCGAACGTGCACAACCACAAGCGGTGCCCGCTGTTCCTGATGGGACATGCCGGCGGGACGCTCCGCGGCGGTCTCCACCTGAGAGCGCCCGATGGTACGCCGATGGCCAACGTCATGCTCAGCATGCTCCACCTGCTCGGGCTCGACGACCTGGACGGCTTCGGCGACAGCACGGGGACCTTCGACCTGAACGGCGCGCACGAGATCACCAACGCATGACGAGAGTCGTCGTCGCGGTCGTCGGCGCGGCGGTCTGCGGGCTGAGCGTCGCGGCTCAGGGCCGGAAGGCCACCATGCCCGTTTCGCCGGCGCCGGCCGTGTCGCATCCGTCGTCGCCGCGCGGGGCAGGCACGGCACGGGCGACGGCCGCCGTGCCGGCGCTCTCGGCCGACGCGCAGACGGCGCTCGTCAGGCGGTACTGCTCGGCGTGCCACAACGACCGGATGCGGACCGGCGGGCTGACGCTCGCGGCGTTCGACGCGGCGAAGGTCGTGGAGCACGCCGAGGTCACAGAGAAGATGATTCGCAAGCTCCGCGCCGGCATGATGCCGCCGGCCGGCGTGAAACGGCCCGACGCGGCGACGCTCGCCACGCTCGCGTCGGCCTTCGAAACGGCAATCGACCAGGCCGCGGCGGGACGTCCCGATCCGGGCTGGCGGCCGTTCCAGCGCCTGAACCGCGCCGAGTACGCGCGCTCGGTTCGCGAGCTGCTCGCCATCGACGTGGACGTCACCGCCTTCCTGCCGCCCGACACGATCAGCCACGGTTTCGACAACGTGGCGGACGCGCAGGCGTTCTCGCCCGCGCTCATGGAGGGCTATCTCCGCGCGGCCAGCCAGATCAGCCGTCTCGCGGTCGGCGATCGCAATGCATCGCCCGGGTCGACGACCTACAAGCTCGGGCGCACGAAGTCGCAGATGCAGCACGTCGACGGGGCGCCCGTCGGCACCCGCGGCGGCATTTCGGTCGTCCACGTGTTCCCGGCCGACGGTGATTACGTCTTCAGGGTCAACCTGCACAACGAGCCTCTCGGCGGGCTCTACGGCCGGTCGACGATGACCGCCATGGACCTGAAGGAGAGGATCGAGGTCTCGATCAACGGGGAGCGCGTGGCCCTCCTCGACCTGAACACGCGCATGAGCGAGTCGGACCCGAAGAACAACCTCGATCCGGTGACGGCGCCCGTCCACGTCAAGGCAGGCCCGCAGCGCGTGTCGGCCGCGTTCCTCCAGAACTTCGAGGCGACGCCCGACGACATCCTGATGCCCACCGAGAACACCCTCGTGGACGTGAGCATGAGCTACGGCGTCACGTTGCTGCCGCACATGCGCGACTTCACGATCATCGGCCCGTCGGTCGTCACGGGCGTCTCGGAGACGGCGAGCCGGCGGAAGATCTTCATCTGCCGGCCGACGAGCGCGGCCGAGGAGGCGGACTGCGCCGCGCAGATCGTGCGGCGCCTCGCGGGCCAGGCATACCGGGGACGCGCCACCGCCGACGACATCGGCGACCTCATGAGGTTCTACGAGCGTGGCCGCCGGCAGGGGGATTTCGAGAACGGCGTGCGCTTCGCGCTGCAGGCCATCCTCGCCAGCCCCCGCTTCCTGTTCCGTCTCGAGCGGGCGCCGGCGACGCTCCGGGCTGGACAGCCCTACAGGCTCGGTGACGAGGACCTGGCGTCGCGTCTCTCGTTCTTCCTGTGGGGCACCGTGCCCGACGCGGGGCTCCTCGAGGCGGCGAGGGCGGGGACGCTGGGCACGGCGGCGGGGCTCGACGGCGAGGTGCGCCGGATGCTCGACGACCCGCGATCCGAAGCGCTCGCCACGCGGTTCGCGGGCCAGTGGCTCCGGCTGCAGGACCTCGAGACGATCGTCCCGGACTACCTGCACTACCCGGATTACGACGACACGCTGGCCGAGTCGCTCCGGCGCGAGACGGAGCTCTTCTTCCACAGTCTCGTCCGGGAGGATCGGAGCGTCCTCGATCTCATCCGCGCCGACTACAGCTTCATCAACGAGCGCATCGCGCGGCACTACCGGATACCGGACGTCGTCGGCAGCCATTTCCGCCGCGTGACGCTCCCGGAGAACCGGCGGGGCATCCTCGGACATGGCAGCATCCTCACGCTGACGTCGGTCGCGGACCGCACGTCGCCGGTGCTGAGAGGGAAGTGGATCATGGAAGTGCTCCTCGGCACGCCGCCGCCACCTCCGCCGCCGAACGTGCCCGACCTGGAGGCGACGAGCGGCGTGAAGGGGGCGCGGCTGCTCTCCGTCCGCGAGCGCATGGACGAGCACCGGAAGAACCCGGCGTGCACGTCGTGCCACAAGGTGATCGACCCGCTCGGTCTGACACTCGAGAACTACGATCCCACGGGGGCGTGGCGGATCAAGGACAACGAGATGCCGATCGACCCGACAGGCGACCTGTACGACGGCACGGCGCTGGCCGGGCCGGCGGATCTGCGCTCGGCGCTCCTGAAGCACCAGGAGGTGATTCTCCTGAGCTTCACGGAGAACCTGATGACCTATGCGACCGGCCGTCGGGTCGAGCACCAGGACATGCCCGCCATTCGCGCCATCGTGCGCGAGGCGGCGCGGCGCGACCACCGCATGTCCGCCTTCATTCTGGGCGTGATCAACAGCCCGCCGTTCCGGATGAGCACGGCCGGGCGGGATCAGCTGACGAACGAGGCGAAGGCGCCGGAGCGTGCCCAGGGGAAGGCATCAAGGAGAACGCGCTGATGTACATCGCACAGAAGCACCTGTCCCGCCGAACGGTCCTGCGCGGCATGGGCGTCACGGTGGCGCTCCCGCTGCTGGAGGCGATGCTGCCGGCGCGGCGGGCCTTCGCGGAGGCCGCCGTATCCCGGACGCGCCTTGTCGCCATCGAGATGGTGCACGGCGCGGCCGGCAGCACGGCGTTCGGCCTCAAGAAGCACATGTGGTCGCCGGCCGCCGCCGGTCGCGGATTCGACCTCGCGCCGACGAGCCTCAGCCCGCTGGAGCCGTTCCACGACGCCCTCACGATCGTGAGCAACACCGACGTGAAGAACGCGGAGGCGTGCACGCCGCCGGAGATCGGCGGCGATCACTTCCGGTCGAGCGCCGTGTTCCTCACGCAGTCGCACCCGAAGCAGACGCAGGGGTCCGACGTCGAGGTCGGCACCTCGCTGGACCAGTTCGCCGCGCAGCACTTCGGGCAGGATACGCCGATCCCCTCGATGCAGCTCTGCATCGAGAACGTGGATGCGGCGGGCGGCTGCTCGTACGGCTACTCCTGCGTGTATACCGACTCGATCAGCTGGGCGTCGCCGAGCGAGCCGCTCCCGATGATCCGCGACCCGCGTGCCGTCTTCGATCAGCTGTTCGGGGTCGGCGCAACGCCTGCCGAGCGCGCCGAGCGGCGCGAGGAAGACCGCAGCATCCTCGACTGGATCGGCGAGTCCGTGGCGAGGCTGAACCGGGAGCTCGGCCCGGCCGATCGCGCGCGGCTCGGCGACTACCTGGACGATGTGCGCGAGATCGAGCGGCGCATCCAGAACGTGGAGGCGTCCAACCGGAGCGGCGAGCCGCGCGAGCTGCCCGGGGCGCCGGTCGGCGTGCCCGATTCGTTCGAGGAGCACGTGAAGCTGATGTTCGATCTGCAGGCGCTCGCCTTCGCCTCCGACGTCACGCGCGTGTTCGCGTTCAAGCTCGGGCGCGACGCGTCGAATCGCGTCTACCCGGAGAGCGGCGTCAAGGCCGCGTTCCACTCGGCCTCGCATCACCAGGAGCGCGAGGATCGCATCACCGACTACGCGAAGATCAACCGGTATCACGTGGGCCTGCTGCCGTATTTCCTGGAGCGGCTGAAGCGCACGCCCGACGGCGACGGCACGCTCCTCGACCACAGCCTGATCCTGTACGGATCGCCGATGGGCAACTCGAACGTGCACAACCACAAGCGGTGCCCGCTGTTCCTGGCGGGCCACGCGGGCGGGAGACTGCGCGGCGGCCTGCACATCCGCGCCGCCGACGCCACGCCGATGGCCAACGCCATGCTGTCGGTGGCCCGCGCGATCGGTCTCGACGACATGGACCGCTTCGGCGACAGCACGGGCGCCCTCGATCTCAACGGCACCCAGGAGACCGACGCGTGAGCCGGCTCGCGGTCACGGGCGCCTCGAGCCTCGGCTGCGCGGTGGCCCTCGTGTGCGCCGTGGGGCCTGCCGGGCTCGGCGCGGCTCCACGGGCCGCGGTCGCCGAGGCCGCCATGCAGCGCGATCGCGAGGCCGTGCGCACGCTGCTCACGCAGGGCGGCGACGTCAACGCCGCCCAGGGCGACGGCATGACGGCGCTCCACTGGGCCGCGTCCCACAACGACGTCGAGCTCGCGCGCATGCTGATCTACGCGGGCGCGAACCTCCGCGCCGCCACGCGCATCAACGGCTACACGCCGCTGCTGATGGCGGCGAAGGGAGGGCACGCCCGGATCGTCAAGACGCTCCTCGAGAGCGGAGCCGACGCCAGGGCGGCGTCCGTGACCGGCACGTCGCCGCTCATGCTCGCGGCGGCGGCCGGCAGCCTCGAGTCCGTCAGTCTGCTGCTCGACGCGGGCGCCGACCCGAACGCGACGGAGTCGACGCGCGGGCAGACGGCGATCATGTTCGCGGCGGCCTACAACCGCGTCTCCGTCATCAGCACGCTGGCGCGGCGCGAGGCGGACGTCGCCGCCTCGTCGAAGGTTGTGGACCTGCACGCGTTCACCGAGGAGGACGCGGAGCGCCGGCCGGTGCAGGGCTCCGCGCAGCGGAGGCCGCAGGTCGCCGGCGCCGACCGCAACTTCGTCTACACGGAGCTCATCGGACACATGGGCGGGTTCACGCCGCTCCTGCTGGCCGCGCGCGACGGGCACGTCGAGGCCGCGACGGCGCTCCTCGACGCCGGCGCCGGCGTGAACCAGGTCAGCGCCGGCGACCGCACCAGCCCGCTGCTCGTCGCGACGATCAACGGACACTTCGACCTCGCGCGCCTCTTGCTCGACAAGGGCGCGGACCCGGGGCTGGCGGCGGAGAACGGCGTGACGCCGCTCTACGCGGCGCTGAACTGCCAGTGGGCGCCGAAGGCGAACTATCCGCAGCCGCGCGCGCACCTGCAGCAGAAGCGGACCTATCTCGATCTCATGCGCGCGCTGCTCGAGAAGGGCGCCGACCCGAACGTCCGCGTCAACCGGAAGGTCTGGTACTCCGGCTACAACTCGGACCTGTCCGGTATCGACGAAATCGGCGCGACGCCCTTCTGGCGCGCCGCATACGCCAGCGACGTGGACGGGATGCGGCTGCTCGTGGCGCACGGCGCGGACCCGTCGATCCCGACGATGAAGCCCGCCGGGCGGCGGTTCTTCACCGACGGCGCGCGCGAGCAGCCGAAGGATGTCTCAGGGCTTCCACCGGTGCCGGTCGGCGGCCCGTCGATGACCGCCCTGCATGCGGCGACCGGCGTGGGCTACGCGGAGGGCTTTGCCGCCAACTCGCACCGCATCCACCCGGCCGGCTGGATGCCGGCGGTGAAGTACCTCGTCGAAGAGCTCGGCCTCGACGTGAACGCGCGCGATCACGACGGCAACACCGCGCTCCACCACGCCGCCTCGCGCGGCGACAACGCGATGATCCGCTACCTCGTGTCGAAAGGCGCCGATGTGACCGCGGTCACCCGCGAAGGCCAGACGACGGCCGACATGGCCAACGGCCCCGTGCAGCGCACGCAGCCCTATCCCGAGACCCTCGCGCTCCTGATGAAGCTTGGGGCGAAGAACAACAACCGCTGCGTCTCGTGTTGACGCGCCGCGGCCAGCGGATCGCGAATCGCGGCCAGCGGATCGCGGATTGAGATCAGCGGACCCTCGCCACCACCTCGAGGATGGCCGCGGTCGCCGCGCGCGCCGAGGCTTCGTCGTTCAGGCTGGCGTGCACGGACGACACCGGCAACCCGGCGGGCACGCGCGCGCCAGCCCCGAGGCGCACCGCGTCATCCCATCGCGCCAGCTCGCGTGACGCGCGGGTCAGGTGATCCGGGCGATTGAAGAACGCGCTCATCGCGCCTGCCGACGAGGCGGGGAGTCCCGTCCAGCTTTCCGAGAGCAGTCCGGTCGCGCGCAGCACGCCGGCGCGCGCCAGCCAGGGCGACATCGTGAAGACGCGGGCGTCGCGCGGGACATCCCCCGGCGGATCGATCATCACGAGGCCCGCCGCGTCCAACGGGTAGAGGCCCGCAAACGTCCGCACGAACGAGGCCCCGAGCGAGTGCCCCACGAGCACGAAGGGCCCGTCCTCCTTCGCGGCGTCGAGCAGGGCGCGCAGCTCTTCGGGGACGCGGCCGGGATCGTATGGCCTGTCGCCTGCCTCGCTCCAGCCGAGGCCCGCGCGGTCGTAGGCGCAGGCGCGCGTCCTCGTCGCCAGGGCGGGCTGCACCCATCCCCACGCCGCCGACAGGCCCGCCGCGGGCGCCTCGAGCACGACGGTGGGCGATCCCTCACCCAGGCAGTGAATGTGAAGCTGATGGCCGCCCACGTCGACGAGCTGTCCCGGGTGCGGGTACTTGCGTCGCTCGAGCGCGGTGGCGACGCCCTGGTAGGTCGCACCCGCGAGAACCAGGACGCCGAGAACAATCGAGCAGGAGACGAGCAACTGCCGGACGCGCGCGTGCATCGGCCTACGGCTCGGTCCCGGCGAGACCGTACTTCTCGATGCGCGTATAGAGCTGCGCGCGTGTGAGCCCGAGGAGCTTCGCCGCCCGGGTCTTGTTGTGCCGTGCCTGCGTGAGCGCCTTCACGACGAGCGCGCGCTCGATCGCCTCGAGGTTCACGCCGCCGGGGGGCAGCGCGTTGCCCCCGTTCGGGTCCGTCGACGTCCCTGCGGCCCCGCCGCGCGGCGTCGTCACTGGAAGGTGCTCGCTGCGGATGTAGCCGCCGTCGGCGAGAATCACCGCGCGCTCGATGGCGTTCCGCAGCTCGCGCACGTTCCCGGGCCAGTGGTATCGCGAGAGCTGCTCGCGCGCCTCGCGCGCGATCCCCTGAGCGGGCCGCCCGACGCTCGATCCGATCTCGTCCAGGAAGCTGTCGGCCAGCTCGAGGATGTCCTCCGGCCGCTCGCGCAGCGACGGGAGCCGGATCTCGAACACGCCGAGCCGATAGTAGAGATCCTCGCGGAACTCTCCGCGTCGGATTGCCGCCAGCAGGTCGCGGTTCGTGGCCGCGATGACGCGGATGTCGGCCCGCAGCGTCCTGGTGCCGCCGAGGCGCAGATACTCGCGCTGCTCGAGCACGCGCAGGACCTTCGCCTGCACGGCGGGCGACATCTCGCCGATCTCGTCGAGGAAGAGCACGCCGCCGCCGGCCTGCTCGATGCGCCCCGGCTTGGCCTGCACCGCTCCGGTGAAGGCGCCGCGCTCGTGCCCGAACAGCTCCGACTCGAGGAGCTGGTCCGGGAGCGCCGCGCAGTTGATCGCGACGAAGGGTCCGTTGCTCCGCCTCGAACCGTGATGGATGAAGCGGGCGACGACTTCCTTGCCCGTGCCCGACTCGCCGGTGAGGAGCACCGTGGTCTCGGTCTGCGCCACGCGCGCCGACTGCGCCAGCACGTCCTTCCATCGCCTGGTGGAGCCGATCACGCGCCGCTGGCCTGTACGCGTCTCGAGCTCGCGCGTGAGCGTCGCCACCTGCGCTTCCAGCCGCGCGGCGGTCTCACGCGCTTCCGCATCGCGTCGCGCCGCCAGCGCCAGCCGCTGGTGGGACAGCGCCAGCGCGAGGTGATCGGCCACGCGGCGCGCGTAATCGATGTCCTCCTCGTCGAACGTGTCGGGCTCGCGCGCCAGGAAGACGAGCGACCCGAACACGTCCGTGCCGAGCGGCAGCGGCACGCGGAGCGCCGACTTCGCCCCGAGCCGGCCGAACAGCCGGGCCTGCACCGACGGCGGTGCCAGCTCCGCGCCGGTGTCGCGGACGATGGAGGAATCGCGGTGGAGGAGCGTCGTCTCTGCGTCGGTCAGCGCGACCGGTTCCCAGAACGACGGGTCCGTGATCGTGGTGCCGGCCATCGCGTACACGCGGAACGTCCGGCCGTCGTCCCCCCACGACGTGAGCGCCAGCACGTCGTGCGGCAGCCCGCCGCGTACGACCTCGAACACCTCGCTGAACACCATCCGGATGTCGAGCGATTCCGCCATCGTCTGGAGCAGGCGATCGAGGCTGTCGATCCGCTCGCGCCGCACGGCCTCGGTGCTGCGGAGCCCTTCGTGATGGACGGCGAGCGCCAGCAGATCGGCGACCGCGTCGAGGAGCGTCTGATGCTCGGGGGAGAACATGTCGGGGCGGCTGGACGTGAACCAGAGCGCGCCGGGTACCCGTGTGCCCTGGCGCATCGGACAAATCAAGAGCGATGCCGCGTCCTTTTTGAGGTCTGCGGTGCCGTCATCGCCCTTCGGATCCGCGATTCGATGTCTGGCCACCTCGACGCCGCCGCCCGGGCGCGCCGTGTACAGCACGACCGAATCCGCCCGATCGAGGCGGAGGACGTGCATCACCTCGAAAGGAATCTCGGGCCGCAGCACGCTGGCCAGGCCTGCGACGACACCTTCGAAGGATGTGGCTTCGGACACCAGCCGAGCGACTGCCGTGAGGACGGCACCCTGCGCAACCATGTAGGGCATGGACGATCGACGACCCAGTATAATGCTCCGGTCAAATGTCCACGTGTCAGGGACTTACGGAACTGATCGGGCAGCTCGGCAATGCGCTCGAGGATCGGCCGTCGCTGACGCTGCACGTCGACGGCGGCGAGTTGACGATGTGTCGCGTCTTCCTGCCACGTCCCGATGGCCGGTACGAACGCCAGGACCGCTGCCTCGGCTATCACGAGTAACGCGGTGAGGCGGGCGCTCGTCGGCGCCAACCCGCGGCGGACGCTCGCCCGCGTGGTCACGCTGGTCGTGGCGGCGTACGTCGTGTTCGGCTTTCTGCTGATCCCGGTCCGGGGCCAGGGACCGAGCATGTGGCCGACGTTGCAGGACGGCCAGCTCGTCCTGGTGAACCGGCTCGCGTACTGGACGAAGGATCCGCAGAGGGGCGACGTGGTCGCGCTGAGCGTGGCCGGCGGCCGCGTGGTCTACATCAAACGGATCGTCGGCCTGCCTGGCGAGCGGGTGCGCATCGACGCGGGAACGGTCGTCGTGGACGGCGCGCCGCTCGACGAGCCGTACGTGCGGCAGCGCCGGGCGTGGGACGTCGAGGAGGTGCGCCTCGCCGGCGACGAATACCTCGTGATCGGCGACAACCGCGGGATGCCGGTGCGCAACCACGATTTCGGGAAGGCCAGGCGCGAACGCGTACGCGGGCGGGTGGTGAGGTGGTGACGGCACCGGCGCGCGGCGTCCTCGTCGTGGTGGTCGTGGCCGCGGGGGTCCTGGCGTATCGATGGTGGAACAGCCCCGAGCGTCAAATCCGGCGCACGCTCGCCGCCATCTCCAGTCGCCTGAGCCATGATGAGCCAGTCACCGGCCTCGCGGCGGCGGTCGCCGCCGCCGGTCTGCAGGAGCTCGTTGCGCGCGAGGTCGTCATCGAACCGGGCCGGCCTTTTCCGCCGTTGACCGGGCGCGACGCGGTTGTGGCCGCTGCCGCGCGTCTCGTGACGGCCACGCCGGCCGCGCGGGTGGAGGTCGTGGACCTGCGGATTACGATCGGGGCGGACGGCGACACCGCGCGTGTCGCCGGGAGCGTCGTCGCCACGTTCCACGACCGCGCCGGACAGCGGGCCGTCGAGGCGCGTGAGGTGGTGATGACGCTGCGCCGCGTCGGCGGGCGATGGGTCGTCGAGCGCGCCGCCGCTGTGAACGTCGTGGAGCCTGTGACGTGATGGTGCTGGCTGCCGGATTGAGCTACGTCGATCTGCACTTCATGGATCGCCCTCGTGCGATTGCGACTGGCGTGATCAGCGCGGCGGGGGAGACGGCCCTCGTCGATCCCGGGCCCACCTCGTGCCTGGCTCGGCTCGAGGAGGGGCTGCACGCACAGGGGATCCGGCTGGCCGACGTGACGCACCTGCTCCTGACGCACATCCATCTCGATCACGCGGGCGCCACGGGGACCATCGTCAGGCGGCATCCCCATGTCCAGGTGCTGGTGCACCAGAGCGGCGCGATCCACATGGTGGATCCGCAGAAGCTTCTCGACAGCGCGGCGCGTCTGTACGGCGCCGCCATGGATCGGCTCTGGGGCGAGTTCCTCGCGGTCCCGCCGGACAACGTGCGGCGCTTGACGGGTGGCGAGCACGTGCCGGTGGCGGGTCGCACGTTCGAGGTCGCGTACACGCCGGGGCATGCGTCGCACCATGTGAGCTACTTCGACCCGTCGAGCGGCGTCGCGTTTGTCGGCGACACCGCCGGCGTCTGCATCGACAACGGGTACATCGTGCCGCCGACGCCGCCGCCCGACATCGACATCGAAGCATGGGCCGGGAGCGCGCGCCGCATCGAGGAATGGCAGCCGCGCACGCTGTTCCTCACGCACTTCGGGCCGAGCGCCATCCCACCGGCGACGCACCTGCAGGCGCTCGTCGAGAATCTCCAGACGACGAGCCGCCTGGTGCGCGAGACGCTGTCGCTCGAGGGAACCGACGGCGATCGCCGGACGATGTTCGCCGGGCGCTTGAGGCGGGAGCTCGGTTGCCACCTGACGGAGGCGCAGATCGCGGCGTACGCAACCGCGGCGCCCTTCGAGATGCTGTGGGATGGCCTCGCGCGCTACTGGCGCAAGCGCGGGTAAACCGGAGGTCGGCAATCCAGGGCGCCACGAGCCCAAAAGAGGGGCGCGGCTTCCCCACCGCGCCCCATGCGAAAGAGCGACTGGATCAGTTGACGGCCTTGAGAGGCGTGCACTCCCGTGCCTGCGACGGCTCGACGAGCAGCCGCAGTGCGTACCCCTGCGGCGTTCCGGTGGCGGACTTGTAGGGGCCGATCCGGTAAACCGCGGACAACACCCTTCCCTGTTGCAGCACGGGCGGAAGATCGTCGCAGTCGCGCGCAAGGCGCTCAACCTGGAAGTGCACCAGGCGGTAGAGCGGAATCGACGCGGGCACCTGGCATTCGACGAACGCGTCGACGTCGCTCACGTCCCGTGTCACCACGGACGCGAACCGAAGCGCGCCGGAGGCATCACGCCACGTCAGCCGGCCCGGGACTCGGACGCGGCGGCGATGGCCGATGCGCTGCTGAGCAAAGGTCCCCTGCAGCTGCTGTGAAGTGGCGACGGTCTGGATCACGGTTGCCCCCCTTGGGAAACTGCTCCCCTGACGTATATCAATGTGCAGGCCGATGTCGCTCGTGTCCGTTCGCCAGCACAGCCTTATCTGTAAGTGGTTGACTCGGAAGGGCTAATCCGTTGGCCGGAGTGGCCGGAGAATCAGCCGACATGGATAGATGATATACAGCAGGCTGTATACCTGATTACTTCGTATCCGCCGGCGTCTCGTCGAGCCGGAGGCGGCGCATCTTCAGGTAGAGGCCCCGGCGCGTAACTCCAAGCACTCTGGCGGTTTCCGAGATGTTGCCGGCGGTGCTCGCCAGCGTGGAACGGATGAGTCCGCGTTCCACTTGCTCTACGGCTGCCGCAAGGTTACCGGGGGCGAGGCTTGGTGCTGGCGAGATTTGCACACCGCCGCTCGTCGTCACCGGGGCGGCGAGGTCGGCGGAGAGCTGCTCAGGATCGATCGTCCCGCCAGGCGGGCTCAGGGCCACGGCGCGCTGGATCTCGTTCCGCAGTTGCCGGACATTGCCCGGCCACCAGTAGGACGCGAACAGGTCGAGCGTGGTCGTCCCGAGCTGCACCTCGGGCCTGCCGAGCCGCTCGCAGGCTTCCCGGAGGAAGAGGGTGCTGAGGTGGGGGATTTCCTCGCGCCGCTCCCGCAGGGGCGGCACCTGGATGCGGATGACGCTGAGCCGGTAGTAGAGGTCTTCGCGGAACTTGCCCTCCGCAACGCGCTGCTCGAGGTCGGCGTTGGTGGCGGCCAGGACCCGGACCTCGACACGTTGCGGCCGTGTCTCTCCCACGGGCATGATTTCGCCCTGTTCGAGGAAGCGGAGCAGCTTGGGCTGGATGTCGAGCGGCAAGTCGCCGATCTCGTCGAGGAAGAGGGTGCCGCCCGCGGCGGATCGGATGAGGCCCGGCTGATCGGTGACGGCGCCCGTGAAGCTGCCGCGGCGGTGCCCGAACAACTGGCTGTCGGCGAGGTCGCGTGTCGTGGTCGTGCAGTTGTAGGGCAGGAACATCGCGGAGTTGCGCGGCGATCCCGAATGGATCGCGCGAGCCACCAGGTCCTTTCCCGTGCCGCTCTCGCCGGTGATGAGGACGGTCAGGTCGTGCCCCTTGAGGCGCTGGATCTGCTGCACGACGCGGTGCATGGCGGCGCTGGCGACGAGGAAGCCGGGCACGAGCGGCTCGAGCGGTCGTTCGTTGACGGCCTCGACGGCCTGCGGCGGGCGCTCGCGGATGCCGCACAGCTCGAACCCCTGGCGCCCGACGGCGGTGATCATCCGGAATCGGCGCGTCGCGGGAAGGCCCAGCGGGTGCGAGGAGGCGACGGTGCAGAAGCGGCC
>JBOGIW010000631.1:0-3507 GCA_050748045.1 Vicinamibacterales bacterium | reverse complement strand
CGCATCGTGATCCGCAACAAGGAGCTCGAGCAGAGCCACGTGTGCCTCGGAACGAGCGGCTATCGCCAGGATCACGAGGATCGGTATGCGAGCTACGTCCTCAACACGGTGCTCGGCGGCTCGATGAGCTCACGGCTCTTCCAGAACGTGCGCGAGAAGCGCGGGCTGGCGTATGCGGTGTTCAGCGGGTTGAGCGCGTATCGCGACGCGGGATCGGTCACCGTGTACGCGGGCTGCGCGAACGACGCGGTCGGCGAGCTGGTGGACGTGGTCGTGTCCGAGCTGCGCCGCCTGAAGGAGGAGCCGCCGCCCGAGTCGGAGCTGCGCCGCGCGAAGGACCATTTGAAAGGGAGCCTCATGCTGAACCTGGAGAGCACCTCCAGCCGCATGTCGCACCTGGCGCGACAGGAGATCTATTTCGATCGGCAGTTCGGGCTCGATGAGACGCTGCACGGCGTGGAGCGCGTGACGCAGGCCGACCTGCAGCGTGTGGCGCAGGACCTCTTCGCCGACGGCGGGCTGGCTGCGACCGTGCTCGGCTCCGTCAACGGACTGGAGATTCCTCGCGAGCGACTGTCACTGGGATGATTCGACGCTACACGAGCCCCGAGATGGGTCGCATCTGGAGCGACCAGCGGAAGTACGAGGCGTGGCTGCAGGTCGAGCTTGCCGCGGTCGAGGCGATGGGCCACGCCGGGATCGTGCCCGAGGACGCCGCGCGCGAGATCGCGGCGCGTGCGGCGTTCAGCATCGAGCGGATCGAGGAGATCGAGGAGACCACCCAGCACGACGTCATCGCGTTCACGACCGCCGTGGCCGAGCGCGTCGGCCCGGCCGCGCGATGGTTCCACTTCGGGCTCACGTCGTCGGACGTCCTCGACACGGCGCAGGCGCTGCAGATGCGCGACGCCTGCGACCTGGTGCTCGGGCTCCTCGACGGCCTGATGCAGGCCGTGCGCACGCGCGCCGAGGAGCACCGCCGCACGCCCATGATCGGCCGCACCCACGGGATGCATGCCGAGCCGATGACGTTCGGCCTCAAGCTGGCGCTCTGGCACGCCGAGCTTGCCCGCGACGTGGCGCGGCTGCGGCGGGCGCGCGAGGGCGTCCGCGTCGGGAAGCTGTCGGGCGCGGTCGGCACGTTCGGGCACCTTCCTCCAGCCGTCGAAGACGCGGTCTGCCGGGCGCTCGGCCTCGAGCCGGCCCCCGTGGCGTCGCAGGTGATTCAGCGCGACCGCCACGCGGAGCTGCTGTGCGCCCTGGCGATCGCCGGCTCGTCGCTCGAGAAGTTCGCGCTCGAGATCCGCGGGCTCCAGAGGACAGAGGTCGGCGAGGTCGAGGAGCCGTTCGGCAAGGGGCAGAAGGGCTCGTCGGCGATGCCGCACAAGCGCAACCCGATCGGGTGCGAGCAGATCGTCGGCCTCGCGCGCCTGCTGCGCGGCCATGCGCACGCCGCGCTCGAGAACAACGCCCTCTGGCACGAGCGCGACATCTCGCACTCGTCGGTCGAGCGGGTGATCATCCCCGACACCTTCGTCGCGCTCGACCACATGCTCCGGCGCTTCACGGGCATCGTGTCTGGGATGACCGTCCACCCGGAGCGCATGCGCGAGAATCTCGAGCGCTCGCGCGGCGTCGTGTTCTCCGGGACGGTGCTGCTGGAGCTGGCCAGGCGCGGCGTGCCGCGCGAACAGGCGTACGAGTGGGTGCAGCGAAACGCCATGCGCGCGTGCTCGGAGCGCACGGACTTCAAGGCGCTCCTCCTCGCCGATGGGGACATCATGGCCGTGCTTCGGCCCGCCGACATCGAGGAGGCCTTCTCGCTCGACGCCCAGCTCCGCCACGTCGACGACATCTTCGCTCGCGTGTTCGGGAAGGGCCCAAGACCAGAGCCCAAAGCCCAGAGCCCAGAGACGAGAGACCAGAGACCAGCGAGGGAGGCACCGGTCTGATGCGCGCGCGTGTATTCGTCACCCTCAAGCCGTCCGTGTTCGATCCGCAGGGCGCGACCGTGACCGAGGCCCTGCACTCGCTCGGCTACGACGCCGTCAGGGACGTCCGCCAGGGCAAGTACTTCGAGCTCGACGTGGACGCCAGAACGCCTGCCGAGGCGACGCGCCTGGTGGCCGGGGCGGCCGATAAGCTCCTGGCCAACCCGGTGATCGAAAGCTACCGCATTGAAGTCGAAGAAGGAGCGGTCGCGTGAAGTTCGCCGTCATCGTCTTTCCGGGCTCCAACGGCGATCACGACGCCTATTACGCCGCCAGGCACGTGCTCGGCGCCGAGGCCGAGCTCGTGTGGCACAAGGAGACGAGCCTCGGCGGCGCGGACGCGGTCATCCTGCCGGGGGGCTTCGCGCACGGAGACTACCTGCGCACGGGCGCGATCGCCCGCTTTTCGCCGGTGATGACGGAGGTGAAGCGCTTTGCCGCCGCGGGCGGCCCCGTGATCGGCTTCTGCAACGGCTTCCAGGTGCTGCTCGAGGCGGGGCTGCTGCCCGGCGCGATGCTCCGGAACGCGAGCCTGCAGTTCCAGTGCGAGCACGTGCACGTCAGGGTCGAGCAGACCGACACGCCCTTCACGCTGGCCTGCCAGGCCGGCCAGGTGCTCCGCATCCCGATCGCCCACGGCGAGGGCAACTACTACGCCGAGCCCGACGTGCTCGAGCGCCTCGAGCGACACCGGCAGGTCGTGTTCCGGTACGCGGCGGCGTCGGGCGAGGCGACGCCGGAGGCGAATCCAAACGGCTCCGTCAGGAACATTGCCGGGCTCTGCAACGACACGCGAAACGTCGTCGGCCTCATGCCGCACCCGGAGCGGGCATGCGAGATCGCCGTCGGCAGCGCGGACGGCCTGGTGCTCTTCGAGTCGGTGCTGAATTACGTGACGGCAGGTGTACCAACCGCGGCGCGCGGCCGGAGCTGATGGAGAGGCGCATGGTCTTCGCCACGAGGTCATCGTAGGCATGCAGGCAGTTCCGATCGACGAGCACCTGCTCGAGCAGCATCGCCTGGCGCAGGAGGAATACCAGCGGATCCTCGAGATGCTGGGGCGCGAGCCGACGCTGACCGAGCTCGGCATCTTCTCCGTGATGTGGTCGGAGCACTGCAGCTACAAGAGCTCGCGCGTGCACCTGCGAACGCTTCCGACGACCGGCCGGCGCGTGCTTCAGGGGCCGGGCGAGAACGCCGGCGCCGTGGACATCGGCGACGGCCTCGCGGCTGTCTTCAAGATCGAGTCGCACAACCATCCGTCGTTCATCGAGCCGTACCAGGGCGCGGCCACCGGCGTCGGCGGCATCATCCGCGACATCTTCACGATGGGCGCGCGGCCCATCGCGCTCCTCAACTCGCTGCGCTTCGGCCCGCTCGAGGAGCCGCTCGTGCGCCGCACGTTCGCCGGGGTCGTCGCGGGCATCGGCGGATACGGCAACAGCAACGGGATCCCGACCGTCGGCGGCGAGATCGGCTTCGACGAGCGCTACACCGGCAACCCGCTCGTCAACGT
>JBOGIW010000630.1:0-5430 GCA_050748045.1 Vicinamibacterales bacterium | reverse complement strand
GGGCGAACGGCGCCGCCATCGCGCGCGCGACCCTGTTCGAGGGCGGCCTTCTCGGTCTGGCTGGCGGAGTGGCGGCCGCCCTCGCGGCGTTTTGGGGGACGCGCACGCTCATCGCCCTTGCACCGCTGGATCTGCCGCGTCGCGACGTGGTCGCCGTCGATTGGGGCATTGGGGCGGTGGTCGTTGCCGTCGGCGTTGTGCTCGGCCTGCTGGCCGCGACCGTGCCCGCCGTGTGGGCGGCGCGGACGACGCTGTCGTCGCTCCTCGCGACGAGCGCGGTACGCGGCGGCGGCGGTCACGGCCGGATGCGACGAGGCATGGTCGTCGCGCAGGTCGCGCTGTCACTGGTACTGCTCAGCGCCGGCGGACTCGTCGTGCGCAGCTTCGAGCGGCTGCTTCGCGCGAACCCGGGATTCAGGCCGGAGGGCGTGCTCACCCTGCGCGTGCCGATGCCGTCCCAGGTCTTCCCCGAAACCGCCGACGTCCTCGCGCTCCAGGAGCGGATCGAGCGCGCGCTCGCCGGCATGCCCGGCGCCGCAGGCGTGAGCGCCACGTCCTCGTTGCCGCTCACAGCATCTGCGAGCCAGACCACGATCGCGATCCCGGGTGCCCCCGGGAACACCGGCGACAGGGATCGGGACTCCCCGCTCGTCGATTACATTGGCACGCGCGCGGATTATGTCGAGGTGATGGGACTGCGGCTGGTTGCGGGCCGCACGTTCAACACAGCCCGTCACGAGGGCGTGCGCGAAGTGTTGATCGATACCCTGCTCGCGAGACAATTCTTTCCGACGGGCGACCCGCTGGGCGCGAAGATTCCGTTTGGCGATCAATCGGTGACGGTCGTCGGCGTCGTCGAGCAGGCCCGGCTCTATGACGTCCATCAGGACGGCCGCCCGCAGCTCTTCCTCCGTGTCGAGGACTTCGGGTACCGCAACCTGTCGTTCGTGCTGCGCACGGAGCGGGAACCGGACGCCCTGATCCAGGAAGTCCGCACCGTGATACGGCACATCGATCCGCGCCTCGCGGTCGCCGATGTGCGGACGATGGATGAGATCGTCGGCGAGTCGCTCCGTCAGCAGCGGATGAGCGCGGTTCTGATTGCCGGCTTCGCCCTGGGCGCGCTGCTTCTCGCGGCCATGGGCCTTTTCGGCGTCATCTCTGGATCCGTGACGCGCCGCCGTCACGAGCTCGCGCTGCGGCTTGCGGTCGGTGCCGATCACGGTCGCCTCATGCGGCTCGTGCTCGGCGAAGGCGCGGCGCTCGTTGTCACGGGAGTGCTGATCGGTGTGCCCGGTATCTACGCAGCGGGGAATCTGATCCGCGGCGTACTCGTCGGCGTGTCGCCGCTGGATCCGCTCACGTTGCTCGCGGTGGCGCTCGGCCTCGGGCTCGTCACGATGATCGCGTGCTACGTTCCGGCACGGCGGGTATTCGGGATCGACCCCGCGCAGTCGCTTCGGCAGGAGTGAACCTTGATGAGAGGTTTCGCTGGTGACTTTTTCCGTCGCTTCGGATCAACCTGCCGCTCGAGATCGACTCGATGATCCAGCCGAAGGTGACTTCCCCTGACGCGTAGCGGACGGCGCCGTCATCGTTGCGGAACGAGAACGCGCGCCTGCGCGTATTCGACTAGCCGTCAGTGCAAGTGGCCCGTACCGCCAGTCCTGTGCTCTTCTATCCTGAGAACACGCTGGGCTGTCGCCATCTGCTTCAGAAGTAGCTGAGCCACCTGTCGCGACGTCGCGCCTTGAGCCTCATGAACCACAGGCATACCGGATAGAGCGCCAGCACGATCGCCACCCAGACCGCGTAGACCACCCAGAGATCCCACCCGTAATCCGGCGGAAACACACTGCGCGGCGTGCCGAGCGTCGGCGGAGGTGTGAACAGGAACGGCGCCGCGCCGTAGCGAATCCACGTCAGCGCGATCGCCGTTGCATGGATCAGCGGTATGTGGAGGACGAAATAAGAGAGCGGTACACGGCCAAAAACAAGCAGCGGGTGGCGCTCGCCGACCCGTATGCGATCGGCCCACGCGAGGAACATCAGCGCGGGACCGAGCGTCATGAGCAGAAAGGCCAGCGACGCTGGGTACTTCGTCGTGTTCAGGAACGACAACACGGTGTAGATCGACTGGCTCTGAACGTTCCACGGTCTCGGATCGCCGTACACGTCGAGCATGCGGATCACGACGAAGGCTGCGGTCAATGCCACGCCGATCTTCATCAGCAGGTTGCGCCGTCTTTCTGCGGGCAGGCGATATACGCGGCCGAAGCAGTAGCCGGCGGCCATGACGCCGATCCAGGGCACCAGTGGATACCCGACGATCACCGTCGGTCCAGCGGCCCGCAGCAGCCCCTGCGCGTGGAGGATCTGCCAGAGCCACGCGTACGCGCCGAACCGTGCCGCCGGGATGGCATCGAAGACGTTGTGCAATGCGATCATGGCCACGCTGAGCCCGAGCAGAACCGCGTACGGCAGATGCACGAGCAGCGCGAGCGCGATCATGCTCATACCGAGCGCCCAGAAGACCACGAGCAGCAGCGGGTCGATCCCGATGTCGAAGAAGAACCCCGCGCGGACGACGGTGAATTCCAGCACGATGAGCCAGAAGCCGCGCGTCCAGAGGAACCGCGAGAGCTCCGATCGGCTGCCGCCGCGCTCGAGGCGGAGAAACGCCGCGGTGCCGGCGCAGAACATGAACACCGGCGCGCAGAAATGAGTGATCCAGCGCGTCATGAAGATCGCCGGCGTCGCCTGCCGCAGGTCCTCAGGCTGGAACGCCATCGCGGCCGCATGCACGTAGTCCCGCGTGTGATCGAGCGCCATGACCACCATGACCAGACCACGCAGGATGTCCACCGCCTGCACGCGCGTCCGGGTCACGGGCTCCGCGCCAATGGCGCCACGATTGGCCATTGGGCCCACCTCCAGAAGGGCCGCGCCGGATGGAGTTGAAGGGTCTCTGCTCATTGCGGGCGTGGTCGTGCGCCGTGAAGGGTATCGCGGGCGCAGGAACTGACGCCAGAGCCACTTTACGCGCTCGTGACCGGTCCACTTCCTGCACGGGCCCGCTCGCGCGTCGACTGGCGTTCAGGGCCGCTTTCTATTGCGGGCGCAGAGTTCCGGCTGAGTGATGAGTCTCCCGACCATGGCAACTTCAGCCCCCAGACCCCATAACGGGTCCACAACACGGCCGAGGCGTCAGCCATTCGCCGCGAATTGTTTGGCGCCCGTCGCCACGGCTCGTGCGAACACGGCGTCGCTACTGATTGTCAGTCATTTGTCAGTCGTCCAGCGTCAATTCCGCAACTCTGGGTCGCGAGATGCGCGCACGTCCTGGTTGGACGACCGGTTACCGCGATCACGCGGTGGTCCTGACCGGAAGGCCGGGGCCTGCTGGAGAGCCATCGAGACCGCGACTACGGGCACCAGCAGGCGTTCTACGCAGGTTGTCAACGCGAGCGCGAACTGGAGCACGGCCTGCAGGTCTACCGCGCCTGCGAACAGGGCGAGGCGCGTCTGCTGGAACGGCGCGCCCACATCGATCGTGTTGTCCTGGATCGCGAGCTCAAGAGCGAGTACCAACGCTGGCTGCATGAGCGCGACAAGGACCGCGAGGACTACGACGGACACCCTGAGCGAACCGCAGATTGATTCGCAAGTCGGCCCGCGAACATGACCTGCCGTACTTCGATGACGAGGTGCATTCCCCGGACGTTCGCATCGAGTACCAGGAGCCGGCCGCTGGGATCGAGAGGACATCGAGGTCCCGGTTGACGCCGCCGTGTTCTCTCAGGTGGACCAGGCGGTCTCACCGGCTTATTCCGCCCTCAACGTCTCGACCGGATCAACCGCCACCGCGCGGCGCGCCGGGAGATAGCTCGCCAGCATGGCAGCCGCCGCGAGCACGACGGTCATCGCGGCGAACGTGAGCGGATCGAGCGGGCTGATGCCAAACAGCAGGGATTGCATGAACCGGGTGAACCCCGCTGCCCCGCCCAGGCCTATCGCCACGCCAACGCCCACCAGGACCAGGCCTCGCCGCACGAACAGCCCCCGGATCTCGCGCGCCTGCGCGCCGAGAGCCAGCCGGATGCCGATTTCGCGCCGTCGCTGCGACACGGCGTACGCGATCACACCGTACAGTCCCGATACTCCGAGCAGCAACGCCATCGCGCCGGCGATCGCGAGCATCACCAAGGTGAAGGACGTTCGAGCCATCGACTGGTCGTACACCTCGTCCAGCGTGCGCACCTGCGCCAGCGGCAGATTGGCGCTGACCGACCACACCGCTTCATGCACCTGCGTGAGCAGACGCTCCGTGCCGGCGCGTTCGGTGCGGATGGCGACGCTGACCCGGCGTGACTGATATCCGGACATGCTCAAGAGCTCATCGAGCGGTTGCGCCGGCCAGTGGATCGTCGCAGGCGGCGGCTGGTCGGCACCGTCGTCATAGACGTCGCCTGCCACGCCGACAATCTCTCGCCACGGTGATCGTGGGGCGTAGTATTCACGAACTCGCTTGCCCAGCGCGGCCTCCGGAGACCCAAACAGCTCGCGCGCCAGGTTCTCCGAGATAATCGCGACGTTGCGCACGTCATGGAGATCGGTCCACGTGAAGTCGCGTCCCGCGACGAGCGGGGTTCCCAACGTGTCGAACATGCCGGGCGAGATGATCTTGACCTGCCGGTTGGGCGGCGTCCGGCTATCGTCCACCTTGCCCTCGACCGCCAGGGCGGCGCTGCTTCGATCACTGCCCATCGGCAACCGCGTCGTGAACGCCGCCGACGCGACACCGGGAATGGCGGCGATCGTGTCCAGAACTTCGTGTTGCATGCGCGTCACGCGCTCCGGCTCGGCGACCGTGGTGGCCGGCATCGAGATGCTGAACGTCTGCACGCGGTTCGGCTCTGTAAAACCGGGATCGACGCGACGAAGTGCCTGGAAGCTGCGGATCATCAGACCCGCGCTCACGAGCAGCACCAGCGCCAGCGCCACCTGCGCCGCCACCAGCCCGTGTTGAGACCGCTGGCGCTCGCACGTCAGGCTGGCGCCACGGCCGCCGCCGAGGGCGTGCGCGAGCCGCGGTCGGGCGTACTTCAGGATCGGGATGAGCCCGAACAGGAGCCCTGACAGCAGGGAAATCGTCAGCGCGAAACCGAGGACCACGGAATCGATCGAGATTTCAGCCAGCCTGGGCAGGTTCGACGGACCAATCGCCTTGAGCACGCGCAGCCCGCCATAGGCGAGGCCCACGCCCAGTGCGCCGCCCAACACGGCGAGCGTCAGGCTCTCGACCAGAAGCTGGCGCGCGACTCGCGTCCAGCGCGCGCCCAACGCCGCGCGAATCGCAAGCTCCTGCTGACGCGCGGCCGCCCGCACCAGCAGCAGGTTGGCCACGTTCGCGCATGCCATGAGCAACAC
>JBOGIW010000629.1:0-7474 GCA_050748045.1 Vicinamibacterales bacterium | reverse complement strand
TCTCCACGCTCATCGCGAAGGCCAGGCTGTTCGACTGGGCGGCGAGGTAGTCCATCCGCTCGACGAGCGTAATCACCTGCTGCCACTTCTTCTGCTCGGCGGTCTTCTCGATGCCGGTGTGCAGGTAGCCGATCGTGACCGCCGCCGAGTGGACGATCTCGCCATCGAGCTCCAGCACCAGCCGCAGCACGCCGTGCGTGCTGGGGTGCTGGGGCCCCATGTTGACCGTCATCGTCTCGGTTCTGAACCCTGGCATGGGTCTGTGGTCTCTGGTCTCTGGTCTCTGGTCTCTGGTCTCTGGTCTCTGGTCTCTGGTCTCTGGTCTCTGGTCTCTGGTCTCTGGTCTCTGGTCTCTGGTCTCTAGAGACCGAAGACCTCCTGCTCGACCAGCTCGCACAGGATATGCAACAGGGTCCGGTGCACTTCCTGCGCACGGGCCGTGTTGTGCTCGGGCACGTTCACGTGTATGTCGGCGGCGCGTCCGAGCGTGCCGCCGTCGCGTCCTGTCAGCGCGATCACGGTCAGGCCAGTGCGCCGGGCCGCGTCGACGCCGGCGAGCACGTTCGGCGAATCGCCGCTCGTCGAAATGGCCAGCACCGCGTCGCCCGGGCGGCCGAGCGCCTCGATCTGGCGGGCGAACACGCGCTCGAAGCCGAAGTCGTTGCCGACCGCCGTCAGGATGCTCGTATCGGTCGAGAGCGCGATGGCGGCAATCGCCGGTCGATCGCGCTCGAACCGTCCCACCAGCTCGGCCGCCGCATGCTGGGCGTCGGCGGCGCTGCCCCCGTTGCCGAAGACGAGCACCTTCCCGCCGCTCGTCACCGCCTTCACGATGGCCGCGGCGGCCGCGACAAGCGGCGCGGGATCCCGCCGGCGCATCCGTTCGTGCGCCGCGATCGCAGCCGCGATCAGATGCTCGTAGCGCGCTGCCTGATCGTCCATCGCCAGGCTACCGGGAGGGCGACGGCCGTCGAGCCCGATCGCGTTCCAGATTCTGCCGGAACTCCTGCTCGGACACCTCGAGCGGCTCGTAGGTCTGCGGCGTCTTCCGGATCTGGACCGGGTAATCCTTTCGCAGCGGGTGCCCCTCCCAGTCGTCGGGCATCAGCAGGCGGCGCAGGTCGGGATGGTCCTCGACGAAAATCCCGAACATGTCCCAGACTTCGCGCTCGTGCCAGTTCGCCGCGGGCCAGATCCGATGCACGGTGGGCACGCTCCCACCGTCGGGCACGCGCACGATCACCCGGATCCGAAGCCGGTTCGGGATCGACACGAGGTGGTACACGACTTCGTACCGCGGCTGGCGCGGCAGGTAGTCCACGCCGATCACGTCGGCCAGGAAATCGAAGCCGAGCGACGGCGTCTCGCACAAGGCTCGGCAGGTCGCCACGAGCCGATCGGCCGGCACGAAGATCGCCGGGACGTCTACGCTCTCGCCCACATCATAGGTAGCGCCCGGTACAATCCGGGTCAGTGCGGCGATGAGTGATGGGGCGTCCATCCTGGTGTTATGTGAGCTTCGACTGGGAGATCTTCTGCTGGAGCTGCATGATCCCGTAGATCACCGACTCGGGACGCGGCGGGCAGCCGGGCACGAACACGTCAACCGGCACCACCTGGTCGACGCCCTGCACGAGCGCGTAGTTGTCGAACACGCCGCCGATCGAGGCGCACGCGCCCATCGAGATCACGTACTTCGGCTCGGGCATCTGATCGTAGATGCGACGCAAGGCCGGAGCCATCTTCCGCGACAGCCGGCCGGCGACGATCATCAGGTCGGCCTGGCGCGGAGAGCCGCGAAACACCTCGGCGCCGAAGCGCGCGATGTCGTACCGCGAGCAGCTCATGGCCATCATCTCGATCGCGCAGCAGGCGAGCCCGAAGGTCACCGGCCAGATCGCCGACCGGCGGGCCCAGTTCACGACCCTCTCGACGGTCGTGGTGATGACGGGGATGTCGATGTCCGATTCGAGGCCCATGACCAATTCTCGAATGAGGCGCTAGGCCGCGCGGCGAGCCTCCGGACGCCGGGCAGGACGGGCGACCGGACCCCAGTCGAGCACGCCCTTGCGCCAGACGTAGATGTATCCCACCGACAGAATCAGCAGGAAGGTGGCAATCTGGATGAACCCGACCCAGCCGAGATCGCGGAGCGCCATCGCCCACGGATAGAGAAAGGCCACCTCGATGTCGAACAGGAGGAAGATCATCGCCACGAGGTAGAACTTCACCGACTGGCGCTCGCGGGCATCGCCCACCGCGGGCATGCCGCACTCATAGGGGGCCAGCTTCTCGGGCGTGGGATTGCGCGGGCCGAGCAGCAGGCCCAAGCCGATCATCACGGCCGCAAATGCCGCTCCGAGCACGAGCATGATCAGGATGCCTAGCCAGCCCATCGCGTCTCTTTCTGCCGCGCTTGTGAAGAGTTTCCCAAACCTGTCCATGCTATCGAACGCCGCCGTTGTGGTCAAATTCGTCCCGGCCCTCTTCACCTGATGCGCTTCGCCTGGTTCAGACCCGCCGTCTCCACGACGCCCCCTGCCGGCCGCGCCGAGGCTGCCGGCCCGGCCGACGATACGGCGTTGCTCCTGCGGGCGCTCGCCGCGCGTCATACCATCGACGTGATCGACGAGCGCCGCGCCCATGATTTCGTCTGGCAGTACGCGCGAAATCCTCATGAGCTCTGCGTTTACGAGCTCGGCGGCACGCCGGCCCATCAGTTCGCCGCCGCCTACGCCGTCCACTTCCCGGGCATCGTCATCCTGCGCGGCCTCCCGCGTCACGATCACGCCCTGCGGGCCGCACGCCTCGTCGTCGTGCCGCACGAGCCGGTCGCCCAGGCGATCGCCGACGATGTTCCGGGCGCGCGCGTGCGGACACTCACTCCCGGCGTTGAGCCGCTGTCCGGCGACGCTGACATGGTGATCAACGCGCTGCGCTGGCCGCCCGACGGCGGCGCCCTCACCTACGCGATGGCGGGCCTTGCCGCAGGCCGCGCCGTGATCGTCTTCGATGGACCGGAGACCGCCGACTGGCCGTCGCTCGATCCGCAGACCTGGGAGCCGCGGGCGCCGCTCCCGGGACGCGAGCCGATCTGCGTGAGCGTCGATCCGCGCGACGAAGCCCACTCGCTCCGCCTTGCCCGGCGACGCCTCGGCGACGACCCCGCGCTCCGCGCACGTCTCGGCGCCGCGGCCACGGCCTGGTGGCGCGAGCACGCAACGGTCCGCCTGGCCTCGGAGGGATTCGAGCACCTCCTCGCCGAGGCGCGAGCCCTGCCGAAGGGACTCGTCGACGCGGACGACTGGTCGTCCACGGCGCGACGGGTTCTCGACGACTTCGGCATGACGCCCGGGTCACGCGGGCTTGGACCTCTGTCATGACGAAAGGTTTCGCCGGCGCCACCGCCGTCGTGGCCCTCGCCGCGATCTACCTGGGGCTGCAGGTCGCGTACGTGCGACCGCACCTCTGGCCCGCGGGCGCCGGCGCGCGCATTCACGCCACCTCCGAGACCGCGCTGATCGGGCGCCCCCCCATGCTCGACCAGGACGCCGTCACCGTGGCGGAGGTCCTTCCCGGCGGCCCGGCCGATCGCGCGGGCATCCGCGAGGGGGACGTCATCCTCGAGCACTTCGATCTGCGCACGCGGCAGCGGCTCGATCTCCGCGGCATCGACGCGGCCGACCACGCCGGCAAGTTGCGCGCGTGGCGTGAGACGTACCGCATGGGCGTGCGCGACCCGCTCGCGGTCGTGATCCGGCGGCACCCGGACGCCGATCTCCGGACGACGGTGCTGCGACCCGCCGCGTGGCGGCTCGGACCCGACACGCTTTCGGCCTGGGCACAGATCCACATCAGCGACCTCCTGCAGATCGTCGTCTTCATCGGGCTGTCGGCAGTGCTCCTCGCCCTGCGCGCGACCGGCCCGACAGCGGTCCTCTCCGTTCTGGCGTTGACGCTGTGCGCGGTGGCCGCCGGCGGTCCGGCGTACGGTGCCGAGTACCTGCTGCCTCCCCCGCTGCGGCAGCTCCTGACGCTCCTGGCCTGGACCGCGACGCCACTGGCCTTCGTGGCAACCTCGTTCGCGATTGGCTACTTCCCGCGCAAGTCGGCGCTCCTCATCGAGCGGCCCTGGCTCCTCGCCGTTCCCTTCCTCGTCACCGCCCCGATGCTCGTCTTCGCCGCGAGCGCGGCGCTCTTCCTCATCGGGGCCGACGCCGTGCTGCCGATTGTCGTGTGGGACGCGACGCATCCGTGGCTCTTCTTCACCTCGTTCGCGGTCGCCATTGCCATGAATCTCGTGGTCGTGGGCGACGGCGTCCGGCGGTTCCGGTGCAACCAGGACCTCAACGAGCGGCGCCGCATCGCGATCTCGGTGATGACCATCGTGCCGGGCGTGCTGGCCTTCGCGATCAAGGACGGGCTGCCCGGCATCGGCATCCTCCTCGGCTTCGACTGGACGTGGCCGTGGTGGCTGACCCTCGGTCTCCAGCTCGTGGTGCTGCTGCCCGCATTCGGGCTCACCTACGCGGTCGCGGTGCACCGCGTCTTCTCTCCCGCCACGGTGCTCCGCCGCAGCGTGCAGTACGCGCTGGCCCGGAAGACGATGACGGCCGGGGCGATGCTGCCGGCGGTGGCGCTCGTCGCGTCGTTCGTGCAGCACCGCGACATGTCGATTGCCATGCTCGTGAGCGGGCGGCCGCTGTTCTACCTGCTGACGACGGCCGCGCTCGTCGTCGCCATCCGGTACCGCGACGCCGAGCGCCTGTGGCTCGACCGCCGCTTCTTTCGCGAGGCGTACGACGCCCGCGAGATTCTGCTGTCGCTGGCCACGCGGGTCACGTATGAAACCGATCCCCGCGAGCTGACGGCGCTCGTGGTGGACCGCATCGACACGGCCCTGCATCCCGAGATGATCGCCGTGCTGGTCGGCGGCCTCGAGGAGGGACGCTTCCAGCCGATCTCGTCCCTGCGCGCGACGGCGCCGGCGCTTCCGGCGGACAGCGGGCTCGTGACGATGCTGCGATGGTCGAACGAACCGCTCGAGCTGTACGTATCGGACGAACGGTCGCCGGCGCGGCGCTTGCCGGCCCCCGACCAGACGTGGCTCGAGACGACGGGCGCCGTGCTGCTGGTGCCGGTGGTGTCGCGCAGCAGGGACACGGACGCCGCCCCTCCAGAGGGGCGTCGATCGCCGGGCGCCTCGAAGGGCGCCGCGGCCGAGCTCGTCGCGCTGATGGCGCTCGGCACGCGCAAGTCGGAAGAGCCGTACACGGCCGAAGACCGGCAGCTTCTGGCGAGCATTGCCGCGCAGATGGGCCTGGCGCTGGACGTTGCGCGGCTGCGACAGCGGGTGGGCGTCGCCACCCCCCCGGCCATCGCGGCCGCCGCGGCTCCGACATTGGTCGCCACCGTCGATGGGCTCATGGAGTGCCCCGAGTGCGGGCGCACCGCGGCGCCGGGCGTCGAGCGATGCCCGGACGACGGGGTTGCCATGCGCGTCGTGGCCGGCGTCCCGCACGTCATCGAGCGGAAGTACCGGATCGATCGCGTGATCGGGCGCGGGGGCATGGGCGCCGTCTACCGCGCGCGCGACGTGCGGCTGGAGCGCGACGTGGCCATCAAGGTGGTGCGCGCCGACCTCCTGCACGACACCGAGGCACGCTCGCGGTTCCGCCGCGAGGCGCAGATCGTGGCACGGCTGCAGCACCCCGGGATCGTGTCGGTGTTCGACTACGGCACGTTTCCCGACGGATCGGCCTACCTGGTGATGGAGCTCGTCAGAGGCGAGGATCTCCGCCGCGTGCTGCGGCGCGACGGCCCACTGCCGGTGGCGCGCGTGGTGCCGCTCGCCGGCGCGATGTGCGCGGCCGTGCAGGCCGCGCACCGCGAGGGCGTGCTGCACCGCGACCTGAAGCCGGAGAACATCCTCCTCGTCGACGCCGATCGAGAGCCGCGCGGCGCCGCCGCCCCGGCGGGGAGCGCGGACACGGCGGTGAAGGTGCTGGACTTCGGCGTCGCCAAGCTGGTGAGGGATCGCCCGCCTGACGAGACCGCGCTCGGGACTCTGACCGGCGCCGGCGTGGTCGTCGGCACGCCGGCCTACATGGCGCCGGAACAACTGCGGAGCGGGCCCGTGGACGCGCGCACCGACGTCTTCAGCCTGGGCGTGATCATTTACGAGATGTTGACGGGCGATCTGCCATTCGGCCGGACATCGCTGTGGGACATCGGCCTGCAGCAGACGGAGGGGATGAAGCCGATCGCCACGCCACACGGCCCCGTGCCGCGCCCCCTCGAGCAGGCGATCGGCCGCGCGCTCGCGCTTGACCCGCGGCTCCGGCCACAGTCGGCGGCGGAGCTCGCCGCCCTCATGGCCGGCGTGGCATCCTGAGCTCCGATTCCCGATGGAGACTACGGATCTCCAGCGCCGGTGGAGGCCGGAATCCCGTTCACGGCGAGAGCGCCGTGATCCGCTTGTCCAGCTCCGCGATCGCCTGGGTCAATTGCAGCTTGCGGGCTTGATGCGTCGTGCGCTCGAGCTGCCGCTGCAGCTCAGTGCGCGCGAGACGATGCGACTCGATCTGCCGTCTCTTCTCGGGATCGCCCGGCGGAAGCCCCTGTTTGGCTTTCCTCCGCTCCTGCTCGAGCTCGTCCATGCGCTCCTGGAGGCGCGCATCCACGTCGATCAATCCTTCGCCGGCGTCACCCATCAGCCCTTCAATCCCTCGTCTCTCGTGTCTCCAATTATAGAAGCATAGAATTGCTGCGTGCGCCGGTTGCCTGCACTCGATCTTTTTCACCCGGCCGTCCGGACCTGGTTTGCCGGCGCGTTCGAGGCCCCGACCGGGCCGCAGGCGCTCGGCTGGCCGGCGATTGCGCGTGGCGAGTCGACCCTGATCCTGGCGCCGACCGGGAGCGGCAAAACGCTCGCGGCGTTTCTCTGGTGCCTCAACCGCGTGCTGTTCGAGCCGCCGCCGCCGGCACGGGAACGATGCCGCGTGCTCTATGTCTCGCCGCTCAAGGCGCTGGCCGTGGACGTGGAGCGCAACCTGCGCGCGCCGCTTGCGGGGATCGCCACCGTGGCGCAGGCGCAGGGCGTCGCCGTGACCATCCCGGAGATTGCGAGCCGGACGGGCGATACGCCCGCCGCCGAGCGCGCGCGCTTCGGGAGGGAATCGGCGGACATCCTGATCACGACGCCGGAATCGCTCTTCCTCCTGCTCACGTCGAAGGCGCGCGAGCGGCTGCGATCGATCGATACGGTCATCATCGACGAGATCCACGCGCTCGTTCCCGGCAAGCGCGGCGCGCACCTCGCCCTGTCGCTCGAGCGGCTCGAGGCCATACGCGCACGCCGGACGGCGCTGCAGCGAATCGGGCTGTCGGCGACGCAGCGGCCGCTCGACGAAGTGGCCCGATTCCTCGGCGGCGCTGACTGGCGACCGCCCGGCACGGCGCGCCGGCGCGCCAC
>JBOGIW010000628.1:0-3962 GCA_050748045.1 Vicinamibacterales bacterium | reverse complement strand
GCCGCGTGCACCGCCGCCGGCGGGCGCCCGCGAATCAGCCGCGCCAGCCGATCGATCGCCCGTCCGCCGATCACACGGAGCCTGGCGATGGCCGCCTCGCGCTCGACCGGCGATCCGTCGCGAAGCTGCGCGATCAGCCGGTCGACTTCACGGGCCGCAGATGATTTGATGACCACCGCGTGAGCACGTGTTCCGCGACACGGAGCCGTCACTCGTCGTCGTTCGAGCTCTTCTTCTTCCCGAACAGCCACGCGAGGCCGATGCTGATCAGGTAGAGGCCGATCATCGGGCCGGCCATCGCGGTCTGCACGATGGCATCCGCCGTCGGGGTCAGCACGGCCGCCAGGATGAAGATGATCAGGATCGCGTACTTGAAGTTCTTGATCATGAATCGTGCGGTGATCACGCCCATGCGCGCGAGGAACAGCACGACCGTCGGCATCTGGAAGACCAACCCGAAGACGAGGAGCAGCTTCATGTACAGGCCGAATGCCGGCTCGATCCGCGGCATGAACGTCATGTAGTCGGTCGTGAAGCTGCCGAAGAACACCCACGCCATCGGGAACACGATGTAGTGGGAGAACGCGGCGCCGGCGACGAAGCCGAGGCTCGAGAGGATGACGAACGGGATCGCCATCTTCTTCTCCTTGGCGTAGAGGCCCGGCGCGATGAACAGCCACACCTGCGCCATCACCACCGGCGAGGCGAGGATGAGTCCCGCGATCGCCGCGATCTTGATGTAGAGGACGAACGCTTCGGTCGGCTCGGTGTACACGAGCGTGCCGCCGGGCGGCAGCGCTTCCTGGAGCGGCCGCATGATGAACGAGAAGAGCCGATCGATGAAGAAGCAGGCGACGAGGAACCCGGCGAAGACCGCGATGACCGACCGGATGATGCGTTTCCGGAGCTCGTCGAGGTGCTCCAGGAACGACATCTTTCCGCCGGGCTCGTCGTCGGGCTCGGGCTGGCCGAGATCCGGATCGACGTCGTCGTCCGGGATCGGCTCGGGCGCCTGGCTCGGGAACGGGACGAGCGCCATCGGGCCGATCAGGCTCCCGTCCCGGTGGGCGTCGTGCGGCTCACCGTCTCGCTGTCGGGCCTCGCCGGCTCGGCGGCCGGAGGCGCCGGCCTCTCCCGCACCTCGTGCTGCTCCTCGATGCGGATTTCCTCTTCGAGCGTCGATCGCAGCTCGTTCGAGGCCTTCTTGAACTCGCCGATGCTCTTGCCGAGCGACCGGCCGAGCTCGGGCAGCTTGCGCGGGCCGAAGATAATCAGTGCGATCACCAGGATGATGATCAGCTCCGGCATGCCGATGGGACCAAACATGAGAAGTGCTCCAGCCGGCCGCTCGGCCAGCATTGACGTCTGAAGGCGTGAATCTCTGCTAAGTGGTTCACTGGATTATAGAAAGCCCGCCGGGACCGGTCAAGGAAAGGGTTGGTCGGCGGGACGGTTTCCTGCTAGAGTCGCATTATGCGCAGCTACCGCTCCTTTTCCGCAGCGGCGTTTGCCATCGTTTTCTGCGCCCTGGTCGGCGGTTTCCTGGGCCGCAGCGCCCTGGCGACCCAGGACCAGGTCCCCGATCAGTACAAGGTCTTCACGGCGGCGCTCAACGCGGTCGAGACGCACTACGTCGGCGAGGTCGAGTCGGACCGCCTCGTGTACAGCGCCATTTCCGGGATGCTGCAGACCCTCGATCCGCATTCGAGCTTCATGGATCCGCGCACCTACGCCCAGATGCGCGAGCGGCAGGAAGGGCGCTACTACGGCCTCGGCATCACCATCGTGGTCGTCGGCGGCGACATCACCGTCCTCTCGCTCTTCGAGGGCTCGCCCGCCTACCAGAAGGGGCTGCGCCGCGGCGACATCATCGCGAAGATCGCAGGCGAGGACACCAAGGGCTGGACGAGCGACCAGGCCGTACGCAAGCTGCGCGGACCGAAGGGCACCTTTGTCGAGATCTCGCTCAAGCGCAGCGGCTACGACGATCTGATCACGCTGCCGGTGATGCGCGACGAGATCCATATCCCGACCATCCCGGCGTACTTCATGGTCGATGGCCAGACCGGCTACATCCGGCTGCAGGATTTCGCCGAGAACACCAACGACGAGCTCGGGCGCGCGCTGAAGAATCTGTCCGCCAAGGGCATGCGCCGGCTCGTGCTCGACCTGCGCAATAACTCTGGCGGACCGCTCGACCAGGCGATCAAGGTCTCCAATCGATTCCTCCCGCGCGGCGACCTCATCGTCTACACGCGAGGCCGCGTCGCGAACGCGGACCAGGACTACCGCGCCACGGCGCAGAGCGATTACCTGGACATCCCGGTGATCACGCTCGTGAACCGCAACAGCGCGAGCGCCGCGGAGATCGTCGCGGGCGCGCTGCAGGACCACGATCGCGCCCTCGTCGTCGGCGAGACGACGTTCGGCAAGGCGCTCGTCCAGTCGGTATATCGGGTGGCCCAGGGCGCCGGCGTCGCGGTGACGACCGCGCGGTACTACACGCCAAGCGGCCGTCTCATTCAACGCCCGTGGGACGGCAGCTTCGACGAGTACCTGACCTTCACGCTCCGCGAACAGAATCCGAACCGGGCGCACAAGGCCGACGACTTGAAGTTCACCGGTGCGGGCCGCAAGGTGTACAGCGGCGGCGGCGTGGAACCGGACAAGCGGTTTGACGGTCCGGTCGAGGGGTTCAACCCGACGCGGTTCGGCCGCATGGTCTTCAATCGCCAGCTCCCCGACAGCTTCGCGCAGCGCTTTTCGCGTCGTGGAGACACGCGCATCGCGCCGAGCGCCAGCGGTTCGCGCCCGCTCTCGCCGGACTTCGTCGTGGATGATGAGATGCTCACGGAGTTCAAGGCACATCTCCGCGAGTTGAAGGTGAAGATCGACGAGGCGGCGTGGGCGAAGGACAAGGAGTTCCTTCGCGCGATGATTCGCTTCGAGATCGACGTGGACCTCTTCAGCGTCGCCGACGCGCGGAGGAACCTCGCGAGAATCGATCCCCAGTTGCAGCACGCGCTGAGCCTGTTCCCGGAGGCGGAGAGCCTCACGCAACTGACGAAGGCGCGTCTGACGAAGACCGGACCGCAGTAGGTGGCGACACCACCCCGCCTTTGGGCCCCAACCCAAAATATAGTGGTGTCGTTTGAGCCTTGCCACAATGGCTTGGCCTTGTTAGACTGACCGCCGATTTCGCGTTAGCTCAACTGGTTTTACCTGACGGGGAAGGAATGCGCCTCGAGCGTCTGGAAATCTCCGGGTTCAAGTCGTTCTCCGAGCGGTCCGAGCTCGCCTTCGACGAAGGCGTCACGGCCATCGTCGGCCCCAACGGCTGCGGGAAGAGCAATGTGGCCGACGCGATCACGTGGGTGCTCGGCGAGCAGAGCGCCAGAAGCCTGCGTGGCGACAAGATGGAGGACGTCATCTTCAGCGGGAGCGACGCCCGCAGGCCGACGGCGACCGCAGAGGTGAAGCTGCGGCTGAGCGGGGTGACCAGCGGTCCGGGCGCCAACGGTCACGACGCGAACGGCAACGGCCATGGAACGTTATACGGGGACGGCGGGGAGCAGGAGCCGCCGCCGATCAGCCGCAACGTGGAGCTGGTGCGGCGCCTCTATCGGTCGGGCGAGAGCGAGTACCTGATCGACGGCGCGCAGTGCCGCCTGCGGGACATTCACGAGCTGCTGATGGACACCGGCCTCGGCGCGAAGGCCTACGCGATCATCGAGCAGGGCAAGATCGGGATGATCCTCTCGTCACGCCCCACCGATCGCCGGCAGCTGATCGAGGAGGCGGCCGGCATCACGAAGTACAAGGCCCGCCGCCGCTCGGCGGAGCTGAAGCTCGACGCGGCGCAGCAGAACCTCACGCGAATCGACGACATCGTCTACGAAGTGGAGAAGCAGCGGGGCAGCCTGAAGCGGCAGGCCGCCAGGGCGAGACGGCACCAGCGGCTG
>JBOGIW010000627.1:0-2565 GCA_050748045.1 Vicinamibacterales bacterium | reverse complement strand
GCCGATGCGTGCGTCTGCAACGACTCGGGGGCCATGCACCTCGCGGCCGCCGTGGGAACGGCCGTCGTGGCGACGTTTGGCCCGACCAACGAGCAGGCGACCAGGCCGCTTGCGCGTCCGGGCCACCGCGCCGACGTGCTCACGCACGAGGTCTGGTGCCGCCCGTGCATGCTCCGCGAGTGTCCGATCGATCACCGGTGCATGCGAGGCATCACGCCGGGCGAGGTGTTTGTCGCCGTCACGTCCGTGTGGTCCCGATGAGGCCCGCCGTCTTCCTCGATCGCGACGGCACGCTCATCGAGGACGTCGATTACCTCAACAGCTTCGATCAGATGGCGCTCTTCCCGTGGACAGTCGATGCCCTGCGGCTCGCCGGGCGCGCCGGCTTTCTCACCGTGGTCGTGACCAACCAGTCCGCCGTGGGCCGGGGCATCGTCTCGGAGGACTTCGTTGTCGCGACGCACGAGGAGCTGAGCCGGCGCCTGGCCCGTGGCGGCGCATCGATCGACGCGTTCTACTTCTGCCCACACCATCCCGACGCCGTCATCGAGCGCTACCGCGGTGCCTGCCGTTGCCGGAAGCCCGAGCCGGGCATGATCGAGGATGCCGTGCGCGACCTCGACATCGATCTCGCGCGATCGTGGGTCGTCGGCGACCGGTGGATCGACGTGGCCATGGGGACGGCCGCCGGCGCGAGGAGCGTGCTGGTCCGGACGGGCCACGCCGAACGCGAGCACGAGGCGCTGCCGGCCGATCCGTCCACGGGCGTGCGCGCGGATGCTATCCTCAACAATTTGATGGAGGCCGTCGGGTGGATTCTGCGCGACAGTACCTCGCCCTGATCGACGCGCTCGCCGGGCGTCGCGTTGCGGTCGTCGGCGACGTCGTCGCCGACGAGTTCGTGTACGGCCGCGTGGCGCGCGTGTCGCGCGAAGCGCCGGTGCTCATTCTCGAGTACGACTCGACGGAGGTGGTGCCCGGCGGCGCGGGGAACGCGGCGAACAACGTGGCGGCGCTCGGCGGACAGGCGCGGCTTGCCGGGCTCGTGGGACGCGACGACCCGGGCACGCGGCTCCTGGCGGCGCTCCATCACGACGTCGATCGCACCGGTGTCCTGAGGCTCCGGGGCGCGGCCACACCTGTGAAGACGCGCATCCTCGCCGGCGGCATCCACTCGTCGAAGCAGCAGGTCGTGCGGATCGACAAGGGCGTGCGGCGTCCGCCCGACGCGCGCGCGCGGCCCGCCTTCGAGCGCGCCGCCTTGCGGGCGGTCAGGCGCGCCGACGCGGTGCTCGTGTCGGATTACGGGTCAGGGCTCGTGACGCCGGCGCTCGTCTCGCGCATCCGCCGGGCGGTGCGGCGCCACAGCAGGCAGCCGCCGATCCTCGTCGACACGCGCTACCGGCTCCTGGCCTACCGCGGCCTGACGGCGTGCACGCCGAACGAGGCCGAGGTGGAGCAGGCGCTCGGCGTCAGGATCAACGACAACCTGCGCACGCTCGAGCGCGCCGGACGCGACATCCTGGCCGAGACGCGGATGCGCGCCGTGCTCATCACCCGCGGCAGCCGCGGCATGGCGCTCTTCGAGCCGGGGCGGCCCACCGTGCACATCCCGATCTTCGGATCCGACGAGATTGCGGACGTGACCGGCGCGGGCGACACGGTCATGGCCACCCTCACGCTGGCGCTCGCCGCCGGCGCGACCTTCGAGCAGGCGGCGCGCCTCGCCAACGTCGCCGGCGGCCTCGTCGTCATGAAGCGAGGCACCGCAACGGTCAGCGCGGCGGAGCTGCGCGAGGCGGTCGAGCGTGGGTGAGGTGCTCACCCGCGACGCGCTCCTCGATCGCGTGGCACGGCTCCGAGCCGACCGGCGCACGGTCGCCCTGGCGAATGGCTGCTTCGACCTGCTGCACGTCGGCCACGTGCGGTACCTCGAGGCGGCCGCCGCCGAGGCTGACCTTCTCGTCGTCGCGATCAATGACGATGAGTCGGTGCGCGGGTTGAAGGGCGAGGGGCGGCCGATCCTCACGGCGGAGCATCGCGCGGAACTGGTGGCGGCGCTGCGCGCGGTGGACTTCGTGACGATCTTCTCCGAGCCAGACGTGACGCGGCTCGTCGAGGCGCTGCGGCCCGACGTCCACTGCAAGGGCACCGACTACACCGTGGACACCGTGCCCGAGCGCGAGACCGTGCGCGCCTACGGCGGCCGCATTGCCATCGTCGGCGATCCGAAGGACCACTCCACGCGCGACCTCCTCGCGCGGATCGCGAAGCCGTGACGAGCTTCCTGATCGTCCGGCTCGGCTCGCTCGGGGACGTGGTGCACGCGATCCCCGTCGCGGCCGCCCTGCGCGCGCACTTCCCGGCGGCGCGAATCGACTGGATGGTCGATCCGCGCTACGTCGATCTCGTCGATCTCGTCCCCGCCGTTGACCGCTGTATCCCCGTCGATCCGCGCGCGCTGCTGCGCCGGGCCGGGCGGCGCCGCCTGCTCCGCGAGTTGGCCGAGGTGCGTGCCGTGCGCTACGACGCCGTCTTCGACCTGCAGGGCCTGCTGAAGTCGGC
>JBOGIW010000626.1:0-2025 GCA_050748045.1 Vicinamibacterales bacterium | reverse complement strand
GTCGCGGCGAGCCGGCCCTCGGCGCCGACCAGCCGCGTACGCACGTCGCCGAGCCGCCGCCGCAGATCGAACGTTTCGAGCGCCAGTCGCAGGGCCTGGTAGGCACGCTCGCGGCGCGAGAGCGCCGCCCGCATGCCCCGTCGCATCTCGTGCGTCAGCTCCGCGGCATGGCGCCCGCGCAGGACCAGGCGCCCGCGGAACCCGCCCAACCCGGGACGCGCGTCGAGCGCACGGATCCGCAGCTCGACGCGGCGCATGCAGGCGCGCATCGCCGCCGAGAGCTGGTGGGACAGCCGGTCGATGCGGGCGCAAACGTCGTCCTTGCGCGACACGACCATCTCGGCCGCGGCCGATGGCGTCGGGGCGCGCACGTCGGCGACGAAGTCGGCGATCGTCACGTCGGTCTCGTGCCCGACCGCCGAGATGGTAGGCACCGGGCATCCGGCGATCGCGCGGGCGACCACCTCCTCGTTGAAGGCCCACAGGTCCTCGATGGAGCCGCCGCCGCGCCCGACGATCACCACGTCCATGCCTTTCACCCTGCCGACGGCCGTGACCGCGCGGGCGATGTCCATCGCCGCCCCCTCGCCCTGCACGCGCGCCGGCCGGATGACCAGGTGCGCGTTCGGATGGCGGCGTCGCAGGACCTTGATGATGTCGCGGACCGCGGCGCCCTCGAGCGACGTGACGATGCCAATCTTGCGGGGCAGCGACGGGAGCGGCCGCTTCCGGCGCGGATCGAAGAGCCCCTCGGCCGCGAGCCGCTGCTTCAACTGGTCGAAGGCGAGCTGCAGCGCCCCCAGGCCCTCGGGCTCCAGGTGCTCGCAGACGAGCTGGTACTCGCCCTTGGGATCGTAGACCGTGATGCGGCCGCGCGCGACGACACGCAAGCCGTCCTGGGGCTTGAACTTCAGGTACCGCAGCGAGGAACGGAACATCACGCCCCTGATCTGGGCGCCGCCGTCCTTCAAGGTGAAGTACATGTGCCCCGTGTTCCACACGCGGCAGTTCGATAGCTCGCCCTCGACCCAGATCTCGACGAACCGCTCCTCGAGGAGCATGCGGACGGCCGCGGTCAGCTCGGTCACCGTCAGAATGCGGCGCCGCGGCGCCGGGGCGGGCTCGGGCTCACCCGGCTCAGGGCCCGGCGGTTCCTCGAAGGGCAGGTCGTAGAACGAGCTCACGATCGGATGGCGGCGGAGGTCTCGGCGGCGAGATGCTCGAGATCCGCGGCCCCATAACTGATGCGGGTTACCGCCGACGCGCGACCGGTCGCGGCGTCGGCACTGACGACGACGCCGTTGAGGCGCGGGTTGCCGGTGGCCGGTTCGAACTTGGTCGGCATGCCGGTCAGGAACCGCGCAAGCGCCGCGTCTCGTTCCATGCCGATGATCGAGTCGTGCGGGCCCGTCATCCCCGCGTCGGTGATGTAGGCTGTGCCGTTCGGCAGCACGCGCTCGTCGGCCGTCTGGACGTGGGTATGCGTGCCGAGCACGGCGGTCACCTTGCCGTCGAGGTGCCAGCCCATCGCCATCTTCTCGCTCGTCGCTTCGGCATGAAAGTCCACGAGGATCGCGCGCGCCCAGTGGCGCATGGCCTCGATCTCCTGCAGGACCACCGCGAAGGGATCGTCGATGGTCGCCATGAAGACGCGGCCCATGACGTTGATCACTCCGACCGGCTCGTCGCGGCGCGTGCGCGCGACGTACGCCCCGCGGCCGGGCACGCCGGCCGGATAGTTGGCGGGCCGCAGGAGCCGTGCCTCCGTCCCGATGTACTCGATCGCCTCTTTCTTGTCCCAGACGTGATTGCCCGACGTCATCACGTCGACGCCCCATTTCAAGAGGTCGTCGCCGATCTCGCGCGTGATCCCGAAACCGGCCGCGGCGTTCTCGACGTTGGCGACGACCAGATCGATCGCGTGACGCTCGACGAGCGCGGGCAGGCCCCGCCGCACGAGCTCGCGTCCCGGACGCCCGACGAGGTCGCCGATGAAGAGGATGTTCATGCGATCCGGATCTCGTG
>JBOGIW010000625.1:0-5865 GCA_050748045.1 Vicinamibacterales bacterium | reverse complement strand
CCTGGAGCTGGCCGCCGCCTGCCCGTACTTTCCCGAGGGCACGATCTTCGTGGCGGTCGTCGATCCCGGCGTCGGATCGGGACGCCGGGGCATCGCGGCCGAGGGCGGCGGTTTCCGGTTCGTGGCGCCCGACAACGGGCTCCTGACGCTGGCCGTTCGCGACCTGGCGCCGGCGACCGTCGTGGAGCTCACGGCGGCGCAGTACGCGCGCCCGCGCGTGAGTCGCACGTTCGAGGCGCGGGATCGTTTTGCCCCTGCCGCCGGCTGGCTCGCGACCGGCGTTCCGCTGTCCGTCCTCGGCCCCCGCGTCCACGATCCCATCGAGCTCGCGATCCCGGCCGCCGTCGTCTCGGCCGAGGGCCTGCGAGGCGAGGTTCTCAAGGTCGATCGCTTCGGCAATCTCGTGACCAGCATCGACCGCGGCGCCTTCGGCCGCTTCGCCGGAGGCGGGCCCGTCCGGATTGCCGTCGGCGCGGGCGAGGTCGCGCCCCTGGTGGATACGTACGCCGACGCGCGCGCACGCGAGCTGTGCGCGCTCATCGGCAGCTCGGGACGCCTGGAGATCGCGGTGAGCGGCGGCAGCGCGGCCGACCGGCTGGGGCTCGCGCGCGGCGCGCCCGTCGTTGTCTCCCGCGGCTGAGCGATGCTACGATTCTCCGTTTACCTTCCGGGTCGACGAGGCATTCATGCTGAATCTTGACTTGAACGAGGAACAGCGGCTGCTCGAGCAGTCGGTCCGCGAGTGGGGCGCGCGCGAGGTCGCCCCGCGGATCCGCGAGCTGGACCGCGCGCATACATTCGATCGCAGCATCCTGCCGCACATGGCCTCGCTGGGGCTCCTCGGCATCTCCGTGCCCCAGGACTACGGCGGCGCCGGCATGGACTACATCTCGCTGGGCCTGGCCTGCGAGGAGCTCGAGTACGTCGACACGTCGCTGCGCGTCATCATGTCCGTGCACGCCGGGCTGAACTGCCTGACGCTCCTCACGTGGGGCACGGAGGACCAGAAGACGCGCTACCTCGTGCCGCAGGCGCAGGGCCGGAAGATCGCCACCTACGGCCTCACGGAGCCCTCCGCCGGCAGCGACGCCCGCGGCATCCAGACCGTGGCGATCAGGAAGGGCGATCGCTACTGCCTCACCGGCGAGAAGATGTGGATCTCCCTGGCCGACGTGGCCGACAATTTCCTCGTGTTCGGCTGGACGGACCTGGAGAAGAAACGGAACCGCGACGCCTCCGGCATCAGCGCCTTCATCGTCGAGCGGGGCTTCAACGGGTTCTCGAGCGGCACGCTCAAGGAGAAGTGGGGCATCCTCGCGGGCAACACCGGCTTCTTCAAGATGGAGGAGACGGAGGTGCCGGCGGACAACCTGGTGGGCCGTGAAGGCGAGGGGTTCAAGGTCGCGATGTTCGCGCTCGACCAGGGCCGTTACACGGTTGCGGCCGGGGCCACGGGGCTGATCCGCGCCTGCCGGGATGCCAGCACGACGTACGCCCGCGCGCGGAAGACCTTCGGCGTCGAGATCGGGCAGCACCAGCTCGTGAAGGAGATGATCGCCCAGATGGAATCGGACTACCAGGCGTCACGGCTCCTGTGGATGCGCGCCGGCTGGCTGAAGAACGAGGGCCGGCGCAACACGCGCGAGACCGGGCTGGCCAAGTGGTTCTCGACCGTCGCATCGGAGCGCGCGGCCGGCGACGCCGTGCAGGTCCACGGCGCCAACGGCTACTCGGACGAGTACCCGGTGGGGCGCTTCTATCGGAACTGCAAGGGCGCGGTTATCTACGAGGGCACGCGCGAGATCCACAAGGTGATGCAAGCCGATTACGTCCTCGGCTACCGCGTCGATCGACCCACCCGCTGTGAGCTGCCCGCCTGGACCGGGGGCGCGGTGAAGGCCTGATGCACACACCCGACAACGCGAACGCGCAGGCCGCCGACCTGTCGCTGGACTTCCTGCGCGTGGTCGAGCAGGCGGCCATCGCCTGCGCGCACACGATGGGACAGGGCGACCGGCACAAGTCGGACCAGGTCGCGGTGGAAGCGATGCGCCGCGAGATGGACAGCGTCCCGATCGACGGCACCGTCGTGATCGGCGAAGGCGAGCGCGACGAGGCGCCGATGCTCTACATCGGCGAGAAGGTCGGGCTCGCCAACAGCAAGAAGAACAGCGGCGGGTCGTACGTGCCGATCGACATCGCGGTCGACCCGCTCGAGGGCACGAATCTCTGCGCGACCGGCGCGCCGAACGCCATCGCCGTGCTCGCGGCGTCGGAAAAGGGCGGGCTGCTGCACGCGCCGGATCTCTACATGGAGAAGCTGGTCGTCGGGCCCAGCTCGAGGGACGCGGTCGACCTCGACGCGCCCGTCAAGTTCAACCTCCGCGCCATCGCGCAGTCGCTCGGCCGGAGGGTCGAGGACCTCGTCGTCATCGTGCTGGATCGGCCGCGACACGAGCAGCTCATCGCCGACATCCGCGCCACCGGCGCGCGGATCCGGCTCATCGGCGACGGCGATCTGTCCGCCGGCATCAGCGCGGCCATCCAGGGCAGCGGCGTGCACGCCGTGATGGGCACCGGCGGCGCGCCGGAAGGCGTGCTCACCGCGGCGGCCATGCGGTGCCTCAACGGCGAGATCTACGCGCGCCTCGTCGTCGCCAGGCCCGAGCACGAAGAACGCTGCCGCGCCATGGGCATCACCGATTTCAAGCGGGTCTACCGCGCGAAGGATCTCGCCTCCGGCGACCGCATCATCTTCGCCGCCACCGGCGTCACCGACGGCACGCTGATGAAAGGCGTGCGGTTCTTCGGCGACGGCACGCGGACCACGTCGCTCGTGATGCAGACGCACCCGTACCACCAGGTGCGCTTCATCGACTCGATCCACGTGAAGATGAGCGACGATGTGAAGATCCGGTTCTAGGTGCAACAGGTGCCGCAGGTATGCGGACTGCCGTGAGGTGGCGCAGGAATCAGCTCGCCGTCACGGCAGCCAGCTTCGTGGGCTTCACCGGCTTCACGCTCGTGATGCCCTTCCTCCCGCTCTACATCCGTCAGCTCGGCGTCCAGGACGACGGGGAGGTGGCGCTCTGGACCGGCGCGACGCTCGGCGTGACGCCGGCGATCACGGCGTTCTGCGCGCCCTTCTGGGGCCGCCTCGCCGATCGGCTCGGCCACAAGCTGATGGTCGAGCGCGCGCTCCTCAGCTTCGTCATGGTCATGGGTGCGATGGCGTTTGCCACGCGCGCCTGGCACCTCTTCGCCCTGCGCGCCGCGCTCGGCTTCTTCGCCGGCTACGGGGCGCTGACGCTCTCGATGGCGGCGCGCTCGGTGCCCCCTGCGCGCATGGCGCAGGCGATCGGCACGGTGCAGACGGCCCACCGCCTGGGCCCCGCCCTCGGCCCCGTGATCGGCGGTGTGCTCGCCCCGCTCGTCGGCCTGCGGAACGCGTTTCTCGTCGCGGCGGCGTTCTACGGCCTGGCGTTCTGCCTCGTCCTGGTCCTGTACCACGAGCCTGCGCTCGAGCCACGCGTGGACGAGCGCGGCGCCTCGCGCGTCACCTTCGGCACCATCCTCGCCTTCGAGAACTTCATCCTGCTGCTGGTCGTGATCTTCGGGCTGCAGTTCGTCGATCGCAGCTTCGGCCCGGTGCTTCCGCTCTACGTCGGCCAGCTCGGCTTCGGCGCGGAGCGGGTGCCGGTCGTGTCGGGCGTGTTGTTCTCGGTGCTGGCGTTTTCCGCGGCCGCGGGCAACCAGGTCGCGGCGCGACTGCTCCAGACGCTCTCGGCCCGCGCCGTCATTGCCCTGGCCGGCGTCGTCGGCGCCGCGGGCCTCGCGGTCTTCGCGCTGGAGCCGCCGCTCTGGGGACTCGTGGCCTCGATGGCCCTGTTCGGCGGCTGCATCGGCACGGCGATGACCTCCGCCTACACCGCGGCGGGCACCGTGATTCCCCCGGAGGTGCACGCGACCGGCTTCAGCGTGCTCACGAGCGCGTCGCTGGCCGGGCTGGCGCTCAGCCCCGTCGTCAGCGGCATCGTCGGCGCGCGCAGCATCCGCGCCGTGTTCGGCTGTGGAGTCCTCATCCTGATCGTGCTGGCGCTCGTCGTCCGCCGCCTGATGGTCGATCGCCAGCGCGTCGCCGCGCCCGTGCCGCCGATCGAGGAGTCCTGAACACAACTCCCAATCTCAACTCCCAACTCCCAACTCCCAATCTCAACTCCCAATCTTCCAATCTCTCAACTCCCAATCTCTCAACTCGCACGCATCGATTGGCGGGTCAGATCGGTGCCATCAGTTCTTTGTACTTCTCCGTAAGTGAGGGATCTCTTCGGACCCCGGTCACTCCGGAGACCGGCGGAATGCCGCGCGAACCGCGCCACGTATTGCGAGTACGGCATCTGCGTGTTCCCGGTGAAATTCCGGATCCGCATGTTTTCGATCATGCGTGGCGACGTGGGTCACGACGCACTCCGTTCGGAAGGGAGTGGCAATCACTTCGCCATGCCCGATACGCGTCACGATATGTGAGTGCCGTGAAGAGGAAGGGATGGAACAACGAGGGCGCGTCAAGCGGCGCCAGGCGTTTTCTGTCTGGCCCCTACTCAGTCGAAATCGCGCCTCAGCGGGTAGTCGACGATAATGGCTCGGCCATCAGTAAGGGCCTTGACCGCGTGGCGAGCATTGCTCGGCACGATTGCCACCAGACCTGCTCGGGCGATCTGGGTAACGCCGTCGATGGTTACCTCGAGCTCGCCCTCAAGCACTTCGTCTACTTCTTCCTGAGGATGGAAGTGCTCATGAATGGGGGAACCCTCGACGAAATCGTAGTGTGCGAATGTCATGCTCGACGAGTGGAAATAGCGCCCATGCCAGCCGAATCTGAGCTCGAGCGCCTGATCCTCAAAACGCTTCGTGAACGCCTCGTCGCTGAATGGAGTACTCAGTTCACGGCAGTTCACGGCACGCAGCTCATCCCACAACACCGCGTCCATCGGTTGCCCGGCCACATTCACGCTCGGGTCCTGATTCAGCGTCGACCGCTTTGCACATCGCGCGCGTCATCCACATTCATGCGCCGCTGGACGAGCAGAAGCTGCAGCGTTCATTGTCGACGCGGCTGCGAGGCATCCGGCGCTCCGTTCGTGCGTGTAGCACCACGATGGCGAGCCGTTTCTGCGGATACACCCTTCGATCACGATCCCGTTGACGATCCAGGGGAATCCTGCTGTAGCCGATGCGGTCCTCGAGGATCCGTTGCGCGATCTGCACCGGCCCTTCGACATGATTGCCGGCCCGCTCTGGCGCGCAACGGTCGTGCGCCGCAACGAAGGTGAGTTTCAGCTCGCGTTTGCGATTCACCACATCATCGCCGATTTCTGGTCGCTGGTGATCCTGCTCGACGAGCTCGCGCAGATGTACGCGGGCACACCGCTGGAGGCCGTGCCGCAGGTCACGACGGCCGAAATGATCGAGCGGCGCCGGGCGGAGGATCGGCTTCTGGACGGTGCCGCCGGCGAACATTTGCGCGATTACTGGCGCGGGGTCCTGCCGCCGTATGCCAGCCTCCGCCTGCCGATCGATCGAGCTCCACTGAACAGGGGCCCATCCAGGCGGGCAGGAGCTCGGGAGCTCACGCTCGCTCGCGCGGTCAGCTCCCGCGTGAAGCGGATGTTCGGCCACGGGGCCACGCCGTTTACGATCATGCTGGCTCTCATCGTCGTCGCGCTCCATCGATGGAGCGGCGATCGGACAATCGTCGTCGCGACGCCGACGCATGGCCGCGACTCCGAGTCCACCCGGCGCCGCGTCGGATACTTCGTCAACCCGGTGCTTATACCGCTGGAGATCGCCGGCAGCTGGACATTC
>JBOGIW010000624.1:0-3306 GCA_050748045.1 Vicinamibacterales bacterium | reverse complement strand
GCCGCGCTCTTCGACATGGACGGCGACGGCGACCTCGACGCCTACCTCGTGCAGAGCGGCAGCGTGGACGACCCGTCGAACAAGGGCGATGGCAATCGCCTGTTCCGCAATCGCGGCGACGGCCTCTTCGAGGACGTGACCGCCGGGAGCGGAGCCGGCGCGCCTGGATACGGGATGGGCGTGGCGGCGGGCGATTACGACAACGACGGCGACGTCGACCTGTACGTGACGAACTTCGGTCCCAACGTGCTGCTCCAGAACGACGGCACGGGGCGATTCACCGACGTGACCGCACGCGCCGGCATCGCCGGCAAAGGCTGGAGCACGAGCGCGGCCTTCCTCGACTACGATGGCGACGGCAACCTGGACCTCTTCGTCGCGCGCTACATCGACTGGTCGGCCGCGACCGAGAAGCAGTGCTTCAGCCTGACGGGCGTGCCGGATTACTGCAGCCCTCGCAACTACGACGCCCCGACCTCGGATTTGCTGTTCCGCAACAACGGCGACGGCACCTTCACGAACGTCTCGGCCGCCGCCGGACTCATGAGCGCGGCCGGCAACGGCCTGGGTGTGGTCGCCGCGGACTTCGACGGCGACGGGCGCCTCGATGTCTTCGTCGCCAACGACGGGACGCCGAATCACCTCTGGATGAATCTGGGCGGCGGGCGCTTCGCCGAGCGCGCCCTCGTCAGCGGCGTCGCGCTCGACCAGGACGGCCGCGCGAAGGCCGGCATGGGCGTGCACGCCGCGGACCTCGACGGCGACGGCGACCACGATCTCCTCGTCGTGAACCTCGACGGCGAATCGGACTCGTTCTATCGCAACGAGCAGGAGTACTTCGTGGACGACACCGCGGCGGTCGGACTGCGGGAGATCAGCCGGCCCTTCACCAGGTTCGGCATGGCGCTCCTCGACTTCGACCACGACGGCCTGCTCGATCTGTACGAGGCGAACGGCCGCGTCGGCCTGCAGTCGGAACGGCTCTCGGCGGATCTCTATGCCGAGCCCAACCTGCTGCTGCGGGGCCTCGCCGGCGGGACGTTCGAGGAGCTGCGGCCGCGGGGCGGCACGGCGCAGCCGCTCGTCGCCACGAGCCGCGCGGCCGCCTTCGGCGACGTGGACGGCGACGGCGGCCTCGACATCCTCGTCGTGAACCGCGACGCCGGAGCGCACCTCCTCCGGAACGTCGCGCCGAAACGCGGCCACTGGCTCATCGTGCGCGTCGTCGAGGAGCACGGACGCGATGCCCTCGGCGCGGAGCTAACGCTCACCGCCGGCGCCCGGCGCATTCGAGCCGACGTTCGCGCCGCCTACAGCTACCTCGCGAGCAACGACCCGCGCGTCCACGTCGGACTGGGCACCGTCACGCGAGTGGACGGCATCACCGTGCGCTGGCCCGACGGCATGCGTGAAGCTTTCGGGCCCTTCGACGCGGATCGAGTGGTCACGATCCGGCGCGGCCACGGCCGCCGATCGACGGAGCCTCACACGGCGAGATAGGCCTTCCGAACGGCCTCGTTGTCCCGGAGCTCGGCGGGCGTCCCCTCGACGACGAGGCGTCCGTTCTCGAGGACGAAGCCGTAATGCGCGCAGGCGAGCGCCTGGTGGAGCGCCTGCTCCACGAGGAGGAGCGTCACACCTCGCGCGTGAATCGCCTGGAGCGCTTTGAACAACTGCGACACGACGACCGGCGCCAGGCCGAGCGACAGCTCGTCGATGACGAGCAGCCTGGGATCGGCGGCCAGTCCGCGCGCGATCGCCAGCATCTGCTGCTCGCCGCCGCTCATGCGCGCGGCATCCTGCGTCCACCGCTCCTTCAGCCGCGGGAACAGGGACACGATCTCCTCTTCGAGCGTGCGGCGCCGCGCGGGCGCCACGCGATGGGACGCGAGCAGCAGGTGCTCGCGCACGGACAACGTCGGCCAGATGCGGCGTCCTTCCGGCACGTGGGCAATGCCCATCGACGCCACGCGGTGGGCCGGGACGCCGCCGAGCGGCTGCCCCTCGAAGGCGATCGTGCCTGCCGCCGGCACGACGAGCCCCGAGCAGGCGCGCAGCAGCGACGACTTGCCGGCGCCGTTCGCGCCCGCCAGCAGCGAGATCGTGCCGGGCTTCACGTCGAGCGACACGCCGCGCAACGCGACGATGTGGCCATAGGCGACGGTGACGTTCACGAGCGACAGCATCAGTCCTCGCCCAGGTAGGCGCGCTTGACGGCGGCGCTCGACAGGACGTCGCGCGGCGGACCGTCCGCCATGACCGCGCCGCGGTCCATCACGATCGCGCGCGTCGCCAGCCCGGTCACGGCGGACAGGACATGCTCGATCAGGATCACCGTGCGGCCGGTCCCGTTGACGCGCTTCACCAGCTCGATTGCGTCGCGCGTCTCCTCCGGCGTCAGCCCCGCCATCGTCTCGTCGAGCAGGACGAGTCGCGCGCCGGTGGCCAGGGCGCGCGCGATCTCGAGCCGGCGGCAGTCGGCGAGGGTGAGCGTGATCGCCCTCGCCTCGGCCGACCGATCGAGGCCCGTGAGCGCGAGCACCTCCTCGACCTGCCGCGCCGCGACGGCCCGGCCCGCGGCGTTCGCCAGGCCCCTTTTCCCAAATGTCGCCGCGGCGCGGAGGTGATCCCGAACCGTGAGCTGCCAGAACGGCTTCACGACCTGGAAGGTGCGCCCGATCCCCGCGCGGCACACGGCATCCGGACGGCACCCCGTGAGATCGCGCCCCTCGAAGACGACACGCCCGCTCGTGGGCGCCGCCGCTCCCGCGATCATCGAGAAGAGCGTCGTCTTGCCGGCCCCGTTCGGCCCGATGATCGCGGTGATGGACCCCTCGCCGAACGTGACGGTCACGTCGTCAACGGCCGTCAACCCTCCGTAGCGCTTCGTCACAGCGTGCAGCGCGAGCATCGTCTCCGCGCCATGGGCGTTGCGAGTCAAGATTGGGAGGTGAGAGTGGGGCCTTGGGAGTTCGGAGTTGGGAGTTGAGCCTTGGGAGTTGGAAGTCGGGAGTTGGGAGTTGGAAGTTGGGAGTTGGGAGTTGAGAGTCGGGAGTTGGGAGTTGGGAGTTGGGAGTTGATGGGCGCCAGCCACGAGAGACCAGAGGCCACGAGGCTCGAAGAGCATCATGAGGATGAGGAGCAATCCGTAGATGCCGAGGTGCGCCGCGGGAACGTAGGCGGACAGCACCTGCTCGAGTCCGAGGAACAGCACCGCGCCGACCGCCGGTCCCCAGAGCGAGTTCACGCCGCCGATGATCGTCATCAGGATCAGCCCGATGCTGCGATTGAAGGCGAAGACGTCGC
>JBOGIW010000623.1:0-8482 GCA_050748045.1 Vicinamibacterales bacterium | reverse complement strand
ACCCAGGCACTCGACCTTCGGCGCTTCGCGCCTTGGTCTTCGGGCACGAGTCCCCCCTTCGGCACCAGACTTCGCTCGGCTTCGCCGAGCTTCGTCTGGCAAGCCATGCGAGTTTTCCCGTCCAGCGAGCGCATCGGCTCGATCGTCGTCGTCGACGCACGCGAAGTCTGTTCGCCGTAGCTGCGAAGCAGCGAAGGCGGACTGCAGATTCTCCCAGCCGGCCACCACCTCTTCTCGTCCCACTGACGCGAACTGTCCCGGCGGTACTTACGACGAGCCCGCGCAGCCGCTGAGATCTCCATAACATCCGGTCGCGTCGGCGCCGCGGCTGGGGCATGGAAAGCGGAACACGAGCGATATCCGCAGCAACGCGCGATCTCTGTCACTCGTTGTCTCTGAAACGGTTTCGCGTCAACCTACGCAGAGATGACGATCATCCTGTGGGTGATCGCGGCGCTTCTGATTGCGGTCGGACTGGCCGGCATCCTGCTGCCGGCGCTGCCGGGCACGGTTCTGATCTTTGCGGGCCTGCTGCTCGCCGCGTGGGCGGACGGGTTCACGCGCGTCGGCGGCTGGACGCTTGCCGTGATCGGACTCCTCGCGGCGGCGAGCTACACCGTGGACTTCGTCGCCGGCGCGCTTGGCGTCAAACGCATGGGTGCGAGTCCGCGCGCCATGGCCGGCGCCGCGCTCGGAACACTGCTCGGGCTCGTGTTCGGACTGCCGGGTCTCATCGTTGGACCTTTCGCGGGCGCCGCACTCGGGGAACTGACCACGCACCGGAATCTGCGTCGCGCCGGACGCGCCGGCGTCGCCGCGTGGATCGGCTTCCTCGTCGGAAGCGTCGTGAAGGTCGCGATCGCATTCACGATGGTGGCGATGTTTCTCGCCGCCCTGTTCCTCTTCTGACGCTCAGCGCACTGCAGCGCGCTCGACGCAGCATCGGCACGATAGTCGGCGATGTCCCCGCCTGGATCGTTCCGATGATCTCGAACCCGTGCCGCTGGTAGAGCGGGATGTTCCGCGGATTCGACGACTCGAGATAGGCCGGCATTCGGTCGCGATCGCACTGCGCGAGTGCGTACTGGAGAAGCGCTGACCCATACCCGCGCCCCTGGTACGCCGGATCCACTCCGATCAGCGGCAGGTACCGCACGGCTCGGATGGATGGTAGGTCTCCATCTGCGCGAACACGCGGTCCATGTCCGCTTGCCGTTCCTTGGGAGCATGTTCCTCGGTCAACGCCGTGAGTCTCTCGGCATCCGGGTGGACGCCGGGTGGCAGCCACATGGCAGCAGCGGCTCCGGCGGCGGCGAGATGCGCGGTGCCGTGTGCGAAGCCGTTGCCCCCGAATGCGAGGGCCACGTGCGGCATGACCCTCAGATAAGTTGCAGGATCCGGAAAAGCCCACCGAGCCATCGGATCGGTGCTGAAGGCCAGTGTGATAACAGCCACCACCGCTCACGCTCGTTTCGGTGCGTCTGGGGGAACTCAGGCACTCGACCTTCGGCGCTTCGCGCCTGGGTCTTCGGGCACGAGTCCCCCGTTCCGCACCATCAATTTCGATCAATATCGGCGCGGATTTTTCGCGCTCTCCGGCTCACGGATCGGCGTGAGCCTCGCGACACCAAAAACCGTTTACCGCAAATTTCACCGTAAAATCGGACGGGGCTCCGGCTGTTGCGTGGTCAGTCCGTAGTGCGCGGCGAAGGATCGAAACCCCCTCTTTCAGAGGGTTTTGATGATTATTATGCACAAGCCGAGACGGCTCTGATGGGAACCGTGACGCGCGTACGCACGCTGTATGTACCAGCCTAGCCAGATCTCTTTCGGGTCTGACGCCGCGGGCCTTCACTACGGATCTCCACCAGCTCCAAATCGAACGTGAGATTCTGCCCGGCAAGGGGGTGGTTCGCATCGATCGTGACCTGTTCGTCCGATACCTCGGCGACCCTCATCACGATCACTGTGTCGCCTTGCCGCACTTGCAGCTCCTGGCCCACCTGGGGTTCGATGTCCTTCGGGAATTCCGCCCGATCCACGGCAAGCACGAGCTCGGGCTGATACGGCCCGTACGCCCCCTCGGGCGGAATCGTAATGGTCCGTTCCTCCCCAGGCTGCATCCGCGTCAGCGTCTCCTCCACGCCGGGGATCATCGTGCCCTCGCCAACGGTCAGTTCAAGCGGCTCTTGTGCCTTCGAGCTGGCGAAGACGCGGCCATCATCGAGACGTCCCGTGTAACGAACTCTGACGGTGTCGCCGGATCGTGGATGTGTCATGTCGAAATCCCCCTTTCACGGACGCATCGTTTCCGAGCCTCAACGTATCTGTCGTATCTCTCATCTCTATCCATGGAAGCTCCTCGTGAAGCACAGCGTGATCGCTCGCGCCGGATGCCGCGTGCGGTGGATGCGCGTGACCCCGATGGCAGCGGGGACGCAGATGAATCCGGGCGATCAGCGGTGCGGATGGGGATACGGCGTCAGAAGACGCCGCGACCGAGATTCCTGAAGGTGTGACGGTGCCGGCGGGATGTGGAGAGACAGAGATCGGGAGCGCCTTCGCGCGAGTCGACGGACTGCCGAAGCGATCCCATGTCAGGAACCGTACCGCCGGCCCGGATCCCTGTCAACTGAAACCGGCCGCGGTGCGTTCCAGATCCAGCACCCATTACAGGCCCATCTCCATCTTGCTGTGGGCGATCTTCCTTACGGCGACGTAGTACGCGGCGGTACGGTAATCGCGAATCTTCCGGTGCGTGTGCAGCACGTCGCGGATTTCCTGATAGGCGTTGCGCATGGTGTCGTCCAGCCCTGAGCGCACCAGTGCGAGCTCGTCGGCTCCCGAGATCAACTCCTTCTTGACGTCTTCCGGGACCTGCTTTCCGCTGAGTGCCTCGAGGGCGTGCACGATCTTTTCGCCGCGCATCTCGTCGAGCCGACGGTCCATGCGGCCGAACCGAATGTGGGACAGGTTCTTGATCCACTCGAAATACGACACGACCACGCCGCCCGCGTTGACGTAGCAGTCGGGCAGGACGGTGACGCCGCGCTTCGAGAGGATCCGGTCACCCTCGAACGAGACGGGCCCGTTGGCGGCCTCCACCACGAGCTTGGCCGTGATGCGGTCCGCGTTGGCGCCCGTGATCTGCATCTCGAGCGCAGCGGGGATGAGGATATCGCACGCCATCTCGAGCGCCTTGGCCCCATTCGGCGAGTACGTGCCGCCGGAGAATCCTTTGACTCCGCCTTTGCTGGTGATCCAGGCACGGCACTTCTCGATGTCGAGGCCCTTCGCGTTCGTGACGACGCCGTCGCGCTCGATGACCGCAATGATCCGCGCGTCGTCTTCCTCGGAGAGGAACTTCGCCGCATGGAATCCGACGTTGCCGAGTCCCTGCACGACGATCGTCTTGCCGGCGAGCCCGGCCGACAGCCCGGCCTTCTTCAGATCGTCCGGGTGGCGGAAGAACTCGCGCAGCACGTATTGGACACCTCGCCCCGTGGCCTCGACGCGGCCCCGGATGCCGCCGCTGGTCACTGGCTTGCCGGTCACGCACCCGAGGTGATCGATTTCAGTCGGGTGGAGACCGCGGTAAACATCGGCGATCCAGGCCATCTCCCGTTCACCCGTGCCCATGTCGGGCGCCGGCACGTTGATGCCAGGCCCGATGTAGCCCTTTTCCACGAGCTCGGTGGCGAACCGACGGGTGACCCGCTCGAGCTCGCCCACCGAGTGCTGCTGTGGATTGATAATCAGCCCGCCCTTCGAGCCACCGTAGGGGACATCAACGATGGCGCATTTATAGGTCATGAGCGCGGCCAGCGCCTCCACTTCGTCCTGATTGACCCACGGAGCGAACCGGATTCCGCCTTTGACCGGCAGGCGGTGATCGCTGTGCACCGCGCGCCATCCGGTAAAGACCTGGTAGTGCCCGTTGTCGAGCTTCACCGGGAAGCGCACCTGCAACACCGAGTGGCCGGCAACGATCGACGCTGGTATCCCCTCAGGGAGCGTCATGTGGGAGAGGGCGGTCCGAACCATCGCCTCGACGCCTTCTGAGAAGCTGCGGGTGGCGGCGGTGGCTTTCGTAGGCATGGTCACGTCCTCTTTTCGTGCGGGATGTCGATGATTGTCGGGAGGCCGGGCTCCATGCAGCAGCCATCGTCATTGGTTGTCGCGCCGGTACCGCCGAACCGCGCGGCTGGCCGCCTCGGCACGGGAGATCCCCGGGGTGCGAGTCATCTCAACGTTGATGAGCCGCTCCACTTGGCCGTCGTCGCCAAAGCAGATGCGGCGCAACTGTGTTTCCGCCTGGCGCGCACCGCTTCTGCGACGCAGCCACAACCACGCCCCAAGCACAATGACGCCGAGGATCGCGACCGCGGTGGGGTTATCCATGCGAAGCGGGAAGAAGCTCCTTCAGCGTCTGCAGCGCAAACAGTAGAACCATGGGCGAGAAGTCAAAGCCGCCAATGACCGGGAGCACACGGCGGATCGGCACCAGCACGGGCTCCACGAGACTCGACACGAGCGTCACTACCGGGTTGCGCGGATTCGTGGGCACCCACGAGAGAATCACGGACGCCAGCACAACAAGCGAGTACAGATCGAGCAGCTGGACGATCAGCCGCATGCGCGTCAGCCGGCCAGCAATGCCATGGGGATGGCGAGCGCCAGCCATCCGAGGAGGGCGGTGAGGATCGCCTTTCCGGTGCCGAAGTCGAGCGCCTGCCGGATCGCGATGATCCCGGCGACCAGCACCCAGATCGCCAGCGCGAATCGCACGGCGCCGCCCACGACCGGCAGGAGCGCCAGGGCGCCGAACACCCCCGGCGTCTGCGCGAATCCGATGGTCCGGAGCAGCTCGCCCCATGTGGCGGTGCCGCCGAGGATCTTGTCGCCGATCAGATACGTCACGCCGGACCAGACCAGCCATCCGAGCAGGGCGGCGATGACGGCGCCGAGGAGCCCCGGCAGGCCGAGCCCCGCGGCGCCGATGCCCTGGGACACGGCGACGATAGCCACGACGGTCGCCGCCTGGCCGGTGGCGCCGGTATCGGCCTCGACTTCTTCATAGGTGTGCGCGTCGAGCAGCGCCGCATGGCGCATCCGCTCGAGCATTGGCCGTCTCGCGATCGCATTCATCATTTCTCCCTTCAGCGTCGAACCCTGATTGCCGGTTTGCGCCTCGCCACCACGAATGTCACCCAGCCCTTCGCCCCCCGCAGAATCGCGTCAATCGAAAAACGAGCCGGCACAGAGCGCCGTCGCCCGCCCGACCACCTCTGTGTCCCTTGGACCAGCGATCGCGATTGGCGCGGATGTGGTCGTCAATACGAGTGACCAGGATGACAACGGGGACGCGGATGAATCTGCCGATCAGTGACGCGGATGCGGATACGGCGTCAGAAGACGCCGCGACCGAGATTCCTGAAGGCGTGACGGTGCCGGCGGGATGTGGAGAGACAGAGATCGGGAGCGCCTTCGCGCGAGTCGACGAACTGCCGAAGCGATCCCACGTCAGGAACCGTAACGCCGGCCCGGATCCCCTGTCAACTGAAACCGGTCCTGGAGCGACGGATGATTCACCGGCCGAGCCGCTCCTCTCGAACGTCCCGCAGCAGTGCCTCGGCAACCGCGCCGGGGCTCGCGCCATCCTGGTCCACGGCGAGGTTCATCTGCCGCATGCGGTCGGCATCGATGGTGGCCGTGAGCTGCTGCAGAGCGGCCACGACGTCGGGCCGTTCGCGGACCAGCCGCGGGCCCGCCAGGATCACGGCGTCGTACGGGGGAATCGCGCCCCGGTCGTCCTCGAGGACCAGCAGGTCGAAGGCCGCGATGCGTCCGTCCGTGGAGAACGCGCTGATGACGTCCACCTCTCCGCTTGCCGCGACCTGATACATCAGCGAGGCGTCCATCGTGCGTTCGTCCCCGAACATCAGCCGGTACGTGGCCTGGATCGCCTTCCACTCCGGACGGCCGAAGAACTCGTAATCACCCCCGATGACCAACCGAGGCGCGTGCGCGGTCAGATCGCTGATGCGGCGAATTCCCGCCCCTTCGGCGTGCTGACGGCGCATGGCCAGCGCGTAGGCGTTTTCGAAGCCGAGAGCCCCCACCAGCTCGATGCCGTACCGTTCCTTCAAGAATTGGCGTACCTCGTCGAGCACGGCGTCGCGACTGGTGGCCGCGGTGTCGCGGCGCATGATCGTCGCCCAGATCGTGCCGGAGTAGTCGACGTACACATCGATCTCGTCCGCGCGAAGCGCGTCGAACGCCACGGTCGACCCGAGCGACGAGACGACCTCGGTGGCAGCACCCGTGACATCCCGGATGTGTCCGGAGAGAATCCGGCTGAGGATGTACTGCTCGGTGAAGGTCTTGGCGCCGATGACGACCCGCCCGCCGTCCCGGGCGCGCAGCTCCTGGACGAACGACGCTCCCGTGTAGGCGTAGAGCACGCCGAGCACCGCCAGGACAGTCGCGGTCCATCCCCGCCGTCGGTGGAGGATCGCGGCGCCGAGCGCCCGCACCAGACCGTCCAGGCACAGCGCGAGGACCGCCGCCGCGACGCAGCCGACGAGCACCGCCGTGAGATTCCGCGTCTGGAGCCCGCTGAAGATGTAGTTGCCGAGACTGGGCGCCCCGACCGGCGTCGAGAGCGTAGCCACACCGACTGTCAACACCGTGGACGTCCGAACGCCCGCGAGAATGACCGGCATCGCGAGCGGCAACTCGACCCGGCGCAGGCGCTGCGCGGGCGTCATGCCCACGCCCTGGGCGGCCTCGATCAACGCCGGATCGACCCCGGCGAGCCCCGTGACGGTATTACGAAGAATCGGGAGGACGCTGTACAACACCAAGCCGATGAACGCCGGAAGAAAGCCAATGCTGGTCAGGCCAAGGGCCGCGAGCGCGGGCACCATAACAGCGAGGAGCGCCAGGCTCGGAATCGTCTGAATGACGCTCGCGGTCCCCAGCACCGGCTGGTCGAGCCAGCGTACCCGCGCAACGAGCACACCGGCTGGGATGCTGAAGACCGTCCCGACGAGCAGCGCGAACAGCGTGAGCTGCAGGTGGGCGGTCAGGTAGCCGGGGAGCAGCGCGAGCTGTTCGCTCACGTCTGGTTCCCCTCGATCAGCGTGTCGACGAGCCGGGCCTGCCGCATCGGCGTGTCCATCAGCTGACGCACGTAGTCGTCTGAAGGAGCCTGGAGGAGCTCGCGCGGTGTACCGACCTGGATGAGTCGCCCCTCATTCATGACAGCGATGCGATCGCCGACGAGGAGGGCCTCGACCATGTCGTGGGTCACGAATATCGCGGTGAGCTCGAGCTGCCGGCGAATCGTCAGGAACGACTGCTGCAGCCGGTCCCGCGTGAGGGGATCCAGGGCGCCGAATGGTTCGTCCAGCAGCATCACTCGCGGTGAGGCGGCGAGCGCCCGCGCGACGCCGACGCGCTGCTGCTGCCCTCCCGACAGCTCCGCGGGGCGCCGGTCCCGCACGAGATCGGGCGACAGCTCAACGAGCTCCAGCAACTCGTCGACCCGGCGACGGATGCGGATCGCGTCCCATCCGAGAAGCGTGAGGGTCACGCCGACGTTCTCGGCGATGGTCATCTGCGGGAAGAGCCCGATTCGCTGGAACACGTAGCCGATGCGGCGCCGCAGCTCGTGCGCGGCAATCGCGCCGACATCCTGGCCGTCGATGGTGACCCGCCCTGCGCTCGGCTCAATCAACCGGTTCACCATCTTGAGCGTCGTCGTCTTGCCCGACCCCGATCCGCCCAGGAGCACCAGCAACTCGCCCGCGCTCACGTGGAGCGATAAGTCGTCCACGGCGACGGCGCTCCCATAGCGCTTCGTCAGCCCTATGGTGTCGATCATGCTGCCATCCGCTCGGTGCCGAGAGCGTCAGCCCTTTGGACCGATGCGCAGCACGGCCAGGAGGCCGTGCCCGCAGCCGAGACCTTCCTGCAGGGTGTATTCGAGGCGCTGGAGCACGTACGCGAGCTGCGGCTCGACAACGTTGGCCCGCGTGTCTCCGACGTCGATGACGGACGCGCTTTCCACCACCCGGTCCATGGTCATCAGCGCCTCCTGAAGCGCCGGCGGGAACGAGCGCCAGCCCTCGAGAGCCACGGGGTCGAGATGCCCGCAGCTCAGCCGCGCGAGCGTGAAGTCGAGGACGCGGTTCCAGCTCTCCGTGAGCGTGAGGAAGAACCGTTCGACGGGTTCGTTCGGCGAGGCAAGGCGATGGTCCACGCGCAGCTCTTCGAGCCGCGTCCGCACGTTCTGCTCGTACAACCGGTTCACGAGACCTCGCAGCGGTGGAAGGCGGCAGCCGTACTCCCGCGTATCGATGTGTCGTCCGACGAAGATGGAGCGATCCACGATGGCCACCGGCTCGATGGCGACGCCCGTGCCTCCTGCGAGCTGCGCGCACAGGTCGCGGATCTCCTCACCGGTCCAGAAGCGGAG
>JBOGIW010000622.1:0-7084 GCA_050748045.1 Vicinamibacterales bacterium | reverse complement strand
TCGAGCGCGTCGCCGCCGCGATTGCGGCGGCGCGACGGCCTGTGCTCATCGTCGGCCTCGACGTGAACCCGTGCACCGACACCGCGACGGTCCGCGCCTTCGTCGACCGCATGCGTCTGCCGACCTTCGTCACGCCCAAGGCCAAGGGCATCGTCTCGGAGGATCACGAGCGCTTCGCCGGCGTGTGCGCCGGCGTGGCCGGCGACGCGGTGATCGTCGAGCTCTTCGAGAGCGCCGACCTGCTCGTCGGCGTGGGCTTCGAGCCGGTCGAGTCCGACAAGCTGTGGCATCAGACCTGTCCGCTCGTGTCCATCGGGCCCGTGAGCATCGCGTCGGGCGCCTTCCGCCCGCGGGCCGAGGCGATCGGCGACCTGCGGACCACGCTCCCGGCGCTCGGCGGGCGATCGTGGGCTCCCTTCGACTGGGAGCCGGACGCGGTCGCGCGCCTGCGTGATCGCCTGCACGGCGTGCTCCGCCCGGCGACCGCTCCGACGGAAGGGCTTTCCGGCTGTGAATTGACGCGCGCCCTCCGCACGCTCTTCCCTCGCGACACCATCCTCGCGACCGACGTGGGATCGATCAAGTCCATCACCACGCCGGCGTGGACCGCCTACAAGCTGCTCACCTTCTTCGAGTCGAACGGGTTGTCGGCCATGAGCTACGCCTTCCCGGCCGCGATGGCCGCGCGGCTGCAGTTTCGGGACCGGCCGATCCTCTGCACGATCGGCGACGGCGGCTTCGGCATGACGCTCGCCGAGCTCGAGACCTGCGTGCGCGAGCGCCTGCACTTCGCGACCGTCGTCTACAACGACAGCGCCCTCAGCCTCATCGACCTCGCGCAGCGCCATCGCGGGTACGAGACGTACGGCGTGCAGTACGGCCCTGTCGACTTCGGCTGTCGCCGCCGGCTTCGGCGCCTGGTCGCGGCGCGTCGACACGATGGATGCGCTCGAGGAGGCCGTGCGCGACGCCCTCCGCGTGGATCGGCCGGTTGTGATCGATGCGCTGGTCGATCCCTCCGAGTACGCCGCGCACCACCCGCCTCAGCGCGCCCAGAGACTGCCGAGCGAGAGCGTGACGAAGAAGGCGTAGAAGAGCGCGATCGCCACGAGGGCGGCACGCCGCCACGCCGGGGGCCGGACGTGCTCGGGCAGGAGCCGCGTGTTGACGTAGAGCAGGTGCAGCGAGGCGAGGATGAAGACGGCGCCGGCGACGTTGGCGCCCACCTTCAGCAGCACGATCGGCTGGGCCAGACCGAGCGCCACGATGCCCCAGACGACGAGGACGGCGAGGACGGTGTAATAGACGGCGCGGACGTCGCCGCCGCGCCATCCGCGCACGCGCGGACTGCCGGTCCAGAGGATGTCGGTGATGGCGCGGACCATGCCCTCGAAGTTGTCGAGCTGCGTCTTGAAGAGGATCCACGCGGCCAGGAACGCGACGGCGCCGGCGACGAGCGGGCCCGACCTCGCGCCGATGCTCGACGCCAGCGCCGCGCTGATGCCGAGCCCCTGGATGTCGCGGCCGTGCGGGATGAACGTCACGTACAGGAGCGCCGGGAGGAGCATCCCGAGCACGGCGCCCGTGAAGAACACGCCCCACTGATCCGCGCACACGATGCGCCACCAGCCCTGCCACCGCCGCATCGCGTCGGGATGGCCGTCGAAGGTGAACCCGGCGTGCGCGAGGTGCACGCGCGTGCCGCCCACCGCCGCGGGGATGTAGCCCGCACGCTCCCCCATCCCGTAGCCCTTGTCGCGCGCCCAGTTCGACAGCGTGAGGTTCGCCACGCCGCCGGCGCCGGAGTACGCCACGAGCGCGCCGAGCAGGAAGAAGTCGGCGCCTGCGGGAATCGGGTTGAAGCCGCGCGTGGCGATATCGAAGCCCGCCAGGGCCACGGTCCCGGCGAGCCAGGTCCTCGCCGGCACGAAGAGCACGGCCAGCACGAGGAAGCCGCCGAGCGTCGTGACGACGAGCACCCAGTTGAGCACTTCGAGCGTGCGCACGATGCGCCGCCCCACCGAGAGCACCGCGACGCAGGCCAGGAAGATGCCGATGCCGATGACGTAGATCGTCGAGGCGTCCGCGGGCCCGGGAAGCGCGCGCCAGAACAGGAAGAAAAAGGCGCCGGCCGCGGTGCCGGCGAACGCGGGCCAGCCGAACTGGAGAAGGTAGAGCACGGCGTAGACCCACGCCCACGCGGTTGGCGAGGGGCGCGTGCGCATGAAGCCGGTGAACACCGGCTCTCCTGTCGCCAGCGTGTACCGCATCACCTCGGTGTTGAAGATCGTCTGGAGGACGACGGCCGCGGTCGTCACCCAGAGGAGCGACAACCCGTGCCGCACGAAGACGGCGGGACCGAGGAGAAGCTCGCCGCTCCCAATCGAGAGCCCCAGCACGATCACGCCAGGGCCGACGGCCGTCAGCCAGCCGAGCCCTTTCGGCGCGGGCGGGATCGGCAGATCGGCTCGAGCCCACGGATCCAGGCCGGACCGCGCTTCGGTGGCGACGGTCTGGGCGCTGCCGGACGCCGTCACAGTCCTCACGTCCGGCGGAGTGCAGTCACGTCGATCTCACTCACGGCTCGAGGCGCGAGCCAGGCCGCGCGGGCGTTTCGAGGTCTGGAAGGTTGCCCTGGGCGCGCTCGGGATCGCGCGCCTCGGCGCGATGCTCGACGATGAGCTCGGTGGCGCGGCGCTTGTCGCGCGTCTCCCAATCGTACATCGCGCCCGCGGCCCCTGGACCGAGCCTTCGGCGTCCCCGCCTCGCCAGAACGATGACGACGACGATGATGATGAACGCCGCGCCCCAGAGGCTGCTGAAGAGACCGGTCAGATCCATGGGACCTCCGTTCAGGAGAGTGGTCGCCCGAACACCTGGACCCAGTATGGCCGCCCGCTCGCGTCGCGCGCGTAGCCGGCTCCAAGCTCGGTGACCGAGGAGCTCATGATGTTCGCGCGATGCCCGGGCGACCGCATCCAGCCCGCGACCACTTCCGCCGCCGTGCGTTGGCCTGATGCCACGTTCTCGGCCCAGGCCTGCCACCTGTACGCCACGGCGGCCAGGCGATCCTCCGGGCGCGGATGATCCGCGTCCCGCAGCACGTGATCGAGACGCCGCAGCCGCGCCATCTGCTCGGCGTGGATCTGCGCCGCCTGCACGAGACGGAGGCTCGCGCGCAGCTCGGCAAGACCCGCGCGCGTCCGCTCGGCGTTGGTCAGCTCCGCCACGGCGGCCGCCACGTCTGGCGCCGCGACGACGGCTCGGGCGGCCTCGTCATCCCTCCCCTCGGGCGCCGCGGATGACAGGCCCGCCAGCATGCCTGACACGAGCATCACGACGAGACACGCGGGCTTGTCGGCCATGACGCGTCGACGTGGGCATGCGACCCGGCTAGGGAACCTGGGTGGCGATCCACCACGTGTTGCCGCCGGGATCCCTCACGCCGCCCCGTCGATCGGGATCGCCGTCCTTCTGCCGCGGGGCCTCGACGGACACGCCGCCGGCATCGAGCGCGCGCCGATAGGTCGCGTCGACATCCTGCACGTAGACGTGCAGGAAGGCCGGAACCGGCGGCCATTCGGGACCTGCGTCGCCGATCATGATGACGCTGTCGTCGATGCGCACCTCCGCGTGCATGATCGACCCGTCGGGCATGTCGTACCGCCGGAGCGCGGTCGCGCCGAAGGTCCGCTCGAGGAAGTCGATGACGCGCTGAGCGCCGGGAACCACCAGGTACGGCGAGACCGTGGAATAGTTGTCGGGCTTCGGCTGGACAGGCATAGGCGGTTCTTTCATGCTTACCCGAGGATCACACGCCGGCCTCATCAAGGAGGCGGCGGCTGCGCAAAGACGAACACCGTTGTCGAGCCGGTCGCGCCCTGGTACGTGGCCGCGATCGTCGTGGTCCCCACCGCCACCGCCGTGACCAGCCCTCGCGCGACGGTCACCACGCGCGGATCGGACGACTGCCACGTCGCGACATCGGTCACGGGACGCGTCGTGCCGCCGGCGAGCGTCGCGGTCGCGGTCAGTTGTACCGACTGTCCCACGCGCACCGGCATCGTGACGCCGGCGATCGTCAGCCCGGTCACCATGGGTGACGGCGAGGGCATGCGATCGGACTCGCCGGCGCACGCGGCAGCGACGAGCGCGATGACGACAAGTCCGTGCGGCGTGAGCCTCATCGAGCACCAGCCTCGGAATGGTAGCACCGCCCGGGCGTCTCATCCGTGTCGTTTCGATGGGCTCGCGGATGGGACCTGGATTCCCGGATGGTAACATCGCGGCGCATGCGCGACCCGGCGTGGCCAGCCCGCCTCGACCTCCTGCCGGGCGACGTGCACGTCATCCGGATCCTCCTGGATGGCCCCGCCGACGCCTCTGTGCTGAACGACGATGAACGCGGTCGGGCAGGCCGGTTTCATTTCGATCGGGACCGGAGGCGGTTCGTCGCGGCGCACGGCTGGCTGCGCGTCACGCTCGGGCGCTGCCTCGATCGGCGGCCGGAGTCGCTGCGGTTCGTCACGGGCCCGTACGGCAAGCCGAGGCTCGTCGATCCCCCGGTGGACCTGCGCTTCAACCTCTCGCACGGCGGCGAGCGGGCGCTCCTGGCCGTGACGCTCGGCCGCGAGGTGGGCGTCGACGTCGAGGAGGAGCGTCCGATCGAGGAGCTCGACCTCGCGGGCCGCTTCTTCTCCGCCGCCGAGGCCGCGTGCCTGCGGGCGCTGCCGGAGGCGGATCGCCGCGCGGCGTTCTTCCGGTGCTGGACGCGCAAGGAGTCGTTCATCAAGGCCGTCGGCGAAGGGCTCACGTTCCCGCTCGACGCCTTCGAGGTGAGCCTCGGGCGCGAGGACGCGCCGCAACTCCTGCGCGCCTGTCAGGCGCGCGGGCAGGCGCTCGAGCACTGGCGGATCGTGCCGCTCCCGATCGACGACGGCTACGCCGCGGCGCTGGCGGCGGAAGCCGGCGACTGGCGCGTCGTCCGGTGGAACGCCATCGGACCGTGAGCGGGCCGAACGTTCATCGCGCCCGTCCGGCCGCCCGCGGTCAGGCGCAGCCGCTCGTCGTGCCGCAGTTGGCGCACTTGTAGCACGAGCCGTTGCGGATCATGATGCTCCCGCACGTGCTGCAGGGCGGCGCGTCTTCCTGGTTCTGGATCGCGGCGAAATCGGAGGTCTTCGGCCTCGCGTCATCCCGCAGGTGGATCGCACGCGCCGGAGCCGCAGCCACCGGCTGCGCCTCGCCATCGTCCCGCACGTTGACGCCGGCGCGGAACTGCGCCTCTTTGTTCAGGAACTTCGTCGCCAGCCACCGGAAGATGTAGTCGACGATCGACTTGGCGAAGCGGATCTCCGGATTCTTCGTCATCCCCGACGGCTCGAAGCGCGCGTGGCTGAACTTGTCGACGAGCGCCTGCAGCGGCACGCCGTACTGGAGCGCGTACGAGATCGCCTGCGCGAAGGCGTCCGCAAAGCCCGAGATGGTCGACCCCTCCTTCGCCATCACGAGGAAGATCTCGCCGGGCGTCCCGTCCTCGAACATGCCGACAGTGATGTAGCCCTCGTGCCCCGCCACGTCGAACTTGTGCGTGATCGACGCGCGCTCGTCCGGCAGCTTCCGCCGTTTCGGCGTCTCCACCACCTTCACGACTTCCTTGACGACCTCGCGGATCTCCGCGCCGGCATGCCGCGTATCCGCCACGCCCGCCCTCGACGTGTTGAGCGGCTGCGTCCGCTTGCTCCCGTCACGGTAGATCGAGATCGCCTTCGCGCCGAGCCTCCACGCCTCGAGGTACGCCTTCTCGATCTCCTCCACGCTCGCCTCGCGCGGGACGTTCACCGTCTTGCTGATCGCCCCCGAGATGAACGGCTGCGTGGCGCCCATCATCCTGATGTGGCCCATGTAGTGAATCGACCGGCTGCCCTTCGAGGCCTTGAAGGCGCAGTCGAAGACCGGCAGGTGCTCCTCCTTCAGGAACGGCGCCCCCTCGATCGTCTCGTGCTCGTCGATGACGTGCACGATTGCCTCGATCTCCGGTTTCGTGTACCCCAGCTTCTCGAGCGCCATCGGCACGGTGCCGTTGACGATCTTCATCAGGCCGCCGCCGACGAGCTTCTTGTACTTCACGAGCGCGATGTCCGGCTCCACGCCGGTCGTGTCGCAGTCCATCATGAAGCCGATGGTGCCGGTCGGCGCCAGCACGGTGGCCTGCGCGTTCCGGTAGCCGAAGTCCTCGCCAAGCTCCACGGCCTCGTCCCACGCCTGCTTCGCGGCGCCGTACAGATCGGGCGGCACGTGCCTGGCCTGGATCTCGCTCACGGCGTCACGGTGCTTGCGCATGACGCGCAGGAACGCGTCGCGGTTCGGCTCGTAGCCGCCGAACGGCCCGCCATGATCGCGCGCGATGCGCGCCGACTGCGCGTAGGCCTCGCCCGTCATGAGCGCGGTGATCGCCGCCGCGTACGCCCGCCCCTCGTCGCTGTCGTACGGCAGGCCGCGCGACATCAGCAGCGCCCCGAGGTTGGCGTAGCCGAGCCCCAGCGGACGGAACTCGTGCGAGTGCTTCTCGATGGCCTTCGTCGGGTAGCTCGAGTTCGGGACGATGATCTCCTGCGCCGTGATGAGCGTCCGGCACGCGGCCTTGAACGCCGCGACGTCGAGCTCGCCGTCCTCCCTGACGAGCTTCATCAGGTTGATCGACGCCAGGTTGCACGCCGAGTCGTCCAGGAACATGTACTCGGAGCACGGGTTGCTGGCGTTGATGCGGCCCGTCACGGGGCACGTGTGCCAGTCGTTCACCGTCGTGTCGAACTGCATGCCGGGATCGCCGCAGACCCACGTGCCATAGGCGATCCGCCGCATCAGGTCGCGCGCCTTGCAGGTGTCCATCACCTCGCCGGTGAGCACCGCCTTCGTCTCCCACTCCGCGTCGTCGAGGACGGCGCGCATGAAATCATCGGTCACGCGGACGGAGTTGTTGGAGTTCTGGAAGAACACCGAGCCGTAGGCGACGCCCGTGAACGAGCCGTCGTAGCCGGCGTCGATGAGCGCCCAGGCCTTCTTCTCTTCCTCGACCTTGCAG
>JBOGIW010000621.1:0-5036 GCA_050748045.1 Vicinamibacterales bacterium | reverse complement strand
GCTCTGGTGCATTCCAGGATTCCGGCAGAACCGCTGGACGCACGCCTTCGCGGTGTTCTGGTCCTAGTCCCCTGGAACCGTGATGGGTTGCATAAGTCCCGGAGCGCGGCGCCCGGATCGCAAGGCGCGACGACCGAGAATATTGGCCATATTTGAGGGAGGAGCAACGCAGCGAGCCGGGATGCCCCGCCTGGGAATTATGCGACCCATCACGGTTCCAGGGGACTAGCGGTCGGCGCACGACCGCGTTCAATCCGGAGACAGCGAATCGCCCCGTCGAACCGAATCGACCAAGCCGCACCGCGACGTGCCGTGCTCGAGCGCTGGGCGCAGGCGGAGGGTGCGAAGGCCGGCACGAACCGCCAGCAATCTGAGCCTCGCAAAGTCATCTCGGTCCGGCTGGAACGAGTCGGGGCGATAGGAGGGCATCATGCTCCTGCGGAACGACGTCCTCCAGCGTATCCGCGATGGGACGATCACCGTGGCGTTTCGACGCTGGCGGCGGCCAACGGTGCGCGCGGGCGGGACGCTCCTGACGCCGGTCGGCCAGCTCGGCATTCGCGCTGTGGATCCCGTGTCGTTGAACCAGATTTCCTTCGAGGACGCGCGCAGGGCCGGATACGAATCGGTTGCGGCGCTCCTGAACGACCTGCGCCGAGTCGGAGAGGGCACCGTCTATCGAATCACGCTGGGGCGGCTGCGTCCTGATCCGAGAATCGAGCTCCGTCAATCGGCGCAACTGACTGACCGTGAGCGGCGCGACGTCGTCGAGCGCTTGAGGAGGCTCGACGCGCGTGCGCCGGATGGTCCGTGGACTCGGCGCGTGCTGGAGTTGATTACGGCGCACCCGGGATTGAGGGCCGGCGATCTCTGTGCGCTCGCGGGCCAGGAGAAGGAAACCTTCAAGCAGCGCGTCAGGAAGTTGAAAGGCATGGGATTGACCGAGAGCCTCGATGTCGGCTATCGACTCTCGCCCCGCGGCGCCCGAGTGCTGGAGATCGTTCGCCTCGGGAAGAGCACTACGTAGGCAGCGATGTCCATCCCGGTTCTGTGGCGGCGCCTCGACACTCCGGGACACGACGCGTGCCTCCTCGAGCAGACGACCGAAGGCTGGACCCTCCAAGGCGCCGCGCTCTTCCGCCACGCGCTCGGCCCCGCGCGGATCGAATACGCCGTCGAGTGCGATGAGGCGTGGCGGTCGCGGCAGGGTCGAGTGACCGGCTGGATAGGCGCCCAGGCGATCGATGTCCGTGTCGATCGCGATGAAGCGGGCGAATGGCGCGTGAACGGCGTTTCCACACTCGGTCTCGAATCCTGCCTGGACCTCGACTTCGGGTTCACTCCGGCAACGAACCTTCTGCAGTTGCGCCGCGTAGCGCTCGGTATCGGCGAGGCCGTTGACGTGCCAGTCGCATGGCTCGATGTCCCGGAAGGATCTCTGGTGCTGCTGCCGCAGCGATACGAGCGCCGCGGCGCTACCACCTACTGGTACGAGGCGCCCACGGTAGGCTATACAGGCCTGCTGGAGGTGGCGGAATCCGGGTTCGCGCGCCGTTACCCGCGGCTATGGGAGATGGAGACGCAGCCCGCCGTGGCCTCTCGAAAGGCAGAGATGACGCGAAAGTTGATCAGTTCGGGTTCCACCTTCGAGCGCGACATCGGCTACTCTCGAGCGGTCGTCGACGGGGACTGGGTGTTCGTGTCAGGAACGACCGGATTCGACTACCGCACGATGACGATCGCGCCGGGCGTGGTCGAGCAGACGGAGCAGTGCCTGAGGAACATCGAAGCCGCTCTCGCCGAGGCTGAATGCAGCATGCGTGACGTGGTGCGTGTCACGTACGTGCTTCCCGACGTCGCTGAGTTTCCGCAGTGCTGGCCGATCCTGCGCCGGTATCTCGGCGATGTCCGGCCGGCCGCGATGATGATATCGGCGGGCCTCGCCGATCCCAGGATGCGCATCGAGATCGAAGTGACGGCCCGCCGCCAGGGACGAACGCCATGACGCGTGCTCCAGCAGCTCCGCCAGCGAGGTCGTGATCCCCTCGGCCGTGCCGACCTTCCTGGTCTCCGACGTTGCCGGCACGGCGCGATGGTACGAGGCGACCTCGGGTTCCAGACAGCAGGCGTGGTGCCGCCGCACGAGCCATACGCGTACGCCAGCCTGAGCAGCAGTCCGACGCGTCCTCAGCATTTGGCCCGAGCGCCTGCCGGGTTATCCTACCGGTATGAAAACGGCGGTTTCGCTGCCTGACGACGTGTATCATGGCGCCGAGCGCTATGCGAAGCGGACGCGGAAGTCGCGGAGCCAACTGTATGCCGAAGCCCTGTCCGAGTACCTCGCGCGCCATGCGCCGGACGAAGTGACCGAGGACATGAACACGGTCATCGAGCAGCTCGGGGAGGCCGCTCCTGATCGGTTCATCGCTGCCGCGGCGCGGCGCATACTCCAGAACGCTGAGTGGTGAGCATCGCGCAGGCGACGTCTGGTGGGCGGATCTGCCGGACCCCACCGGTTCGGGTCCAGGGTTTCGGCGGCCCGTACCTGACAGGCGTGCCGCCGCGATCCCAGCGAGACTGGCGGCATGTCAAGCTCGCCGTCGCGTTCCTGACCTGGTTGTTGCTCGGACTGGATTCCGCCCGCTAGACAGGGCCTTGTCCACATTCAGGTACACGTGGACGCTCGTCGTGGAGCCATCGCGAAGCCGTCGCATCGCTTCCTCGAGGCCGCGGTGGGCTCAGCGCGAGACATCGTTCAAGCTCCAGTCGTAGTCAAGAAACGCGATCCGTGCCTGGCCGCTTCGCGCAAGCTCCGCGGCGGCTGGTGGTCCGTACCTGATGACGGTGCCCAGAATCGCTCGCTCGTGTGCGTCGCATGCGCCCGGCCCCAGCCGGGAGTACTCGGCGACGAAGTCCTCGCCGTACCATTTGAAGATGCTGGACACCCGGAGCGTGCCGCCATCGACGCGCAAGCCTTCGGGGCTCGCAAGGTACGCGCGCGCGGCCTCGTTCATCTGCGCATCGAGCGTCGCCGGCCGGTACGGCTCCGCGGCCAGCGGCGGGCAACTGATGGACGCGCAGTTCAGCGCGAAATGAATGCGGGCGTCCTTGAAGACTGGTCTCACGGTCCGGTGCTCGATATCGTCGAGCGTGACCGTTCGGCCGGCCACCCGCCACGTCAGATCCGTCCAGACGCCGTCGATGTGACGAATGCTGTTCCGCGGCTGCCGCGTAAACCAACCGGACTGAATCGGATAGTGATCCACGATCGCGCGGAGCGTCAAGGCGTTGTACGCGTTGATCCAGAACGCCATCCGCTGCTCACGGGTCCACCCCGGCTCGGCGCGCGCCGGTGGCGAGTCGAGCTTCGCGACGACGCGGTCGAGCGTCGCGCGGGCGGCCGTCAGCGCCGCGTAATCCACGCGAGGTGGATGGACGTACTGGAGCACGTGCGCATAGCCGGCGTACGTGTGATCGAAGTCGTTCGCCGGCATGCGCGCGTCGAAGGATCCGCCGGCGCCGGCGAGGACGATAGCCAATACAGATCGGATCCGCATCAAGCCGTCCTCCGAAGCTCCAGGTCGATCATCCCTCGCGCGGCGCCACGTTGCAAACCTCCACGACCGCGACCATTGCGACGAGCCCGGCGACAACCCTGTCGCCCCGCCCACGACGAAGGTCCCGGCCGGCGCGAGGCTCACCCGGTTGTTGACGCGCCGTGCCATGCCTCGTACAGTCACACGTGCCGCAGACTGACGCCGACCACGCGGGATTCGCGAGAAGTCTTCGATGCCATCGGCCCTGGAACCTTCAACCGTTGACGCCGGGGGGAGCCCGCCGCAGAAGGACTTCTGGGACAAGCTGAAGATTCTCATGCCGGTGGCGGTGATTCCGCTGCTCGGCGTGCTGCTGCCGTTCGGCGTCAGCTATCGCGAGCAGCTCGTCGCCGAGCGCGACGCCGCCGCGCAGCGTGCGAACGAACAACGGCAGATCGAGGCCCAGGCGCACGAGGTGGAACGGCAGCGGAAGATCTCGGAGGCGCAGCTTGCCTCCGTGCTCCTGCCGGTGATCACGGGCGGTAGCCAGGAGGCACGCCGGTCCGCGCTCGAGGTCCTCACGTCCGTGTCGCCGGAGCTCGCCGAACGGCTGGCTCAAGGCCTCATGACGAGGGCTGCCACACCCGCGGACCGGGCGTTTGCAAACAGGCTGGCTGTCACGAGCCGCCAGGCGGCGCAGATGGCGGAATTCACTCGTCTCCTCGCCCTGGCTCGGAACTACCGGGAAGTCCCGCTCTACGCCGAATGCGCGCGCGCCTTCTTCAACGCGTCGAACGTTGCGCCCGGCGACATGAAGGAGCACCTTGCACCCGCAGTGACCAGGGCGCGCGGGCTCTACGATTCAAACGATTTTCGCGGTGCCTGCCTCGTGCTCGAGGCGGCGCTCGCCGAGGCGGCGGGAACCTGACGCCGGCCGCGATCGGAAACCGGGATCCGGACTGTGTGACGTCAAGGAGGTTTGTATGATGAACGGCTGGTGGCTCACTGCGGCGTGTCTCGTGTGCCTCGCTCCGGGCATCCTCGTGGGCGCCGCAGACGATCAGGCGCCGAAGCCCGCGGCGGACGCCTGCGACATCAAGATCGACGCGCCACAGCCAGGCGCCAACGTGGGACGGCAGGCGGTCATCAGCGGAACGGCCACCGTGCCGACGACTGCGAACGTGTGGGTGCTCATCAGCATTCGCGGCTTGAAGGGCTGGTGGCCGCAAGGGGGCGGCGGCGCGGAGGTGGTCGGCGGCCGCTGGGAGGTGCTGTCGTTCTTCGGACAGTCGCAGGACGTGGGCGCGCAGTTCGTGGTGGCTGCCGCGGCGGTCAGCCACCACAACAGCCAGCTCCTCGACAACTGGGTGCAGGTGGGTCAGAAAACCGGCAGCTATCCTCCCATGCCCTTCCCGGCCGTCGTCGAAGGCTGTCCGGTGCCGCGCGTCACGGTGACCAAAACAGCTCACTGACGGCGATCCGATCACCTGGCATTCATGC